>JACMQD010000455.1 GCA_014377155.1 Herminiimonas sp.
ATTGGTTTTTTGGGCGCGGGCGCCATCATCAAGCTCAGCCAGGAACAGGAAATTCGCGGGTTGACGACGGCCGCCAGCATCTGGCTCACGTCGGCCATCGGCATCGCCGCAGGCATGGGTCGCGAAGCGACGGCGGTATTGAGTACCCTGTTCGCGCTAGTCATTCTGATCGGTCTGCGTCTGTCGAAAAAATCCGGCGAAGACGAAACCTGACGCGCCAGGCATAAAGGGTTTTCCCGGCTAAAACGGTCGCTAAGCGGCCAATGCACCGCCACAACTGCTTCCCTGACCGGCGGTACAGCCATAACAGTGGTCGGCGATCGCGATGGCGTCGCCGGTTATGTCGTGCGTTAGCAATTCCGAAAGATGACGCCGTCCGGTGCGTGCCGACGGCATGGGCATGGCCAGCATCTGGTTGAAATCGCAGTCATAGATGAAGCCTTGCCAGTCCACGCTTACCAGTGAACGGCACATGACGCCATCGACATTGGCGGCGCTGAAATTGTTTTTCAGGAGTGTCATGTAGCCGCTGAATAGCCCCTTCGAGATCAGCGTGCTGCCAAAGCGCTGAATCGGCATATTTGCGAGCACGAACAAGTGGTTGAACGTAATGTCGAAGTGCTTCAGTAATTCTCGCTTGTAGTCTTGCTCGAGCGCTTTCTGTTCCGGCGGCAGCGACGGGCCCTGCGGGTTATAGACCAGGCTCAGGGACAGTTTGCCGTCAGCCTTGCCATATCCCAGGCGGTTGAGTAACTGCAGCGCTTCGATACTCTTATCGAAGGTTCCTTCTCCGCGTTGTTTGTCGACATTTTCCTGGGAATAGCAAGGCATCGACGCGGTAACCTCGACTTGGTTGTCGGCCAAAAACTGCGCCAGGTCTTGATGACCCGGCTCGAACAGGATTGTCAGGTTACAGCGATCGATGACCTGGACGCCGAGTGCGCGCGCCTGCTGCACCAGCGTGCGGAAATGCATATTCATTTCCGGCGCGCCGCCGGTTAGGTCCAGCGTCCGGATCTGCTTGGCTTGCAGAACTTCCAAGACCAGCTCGACCGTTTTGAAGTCCATCATTTCGGTGCGCGTCGGGCCGGCATTGACGTGACAGTGCTGGCAGGTCTGATTGCATTTGTAGCCCAGGTTTACTTGCAAGGTATCCAGCGTCTTGCGGTGGATGGTGGGGAAATCGGTCTTGCGCAGCAGGGGAAAGGTGGGATGCATCGTATGGTGGATTGTAGTAGTTTGCGCTAGTCTAAACCAAGCGGCGGTTTCCTGATGCCGCCTGCCGTTCGATTTTCTTGCGGATGACCGCCATACGACGCGATGAAGCGTCGATCTATAGCTTGCTTCAGGCGCCAGACCCACGCGCCTTGCCAGCCGAACGGTCCCCATGAAGCGACTGCATGCGTATCACCGGTACCCATGATCATCAGGTAGCGTCGCTGCGGGACATACCGCCGCATTGGCTCGCCAGCGACTGCGGCGCGCAGGTTACATGACTGTACCGGCCCCATGCGCACGGCGAACACCCCAGCCTTCGGCACTGCGGGTTCGAAACGCGCGCAGTCGCCTACCGCGAAGATATTCCGATGCGACAGCGAGCGCAGACTTGCATCGACACGGACAAAACCGCCCCCGTCGGTGGCAAGCCCCGATCGTGCTGGCCAGCCGAGCGCCTGCGCACCGGTGGCCCATAAGAAAACGTCGGCTTGCAACGTTCGGCCATCCTCGCCGTGCACGATATTGCCGGCGACATGAGCAGCCGCAAAATTGCCGATGATGCGAATCTTGCGAGCGGCGATTTGCTGTTGGATCGCGGCAATCGCCGCACTCGGCAGGCCGTCGAGAATTGCCGCGCTTCTGGTTAATAAAGAAAAGCTGAAATCAACCTGCGGTGCGACTTGCCGCAACCGGTGATCTGCGGACAGGATGGTTTCAACGCCAGCGGCGCCACCACCCACCATCGCGACATGAAACTCACGGCCGGGTGGCAAAAGTCGCACCGATTCCAGCAAACTGTCCCAGCGTTGCTGCAACAGGCCGAGCGGCCGCATGGGCAGTATCGTGCTGGCGTCGGTGGCCGTTGGGAATAGGGTGGAGCCAATGTTGAGCGACAGCCAGTCATACCTGATGATGTGACCGTTATCGAGTGTCAGCTCGTGCGCGTCGGCATCAAGCGCAACGATCGAGCCGGTTTGCAAGATCGTGCCAGCAGCATTGCACAACGCAGCAAAATCGATACAGGATTCACGCCACCGATAATGACCGGCGAGCCAGCCCGGTACCATGCCGGAGTAGGGCGCGAGCGCATCGGGCGAGATCAGCATTACTTCGAGGCCGGCGATGGGCGCATGCGCCAGGTCGCGCAATGCGCGCGCATGGGCATGGCCGGCGCCTGCCAGGATCAGTTTTTTCATTGCCACCAGTCGTCGGGTACATGGATCAGGTCGGCGGGCTCGTCGACATCGGGCAGCATCGGGAGCGCATCGACGCTGATGCCTGATGCCGCCAGCCGAGCGCGGCTTTGTGCCATGACGCGCGGCGTGCTCCACTCTATTTCTTCGAAAAGCGCTGGCATGGCACGCGTCAGCCCCACCAGCACATAGCCACCGTCACTCGCCGGCACGAACACGACCGGTTGCGTAGTCAACCGCGCTGCTGCCGCGCGCAGGACAGATGCATCGAGCTGTGGCGCATCGGTTCCGATTAGTAGGACACGCTTGTACTGCGTTAGCGCGCCTGCAAGTGCACGATGCATACGAGCGCCCAGATCGCCTTCGCCCTGGACCGTCAGCGTGAGGGCATGCCGCGCCTGCAAGGCGACGAAGTCTGCATGCGTGCTATCGGGCGCGCAGCACAATTCGACCTCGCCGACGCCTGCCTCGATAGCATGCCAGACGGTCTCGGCCAGCATGCGCGACGCCAGCCGTGCCGCGCGCGTCTCGCCGATCGCACCCGCCAGCCGGGTCTTGGCCTGACCCGGAACCGGCGCTTTCGCAAACACGATAATCCGGCAATCGGGCGTCATCGGTACACCGCCGCAAGTTTGTCGGGTGAAACCCCGCGCCAGTACAACCACCGCAGCCGCCACATTAACAGGATGGTGCGCCAGACGCCGCGTGTCTCCCAGCGGCGGCCTGAGGTCACAACGCGCTGCCGAAGGCAGCATGGGGGCGTACAGCGCTTCAGGCGTCGTGATAGCTCGATGTCTTCCATCAGCGCTTGGGGTGGATAGCCGCCTATCGCAGCGAAGGTCTCGCGCCGCACGAAAATTGCTTGGTCGCCGGTGGCAATGCCGGTCATTCTCGAACGGAGATTCATCATGGTCGCGATGACCTTCAACATGCGCGGGCGGCCGTCGATGGCGACATCGAAGCGTCCCCAGGCATGTCGCGAGCCCGACAAAGCCTGTCGAATCAGCGCCAGCGCTCCAGAAGGCAGGGTGGTGTCGGCATGCAGGAAAAGCAGGATTTCGCCGCTGGCGATGTCCGCCCCGGCATTCATCTGCAACGCCCTGCCGAGCGCACCGACCAGCACGCGATCTGCAAAAGGCGCCGCAAGATGAGCGGTGCCGTCGATGCTGCCGCCATCGGCGACGAGCAGTTCTGCACCATCCGCGCGTAAGGACGCCAGCGCTTGCATGCGGGCCGCTACTTGGCCTGCTTCGTTCAGAACGGGAATGATGATGGAGATGCGCATGTCGGGGGATTCAGGGTGCACCGATCAACGTCGCAGGACCGCCAGCCAGTTTTTCTGTTCATCGTTGAGACTCTCGTCGGCACTGAGCATCGACTGCGCCAACGCGGTGCGGATCTCGACCTCTTCCGGCGGACAGGCACCGTTGAGCAATGCGTGGATCAGCCGATGCGCTTTTTCAAGGCTCTGGCGGTACAGCGCGAAGATCGCGCTGACGGTCACGTGCTTGGCAGGGTCTTCCAGCCAGCAATCATAATCTGTCGCAATGCCGATTGTCGCATAGCAGATCTGCGCTTCACGTGCCAGGAACACTTCCGGCACATTGGTCATGCCGACCAGATCGCAACCTGCCTGCCGCAAAAAATGACTCTCGGCGCGCGTGCCGAGGCGCGGTCCTTCAACGCAGCCGTAAGTCACGTCGCCATGAACCTGGATACCGAGCGCATCTGCCTGGGCATGAATCCACCCGGCCAGTCCGGCGCTCACCGGCGTGGCCGTCGAGACATGCGCGGCGACGCCGTCGCCAAAGAAACTGGCGGCGCGCCGACCGCGCGTCCAGTCGAAATATTGCGTCGGAATGGCCAGGTCGCCCGGCGCAATATCCTCACGCAGGCTGCCGACTGCCGAAAGGCCGATGATCTGCGTTGTGCCGAGCGACTTGAGCGCAAAAATATTGGCACGGTAATTGATCTCATGCGGCAGTTGATGTGGTCCGTCGCCATGGCGCGACAAGAAAAGTATTTCCTGGGCGCCGATGCGCCCCTTGAGGATGGCCGACGAAGGCGCACCGAATGGCGTCGCCACCGTGAACTTGTCCGTTATAACGAGTCCCTGCAATTGCGCAAGGCCGGTACCGCCGATTATTGCTAGCATGCTTGATCTCCGAAATTTACCAGTTCAGCCCAGCCGCCAGGCATGAAACCGCGCCACCCACGCCAGCAGCTCGACCGGCGCGTGGGCTTTCTTCCATGCGCCCGCCGCATACTTGTTCGCTTCGGCCATCGTCGGATAGATATGGATGGTGCCGAGAATCTTGTTCAAGCCGATGTTGTGGCGCATCGCCAGCACGTATTCGGCAATCAGGTCGCCCGCATGTTCACCGACGATCGTGACGCCGAGTAGCTTGTCCTTGCCCGGCACCGTGAGCAACTTGACAAAACCATGGCCCTCGCTGTCGGCAATCGCGCGGTCGAGTTCGTCTATGTCGAAGCGCGTGACTTCGTAGGCGATGCCGCGTTCCTTTGCTTCGAGTTCGTTGATCCCCACGCGTGCGACTTCGGGGTCGATGAAGGTCGCCGCCGGAATCACCGAATAATCTGCCTTGAATTTCTTGAACGGCGCGAACAGCCCGTTGACAGCCGCATACCAGGCTTGATGGGCAGCGACATGGGTGAACTGGAACGGTCCGGCGACGTCGCCCGCAGCATAGATATTCGGATACTTGGTTTGCAGGTAGTCGTTGGTTTCGATGGTACGCTCGGCGACGATGCCGAGTTCTTCGAGACCATAGCCTTTCAGGTTGGCGCTGCGCCCGACCGCGACCAGCACAACGTCGAACGGAATGCGTATTTCGCTGCCGTCATATTCCGTGATGAGAATCTTTTCGCCGCCTTCGTTTATGAATCGACTGGCCTTGTGACCCAGCAGGACCGTAATACCTTCGTGGCGAAACCGCTCGGCTACCATCGTCGATATTTCTTCGTCTTCGCGCATCAGCAGACGCGGCGCCATCTCGACCTGCGTCACGGTCGACCCCAGTCGGGCGAAACTTTGCGCCAGTTCGGCACCGATCGGACCACCGCCGAGCACCACCAGTCGGTTTGGCAATACGCGCAGGTTCCACACCGTGTCGGACGTGACGTAGCCACTGTCGTCGATGCCGGGAATCGGCGGCACGAACGGGCGCGCGCCGGTAGCGATGACGATGCTGCGGGTTGCCAGCCTTTGCACCGATTTGTCGTCGCGCGTGACGTC
>JACMQD010000456.1 GCA_014377155.1 Herminiimonas sp.
GCGCCACGGTATCGGTCGGGCCACCCGCTGCAAAAGGGACGACCATCGTGATGGTTTTGGTTGGATATTGCTGTGCATGGGCGGCGGCGCTGCCGATCAGGGCAAGGCAGGCAATGGATCGTACGAATTTGATGTGCATGTTAGTCTCCTCCAGCTGTTTTAATAGGTCGGGAATTGGAACGCCGTTGCCCTTAAAATCGGATACAAGCCGTTTCCATGCTTGCATTCTGTGCTTGTATCGGGCCATTCTCAATTGTGGATAGCCGCAGCCATGCGCGATTTTCTTCGAATCGGCTTAGATCGGTGCCGACGTTTTCCGGTCGTTGTTTTCTTCTCGAATTTATGTCGCGACGCAACCTCGATACGGTGGTTCGATGTGTACGGCATTATCGCCCGGCGAAATTTGTTTTATCATGGCGCCCACGCTTCTTCTTCAGAAGCCCAATTTACGAAAGAACGTGTAATGGCAAATATTAAAATTGATGGCAAGGATTATGATTTCGATAAGCTGTCCGACGACTCCAAATCCCAACTCGCGGCCCTGCAGTTCGTAGATGCCGAACTGACCCGCTTATCGAGCCAGAATGCTGCCATGCAAACAGCCCGACTGGCTTACGCGAAGGCACTGAAAGACGGCCTTGCAGCATCAGCGGCTCAGGTCAATAGCGCGTTGGCCGGCGATACGATCAAGTTTTCCTGATACCACGCCGCAGACTGGGTAGCTTGCGTCGCGGGCAGCAGCGAAGCGCGTATCGCTAGCGTACTGCAAGCAGAAATGATATTTTCGATACCGATCAGCGTGGCGATGCGGTTGTCGCTGACCGCGGCGCGCTGCCGACCTGACATTCGATCTAATTCGATAGATGCTGGAAAGTTTGACAATAATTCTCGGTTTTCTATTGTTTCAGAAGCGGCCACTGCTTCGATGCCAGGCCAGTTTGTCGGCACCACCATTCTCGCAACTCGGCCGGTGATGCTTGTCCCACTGGCAGGCTGGTCGGCATTCCAGCAAATGACGCCCGCTTATTTTGTTCACATTGCCCAGCCCTATGAAGATCCTGTTCGTCCATCAAAATTTTCCCGGCCAGTTCAAATACCTGGCGCCGGCGCTGGCAGCCGATCCGACCAATGAAGTAGTCGCCTTCACGATGCAAAACCCGTCACGCCCGAACTGGCTCGGCGTGCGCATCATCGCGAACCAGCCCGAGCGCGGTAGCACGCCCGGCGTTCATCCTTGGGTAAGCGATTTCGAACCGAAGATGATCCGCGCTGAAGCCACGTTGCGCGCTGCATTGGCTTTGCAGGCGTCCGGATTTTCACCCGACGTAATCATTGCGCATCCGGGCTGGGGCGAAAGCCTGTTTTTGAAGGACGTTTGGCCGCGAGCTAAGCTGGGCATTTACTGCGAATTTTTCTATCACGGGCAGGGTGCCGACGTTGGATTCGATCCTGAATTTTCGGCGGATGACATTATGGCGCGCTGTCGTATTCGGCCGAAAAACGTGAATAACTTGATGCATCTCGAAATTGCGGATCTAGGGATTTCACCAACTCACTGGCAGGCAAGCACTTTTCCCGAACGGTTTCGGAACAAAATTTCGGTGGTCCATGATGGTATCGATACATCCGTAGTCGCGCCCGGCGCTGCGGTGGCACTTACGCTGAACGGTAATTTGACCCTGACGCGCGATGATGAAGTGATCACATTCGTCAACCGTAATCTGGAACCCTACCGTGGTTATCATGTTTTCATGCGCGCGCTGCCGGCGATCCTGGCACGGCGGCCAAACGCCCGGGTGTTGATTGTGGGCGGCGATGACGTGAGCTACGGCGCTGCAGCACCCGACGGTCAGAAGTGGAAGAATATTTTCCTCGACGAAGTGAGGGGAAGCCTGGCGCCAGAGGACCTCGCGCGGGTACATTTTCTAGGGCAAATTTCATACGAGCATTTCATCCCGATGCTGCAATTGTCGCGCGTGCATGTCTATCTCACCTATCCCTTTGTCTTGTCCTGGAGCCTGCTCGAAGCGATGAGTGCGGGATGTACGATCGTGGCCAGTAATACCCAGCCTTTAAAGGAAGCAATCAGGCATGACAACACCGGGAGGCTGGTCGATTTCTTCGATGTCAATGGATTGGCCAACGAAATATGCGCGTTGCTCGACGATTCGCAGACACGCGCAAGGCTGGGTGCCAATGCACGTGCATTTGCGGTGGAAAACTATGATCTGAGGACTGTTTGCCTGCCAAGACAACTGGAGTGGGTAGCGGCGCTCGGCGCGATCGGCTCGGCGTAAGACGACAAAACGGGCCGAATTTGCCCATGCACTTTTTGCCTTCCGCACTGCTTTGTGACAACGTGTCCCAAAGCGTCATTACAACACCCAGAAATATACTGACTGCGGAACTTACATTATGGTAAGCTCCTGAAAAATGTGACGTGCATCACATTTTTAGGTGGGTAACGCTGGTAACCTACGCCGACTTTTTTGGCACCTCCGTCACGGACGAACGGCAGTCAAGCGCGGTTTGACGATGCATCGATACAGCACATATCGATTTGCAACCGTACTTCGACCTCATGGGCATATTTTGCACTTTACTGTGCGCTGAATGTTTTAGATGATATCCAAATTCAAACTACCAAATAACGAGATTGCCCAAACACTGGCTAAGTTCAAGAGCGCCTTTCGTACGGTCGGTGTATTCAGCGCGATCATCAACTTGTTGATGTTGGTTCCGTCGCTTTACATGCTGCAAGTATATGACAGGGTTCTGCCAAGCCGCAACGAAGTTACATTATTGATGCTGACGGTGATGATGTTAGGCGCCTACATTCTGATGAGTGCGCTAGAGTTCGTGCGGAGCTTTGTTCTCATTCGCGTCGGCGCGCGTCTCGACATGCAAATGAACAAGCGGGTGTATACCGCCGCGTTCGAGCAAAGCCTGAAACAAGGTGGTGGCAACGCCGGCCAGGCATTGCAGGATTTGACCAACATCCGCCAGTTCCTGACTGGCAATGCGTTGTTCGCATTTTTCGACGCGCCGTGGTTCCCGATCTATCTGGTGGTCATTTTCATGTTCGAACCGTCGCTGGGCGTTTTTGCACTCGTCGGCGTGGCGGTGCTGATCGTCCTCGCTTATGCCAACGAAGTCGTGTCACGCAAACCACTGGCGGAAGCAAATTCGATGGCAATCGCTTCAAGCACGCTGGCGACTAACAATTTGCGCAATGCGGAAGTCATCGAGGCAATGGGCATGTTGCCCAACTTGCAGGCGCGCTGGTACAAGCTGCACGGCCACTTTTTGGCACTGCAAGCCGAAGCGAGTGAAAAGAGCGGCATCGTTACTGCGATTACGAAATTTGTTCGTTTGGCCTTGCAGTCGCTCGTGCTCGGTTACGGCGCTTTGCTGGCGGTCGAGGGCAAGATCACGCCGGGGATGATGATTGCCGCATCGATTCTAATGGGCCGCGCACTCAGTCCGGTCGAGCAGGTTATCGGCGTCTGGAAGACCTGGAGTGGTACGCGCAGTTCGTATCAGCGACTTAACGATCTGCTGAGTGCCAATCTGCCACGCGAAGCGGGCATGGAATTGCCAAAACCTGCCGGCGCGATTGCCGTTGAAATGGTCACTGCGGCGCCACCGCGTTCGCAAATTCCCGTCATCAAGAACTTGTCATTCGCAATCCAGCCGGGCGACGTACTCGGTATCATCGGACCGAGCGGTTCGGGTAAGTCCACACTAGCACGTTTGCTGGTCGGCGTCTGGCCCGCATTCGGCGGCAAAGTCCGTCTCGACGGCGCCGATATCCATCATTGGAACAAGGATGAGCTTGGTCCCCACATGGGATACCTGCCGCAGGATATCGAACTGTTTGGCGGTACCGTCAGCGAGAATATCGCCCGGTTTGGCGATATCGACCCCGACAAAGTCATCACGGCAGCCAAGCGTGCCGGCGTCCACGAAATGATTTTGCATTTTCCTCTCGGCTACGACACGATGTTAGGCGAGGGCGGCGCCGGTTTGTCGGGTGGCCAGAAACAGCGCTTGGGCCTGGCACGGGCGATGTATGGCGACCCGTCGTTCATCGTCCTCGATGAACCGAATTCGAATCTCGATGATATTGGCGAAGCAGCGCTGGTCGCCGCCATCAATGACCTGCGGCAACGTGGTAAAACCATCATTTTGATTACGCACCGCACCAGCATCATCGGCATCACCACCAAACTGTTGTTGTTGCGAGATGGTATAGCGCAGATGTTCGGTCCGACCGAGCAGGTACTGGCTGCATTGAACGAGTCCGCGCAAAAGGCCCAGATCGCCCAACAACAGGCACAGCAAGCAGCGCAGCAGGCAAAGCAGACGTCAGGCTATAGCGACGTTGCGACTACGAATAACGTACCAGCGACAACTTGACAGGATCGATGATGAGGAAGCTATTTGGCAACAAGGCAAGTGCAGCGGCCACCGAAGTGGTTGCGGTCGACGTGACGCAGTTGCACGAAGTCCATACCGACGACCGCGGCTATTCGCGGCTCGGCTGGCTGATCGTCCTGCTGGGCGTGGGCGGTTTCATTTTGTGGGCGACATTGGCGCCGCTCGACAAGGGCGTGCCGGTACCGTCGACGGTGACTGTTTCGACCAATCGCAAGGCGATTCAGCATCAGACCGGCGGTACCGTGGAAGAAATCATGGTCAAGGAGGGTGATGTCGTCAAGGCAGGACAACCCCTGGTTCGGATGAACGAGGTACTGGTGAAGTCGCAGGCCGAAGCGTCACGTGCACAGTATTACACCGCGCGTTCTGCCGAAGCACGCCTGATCGCAGAGCGCGACGGCAAAAAGACCATCACAATTCCGCCTGAACTTGAAAAGCATCGGGACGATCCACGGGTTGCCGCCACGATCAGTTTGCAAAATCAGTTGTTCTTCTCGCGCCAGTTGGCTATTCAGAGTGAACTAGGTGCACTCGATGAATCGATTGCCGGGTTAAAGACGCAGACGCGCGGGCTTGAAGAGTCGCGTGAAAGCAAGAAACAGCAGCTCAAATTCCTGAAAGAACAGCTCGATGGCATGCGTGATCTTGCCAAGGAAGGCTACGTCGCGCGCAACCGCTTGCTGGACCTGGAGCGTACCTATGCCCAGATCGGCGGCTCGATTTCGGAAGATATCGGCAACATCGGCCGGGCCCAGCGGCAGATGAGCGAGTTCGGGCTGCGTAAAGTGCAGCGCCAGCAAGAGTACCAGAAGGAAGTACGGGCACAATTGTCCGACATCCAGCGCGAAGCCGATGCCCTCAGCAATCGGCTGTTGAGCCAGGACTTCGACCTGTCCAATGTCATCATCAAGGCGCCGGTCGATGGCAGCGTGGTCGGTTTGAACGTCTATACCAAAGGCGCCGTCATCGGGCCTGGCTACAAAGTCATGGACATCGTTCCTAGTGACGATCCGCTGATTGTCGAAGGTCAGGTTCCGGTTAATCTGATTGATAAGGTGCACGTCAATCTGCCGGTCGAAATGATGTTTGCTGCATTTAACTCAAACACCACGCCACATATTCCCGGCACCATTACACAGGTTTCAGCCGATCGCGTGATTGATGAAAAAACTGGCGCCCCGTATTACAAAATGCGGGCGATAGCGACACCGGCAGGCAAGAAAATGCTGGCCGCTCTGCAAGTGCGCCCCGGTATGCCGGTTGAGGTTTTTGTTAAAACTGGTGAGCGCACGATGATGAGTTATTTGTTCAAGCCGGTGATGGACCGTGCCAAGACATCGATGTCCGAGGAGTGAGAATGAATAATCTGTTAGTGCGCCGCAGCTTGTGGTCGGTCCTTACCTTGGCATTGCTGGCGCAGTCCGGCAGCGCAGTGGCATTCGGTGTTTTGCAGGCGTATGAGTCGGCATTGCAAAACGACCCGGTCTACCGTTCCGCCGTATCGGAGAACGAAGCCGGGCAGCAGTATCGCGTACTTGGAAGGGCGGGTTTGCTGCCGTCGGTATCGGCCAATTATTCGACTTACAAGAACAAGGCTGACATCACCAGCAAAAATCAACTGGGCCAAAGTCAGTCCACGCATCCCGATTACAACAGCGCGGTGGGCGTGGTTCAGGCCAGGCAGCCACTGTTCAATCTTGATGCGCTGGCACGTTATTACCAAGGTATTGCGCAGACCAACTATAGCAACGCAGTATTTTCGTCCCGCAGCCAGGAGCTGGTGTTGCGCGTCATGAGCGCCTATGCCGATACCCAATATGCCGAGGACCAGTTAATGCTGGTGACGGCACAACGCGAGGCCTTTGCTGAACAGATGCGGGTCAATGATCGCACTTTCCAAAAAGGCGAGGGCACCCGCACCGACGTGCTGGAAACCCAGGCCCGCTTTGAACTGGCCGAAGCGCAGGTATTCGAGGCCAAAGACAATCTGACCAATGCGCGCAACACGCTGGCAGGCGTCATCGGACGCGACGTGCCGGTTCTGGATGCGCTGGGCGACGACTTTCGGGTAGCGCCGATGCAGCCGGCCGGCTTCGAAGAATGGTCGCGCATTACCCTTGAGCGCAATCCAGAAATCGAAGCCCAGCGTTTTGGCGTCGAGGCCGCGTTGCAGGAAGTTAAACGAAATCGGGCGGGACACACACCGCGTGTTGATCTGGTCGCCAGCTATAACAAAAACAATTCCGAAACGATCAATACCTATAATCAGGATTCCAACGTCCGCAGTCTCGGCGTACAGGTTGTCATCCCGATCTATTCGGGCGGTTCGGTGAATGCGTCGACTTCGCAAGCCGTAGCCAACAGCGAAAAAGCAAAA
>JACMQD010000457.1 GCA_014377155.1 Herminiimonas sp.
AAAAAGAACTTCGCGTCCGACAAGCGTGGACGAACCACCCGTTCGTTGCCGGTGATGATGTGCTGCGGATCGTCGGTCGCCAGATTAGATACGATCAGGAAGCGCGACCGCAATCGGCCAGCGGTATCGGTCAGCGCAAAGTATTTCTGGTTGGTCTGCATGGTCAGGATCAGGCATTCTTGCGGCACCGCCAGAAATTCCTCTTCGAACCGGCACTCGTAGATGACCGGCCATTCGACCAGCGCATTGACCTCGTCGAGCAACGATTCGGGCATCAGCACCTGATCGGCGCCGGCTGCGGCCAGCAGGGCGCTGCGGATGGTTTCCTTGCGCGTGGCGACGCTGGCGATGACCTTGCCCTGCTGTTCGAGTACGGTTGCATAACTGTCGGCGTCGGCAATTACCATCTCTCGGGTGGACAGGAAACGATGGCCGAGTGTGCTGTTGCCGGCCGCCAGGCCCAGGATCGAAATCGGTACGATGCCGGTGCCATGCAACGCGATCAGCTTGTGCACCGGGCGCACGAATTGCACCGTGCTGCCGTCGGGACGCTGGTAGCTCATCACCTTCGGAATCGGCAATTTGGCAATGCTGTCTTCGAGCGCTGCCTGCAAGCCCTGCTGCAGCGCCGAGCCGGCCGCCGTGTAGGTATAGAAAAAGCTTTCGGCTTTGCCGTCGACGGCGCGCTCCAGATCACCGACACTGATCACCGCAGCGCCGGTCGAGGCTGCCAGCGCCGCCAGTTTCTTGGTCAGCGGCGCGCTTGGTAAACCGTCCTTGTCCAGCGCTACGGATACCGGCAATACCTTTTCGCGGATCGACTTGTCGGGTGAAACGGCGCGCACGCCGGTAATCGACACCGCCAGCCGGCGCGGCGTTGCGTACGCTGTGGCGACCGCGTCGGCATCGAGGAAATCGCGCGATTTCAGGCCATTGACGATGCCGGTGGCAAAGGCGTCGCCCAATTTGGCAAGCGCCTTCGGTGGCAGTTCTTCGGTAAGCAATTCGACTAGCAGTGTCTGATTCATGTTCGATTCGGGCAAGTCCGGTAATCTGGAATTAAAGTGTTTGATGCCATGCCTGCAAGCAGGCATGGCGACGGTCGCGTTGGCAGCGTCAGGCGGCTGCGCGTTGCTCGGCGGGCGCGGTACCGCACATCGGGAAACCGAGCGCCTCGCGCGAGGCAAAATAGGCCTGCGCCACGGCGCGCGACAAATTGCGGATGCGGCCGATGTAGGCGGCGCGTTCGGTGACCGAAATTGCGCCGCGGGCGTCGAGCAAGTTGAAGGTGTGCGCCGCTTTCAAAATCATTTCGTACGCTGGCAAAGCCAAAGGGATATCCAGCAATCGCTTGGCTTCCGATTCGTAATTGGTAAACAACGAAAACAGGAATTCGGCATTCGAATGTTCGAAGTTGTAGGTTGATTGCTCGACCTCGTTCTGATGAAACACATCGCCGTAAGTCAGGTGCTTCTTGACACCGTTTTCTTCCCATTCGGTCCAGATCAGGTCATACACATTCTCGACTCCCTGCAAATACATTGCCAGGCGCTCGATGCCGTAGGTGATTTCGCCCAGGACCGGCTTGCAGTCGAGGCCGCCGACCTGCTGGAAATAGGTGAATTGCGTGACTTCCATGCCGTTGAGCCAGACTTCCCAGCCCAGACCCCACGCGCCGAGCGTCGGGTTTTCCCAATCGTCCTCGACGAAACGCACGTCGTTCTGGTTCAGGTCCAGGCCCAATGCGCGCAACGAGCCCAGATAGAGCTCGATGATGTTTTCCGGTGCCGGTTTCAGTACCACCTGATATTGATAGTAATGCTGCATGCGGTTCGGGTTTTCACCGTAGCGCCCGTCCTTGGGCCGGCGCGACGGCTGCACATAGGCGGCGCGCCAAGGCTCGGGTCCGATCGCGCGCAGGAACGTCGCGGTGTGCGAGGTGCCGGCGCCGACTTCCATGTCGTAGGGCTGGAGCAGGGCGCAACCTTGGGCGTCCCAATACTGCTGCAGCGTCATGATGATTTGTTGGAATGTGAGCATCTTGGTCTGGTCTGATACGTACGTGAATGTAAGGTGCTGAAAAACCCCTGATTTTAGCGGGTTTCAAAGGGCTGCGGCGAGATCCTGTGGGTTTTGCGGTGCAACAGCCAGGCCGTCGACAACATCGCCAGCGCCAGTCCGATCACCAGTGCATTGCCGAATAGTATAAACGGCGTCGAACCCTTGTACCCTTGCACCGACGCTGCCAGCGTGCCGAATGAAAACGGCGCCAGCTGCGCAACAATGCGGCCGCGGCCGTCGATCACCGCGGTCGCGCCGGTATTGGTCGCACGCAGCATCGGGCGACGCATTTCGAGTGCGCGCATTTGCGAGCTCTGCAGATGCTGCGGCAATGCCAGTGAATCCCCGAACCAGGCAATGTTAGACGTATTGAGCATGATGGTCGGCTCCATCGCGCGCGTCGCATTGGCGCGGATCTGATCGGCAATTTCTTCGCCGAACAGATCCTCGTAGCAGACGTTGGGTAGAACCCACTGGTCCTTGACCGCGAACGGCGGCTGAACATAGGCGCCGCGGGTGAAATCGCCGAGCGGGATATTCATCGTGTCGACGAACCAGCGAAAGCCCAACGGAATGAATTCGCCGAAAGGCACCAGATGATGCTTGTCGTAGCGGTAGAGCTTGGCATCGATGTCAGGCGACAGGCCGATCATGCTATTGGCATATTGTCGCGGGCCGTCGCTGATCGGTACACCGATCATCAGATGACTTTTCGACTGCCGTGCGTGATCCATCAAGCTTTCGATATACCCTGCCGGTAACTGGTGCGCCATCAGCGGCAAGGCGGTTTCCGGCGTGGCGATCAAGTCCGCTGGCGTGGCGCGGATCATGTCCTGATACAGCTTGAGCGTGACGCCCGCCTGGTCGGCGTCGAACTTAAGGTCTTGTGCCACATTGCCCTGCAGCAGACGCACGCTGATCGGCTGGCCGCTGGCCTGAGTCCACGCCACCGATTGCAAGCCGAAGCCGATGGCGAACACGGCCGCGCCCACCGCCACTGCCCAGCGCCGGGTTTCCAGCAAGACTATCGTCCCGGCGACGACTGCCGCCACCAGGCCCACACCATAGACGCCGACCACCGGCGCAAAACCGCCTAACGGGCTGTCGACATGCGCATAGCCGGTGGAGACCCACGGAAATCCGGTGAAGATCCAGCTACGCACCCATTCCATTACCGCCCAGGCGGCGGGAAACACCAGTAGCAGCGAGACTGCCGGGGGCATGTGGCGGCTACGGCTCAACCAGCTTGCGCCCGCCATGGCGAGCGCAGTGTGGGCACCCAGGAACATCGACAGCAACAGCACCGCCAGCGCCGCCAGCCAACCCGGCATGCCGCCAAAATGATGCATGCTGATATAGAGCCAGTAGATACCGCCGAGAATCCAGCCCGTACCGTATGACCAGCCGAGGAAAAAAGTCAATTTGATCGACGGCGCGCGCATAACCAATGCGATGAGGACGGCGACGCTGGCAATCTGCAACGGCCACAGGCCGAAAGGCGCATACGCCAGGATGCTGAGCAGACCGGCCAGAAAACTGATCGTGAGTCGGGCGAGTGGGTGGAGTGGGATAATCACGCGTCGGATTTCCTGCTGATTGAAAAGGGATTTCGGTGCGTGGTCGCGCGCCGCGTGCAGATTATAGTGGGGTATGAGGGGGTGCGGGCTGCCGGGTTATGCCGCAGCGGGAACTAGGGGACAGACAGTTGGTATCGAAATGAAAGGAAAGGCGGGGTTGCGCGGGCTTGTGACGCGCCGCGCCCATCGCGGCCTTCCCCTTGCAAGGGGAAGAGGGCTGTCAAGTGTTGCTTAAGCGGACACGGGTTTTGACGACGTTTTGTAGGCCGGGAAACACGATCCGACTTCGTCTGAACTACCTTTGCTTAAATCTCGCCACGATCTGACAGCAGCGGAATTTTTTCCACCAACAGCACATGCGCCTGCCGCGCATCCGCCCGTAACACCTCGAAGCGGATGCGTTCGATATCGAACACATCGCCCTTGCGCGGCACGCGACCTTGATGGTTGGCGACCAGACCGCCGATGGTATCGACATCATCGTCCGAAAAACCAGTGCCCAGTGCTTCGTTGAACTGTTCGATCTCGGTCAGTCCCTTGACGCGCCAGCGCGCGCCATGCACACCATCCTTGATGGCGAGAATGTTGTCTTCGGCTTCATCGAAATCATATTCGTCCTCGATGTCGCCGACGATCTGCTCCAGCACATCCTCGATCGTGATCAGGCCCGCCACGCCGCCGTATTCGTCGACTACGATCGCCATGTGGTTGCGGTTGGCGCGAAAGTCGCGCAGCAGCACGTTCAGCCGCTTCGATTCGGGAATGAACACCGCCGGGCGCAACATGTCACGCACATCGAATGATTCTTCTGCGTAATAGCGCAGCAAATCCTTGGCGAGCAGGATGCCGATTACCTTGTCGCGCTCGCCTTCGACTGCCGGAAAGCGCGAATGGGCCGTTTCCAGTACCAGCGGCAACCAGCTCTCGATCGGCGTCGAAATGTCGACTACATCCATCTGAGAGCGCGGCACCATGATGTCGCGTGCGGACAGGTCGGAAACCTGAAATACGCCCTCGATCATCGACAATGCATCCGCATCGATCAAATTGCGGTCATGCGCTTCTTGCAGCACTTCGAGAAGTTCTGCGCGATTCTCGGGCTCAGGGGAAATCAGTGCGGTCAGGCGTTCGAACAACGACCTGTGGGGTTTGCCGTCAGCGGAACGCGCGGCAGTGGAATGATCTTGCATATGGCGTTTAGCC
>JACMQD010000458.1 GCA_014377155.1 Herminiimonas sp.
CGGTAGCCGGCAGGTGCTCGACGACGCCGGTGCCTGGCCGGTTGCGGCGACTGCGATCCATCAGATCCATGTATCGCGCCGGGGTCATTTCGGTCGCACACTGATCGATCGTGCCGATCATGGTGTCGAGGCGCTTGGCTACGTTACGCGGTACGGCGCATTGGTGAGCCGGCTTGCGGCAGCCGTAACCGCGGTGTCGATGCGGCCGGTTCAGGTTCTCGCCCTTGCCGAACGCGCCGGCGACGTCGCGTTGACGTTGTCCGATGGCCGCACGGTAACCGCAGCCATGGTGGTGCAATCGGAAGGTGGCCTGTTCGGCAATCAGCAACAAAAATCCCTGTACCGGGATTACCGGCAGACAGCACTGATTGCCCATGTCACGACTAGCGCCGCAGTGCCGCAGCGCGCTTTCGAACGCTTTACCGATGAAGGACCGTTGGCACTGTTGCCGCAAGATGACGGCTATGCGCTGGTATGGTGTATGCGGCCGGAGACCGCGGGCCGGATGATGGCCCTGCCGGATGCGGCATTTCTGGCAGCGTTGTCGGTAGCATTCGGCACCCGGGTCGGGCGGTTCGAATCGGTCACGCCACGCACTACCTATGCGCTGGGACTGAACGCCGATCCGGCGACGTCGGCACGTTGTGTCGCCATCGGCAACGCAGCGCAGACCTTGCATCCTGTCGCGGGCCAGGGACTCAATCTCGGACTGCGCGATGCGGCGGTGCTGGCGCGCTGCCTAGCGCGTGATGCCTCGCCGGCGGCACTGCAGGCATTTGCCAACAGCCGAAAAGTCGACCGGACCTTGACGATTCGCCTGACTGACGCGATGGCGCGCGTATTCGCCATGTCGCCGGACGGATCGTTGTCGCAAACACTCCTGGGACTGTCGCTTGGCGCGGTAGATGCACTTCCGCCACTGCGGCAACTACTCGCCGAGCAGATGATGTTCGGACGACGTTGAGACAGTCCGGCACGAGAAGACTACCTTAAAAAATTTACGTCGAGCCCACCTGCTAGGGTCGCGTATCGGAAAGCAAAAAAGCCGCTGCGGTTATCTCCACAGCGGCTTTTTTTTGTCAGCGAGCGTGATTATTCGACTGCCTTGACCATGTCTTCGATGACCTTTTTGGCATCGCCGAACACCATCATCGTCTTGTCCATGTAGAACAGTTCATTGTCCAGACCGGCGTAACCGGCAGCCATCGAGCGCTTGTTGACGATCACGGTTTTGGCTTTGTAGGCTTCCAGAATCGGCATGCCGGCAATCGACGATTTCGGGTCCTTGGCCGCCGGGTTGACGACGTCGTTGGCGCCCAGTACCAGCACCACGTCGGCCTGGCCGAATTCGCTGTTGATGTCTTCCATCTCGAACACCTGGTCGTAGGGCACTTCGGCTTCTGCCAGCAACACGTTCATATGGCCCGGCATGCGCCCTGCCACCGGATGGATCGCATATTTGACGATGACACCCTTGTGTGTGAGCTTTTCGGTCAGTTCCTTCAGCGCGTGCTGGGCGCGGGCCACGGCCAGACCATAGCCCGGGACAATGATCACGGTTTCTGCATTACCCATCAGGAATGCGGCGTCGTCGGCCGAACCGGATTTGACCGGCCGTGCCGCCTGATCTCCAGCGGCAGCCGCCGCCGCCGGGTCGCCGCCGAAGCCACCCAGGATGACATTGAAGAACGACCGGTTCATCGCCTTGCACATGATATAGGACAAAATCGCACCGCTGGACCCGACCAGCGAACCGGCAATGATCAGCATCGAATTATTCAGCGAGAAACCGATCCCGGCCGCGGCCCAGCCGGAATAGCTGTTGAGCATCGACACCACCACCGGCATGTCGGCGCCGCCGATTGGGATGATGATCAGCACGCCCAGCACGAAGGCGATCACCGCCATCAGGATGAAGGGCAGCCAGGCCTGGGTCATGCAAAACATGATGCCGAAACCGACCATCGCGATGGCCAGGATCAGGTTGACGAAATGCTGACCTTTGAAGCTGACCGGCGCGCCCTGGAACAGGCGGAACTTGTATTTGCCCGACAGCTTGCCGAATGCAATCACAGAACCGGAGAACGTGATGGCGCCGACAAAAGTACCGATGAACAATTCGATCCGGTTACCGAGCGGGATCAGCGCATCGCGCGCAGTGATGTTGAAGGCCCATGGCTCGGAGACGATCGCCACCGCGATACAGACTGCAGCCAGACCGATCAGCGAGTGCATCGCTGCGACCAGTTCCGGCATTTTGGTCATTTCGACGCGCTTGGCCAGAATCGCGCCGATACTGCCGCCGACCACGACACCGAGGATCACCAGGCCGAAACCGAGACCGCCGCCGGCCGCTTCGCCCCGCAGCTTGACGATTAGAGCGATGGTCGTTACCACCGCGATGGCCATGCCGATCATGCCAAAGGTATTGCCACGGCGCGCCGTCGATGGATGCGAAAGGCCCTTCAGTGCCTGGATGAAGCAGACCGAAGCGATCAGGTACAACATCGTTACCATGTTCATGCTCATTGCTTGGCTCCTTCTGCTGCCTTGACCTTGGGTTCTTTTTTCTTGAACATTTCAAGCATGCGCTGCGTAACCAGGAAACCACCGAATACATTGACAGCGGCCAGTGCTACGGCAAGTGTGCCGAAGAACTGGCCGATCGGACCTTCGGTGACGCCGGCCGCCAGCATGGCGCCGACGATGATGATGGCAGATATTGCATTGGTTACCGCCATCAACGGCGTATGCAATGCCGGCGTGACGGTCCAGACGACGTGATAGCCGACGTAAATCGCCAGTACGAAGATGATGAGATTGGTGACGGTGTGACTGATTTCCATGATCGCCTCTTTTATTTTTCGGGACGGATACTTTCCAGACCCATTGTTCCAGTTCGATGGCAGGCGCCGCAGCGCAGGCCGATCTCGATTACCGCACTACGCTTTCAGACCGGTCATCTGGTTTTTATCATCGACAAATACGATTTTTGGTACGTAGGTCTCGATTTCGGTACTGATCATCGGCGCATAGGTGCAGATGATCAGCAGGTCGCCCAGATGGGCGCGCCGCGCGGCCGCACCGTTGAGCGAAATCTCGCCGCTGCCGCGCTTGCCGCGAATCGCATAAGTCGAAAAGCGCTCGCCGTTGTTGACATTGTAGAGTTCGATTTTCTCGAACTCGCGAATATCCGCCGCCTCGAGCAGATTTTCATCTATACCGCAGGAGCCTTCGTAATGCAGGTCACACTGGGTCACCGCAGCACGATGAATTTTTGCGCGCAGCATGATGCGTTGCATCGCAGCCCTTATTTGCGCAAGACGTCGCCGCCTGTGCACAACAGGGTTGCCGCCACGATTTCGTCGTCGCGGTTAATCGCCAGTCCGCCTTCGGGATTGATGATTAGCTTGAGGAAGTCGAGGACGTTACGCGAATACAATGCCGACGCGTCGGCCGCCACCATCGAGGCCAGATTCGGCTCGCCGATGATATGAACGCCATACTTGGTCACGGTCTTGCCGAGTTCGGACAGCGGGCAATTACCGCCCTGCTCTACCGCCATGTCGACGATGACCGAGCCGGGTTTCATGGCCTTGACGGTATCTTCGCTGATCAGGATCGGCGCCTTGCGGCCTGGTATCAATGCAGTGGTGATGATGATGTCGGCAAGTTTGGCGCGCTCGTGCACCAGTTCGCCCTGACGACGCATCCAGTCGGCCGGCATCGCGCGCGCATAGCCGCCGACGCCCTTGGCGATTTCTTTTTCTTCTTCGGTCAGAAATGGCACGTCGATAAACTTGGCGCCCAGCGATTCGACCTGTTCCTTGACCGGCGGACGCACGTCCGACGCTTCGATCACGGCACCTAAACGCTTTGCCGTCGCAATTGCCTGCAAACCGGCGACGCCGACGCCCATGATCAGCATGCGTGCTGCCTTGACGGTGCCAGCAGCAGTCATCAGCATCGGCATGAAGCGCTGGTAGGTATTGGCGGCAAGCATTACGGCTTTGTAACCGGCAATGTTGGCCTGTGACGACAACACGTCCATCGACTGCGCGCGCGTGATGCGCGGCGCGGCTTCCAGTGCGAAGGCGGTCAGTCCGTGCGTCGCCATGGCGGAAATGTTTTCTGCATCGAACGGATTGAGCATGCCGACCACGACCGTGCCGGCTTTCATCAGTGCGCGCTCGTCAGGCGACGGTGCCCTTACCTTCAGAACCATTTCGGCAGCGAAGGCATCGGCCGCGCCGACAATGGTCGCGCCGGCTGCCATGTAAGCATCGTCGGTCACGCTGGAGGCGACGCCTGCACCGGACTGCACGATGACCTGATGTTTAGCCGCGATCAGCTTCTTCACCGTTTCGGGGGTTGCGGCAACGCGGGTCTCACCTGACCGCGTCTCGGCGGGGATGCCGATTCTCATGAGTTCTCTCCAAGGATTAGAAATACTTGCTTAAATATTACACGTAAACCTAAAATAAGCACAATCGTTCTTTTTTGGAGAGTTTGTACTAATTTTTTATGCTGTATGCGAATCCGCCTGAAACTTGGGTAATGTCAGTGCGATCGGCGGAACCTTTATCGGGTCGCCGATTTTGCCCGGTTTTTGTCAAAAAACCAAACATTCGATCACGATTAGTTGGGAAATTTTAAAAATGTTTTGCAAAGCCCACGCTGCGATGTTTTATAACATGAAATTTCAGCATTTTGCTTTCGCAAGGACAATATTCAACAGCCATCCAGGGTTGCCCGTATTCCTTCAGACGTCTCTGCCGCACCACAGCAATTCTTCCCCGAGCCGAGGTAGAATGGCGCCTCTCCCGAGGATCCTATGATTACTACATGGAAACCAGCCGTTACGGTCGCCGCCATCATCGAGCATGAAGACCGCTTCCTGCTGATCGAGGAGCAAACCAGTGACGGCATCTTTTTCAATCAGCCGGCCGGCCACCTCGACCCGCATGAATCGCTGGTCGAAGCCGTGGTGCGCGAGACGCTCGAAGAAACCGCCCACGACTTTACGCCGACGGCGTTGGTCGGCACCTACATGTCGCGCTATTTGTCGACCCGCACCGGAGTCGATGTGACGTATCTGCGCTTCGCATTTTGTGGAGTGCTCGGCGCTTCTTACGACCAGCCGCTCGACGACGGCATATTGCGCACTTTGTGGATGAGCTACGACGAAATCGTCGCGTGCCAGGACCGTCATCGCAGCCCCTTGGTGTTGCGCTGCATCGACGACTATCGCAACGGGCAACGGGCGCCATTGTCGATGGTGTATATGCACCCGTCCGTGCACAGGACAGACGATGTCTAGGAAGAAGGTCGTCATCGGCATGTCGGGCGGCGTCGATTCGTCGGTTTCCGCGTGGCTGCTGAAAGAACAGGGCTATGAAGTTATCGGCCTGTTCATGAAGAATTGGGAGGACGACGACGATTCCGAATACTGTTCGACACGCCAGGACTGGATCGATGCCGCCAGCGTAGCCGACGTGCTTGGCATCGATATCGAGGCAGTCAACTTCGCAGCCGAATACAAGGACCGCGTGTTCGCGGAATTTTTGCGTGAATACCAGGCCGGCCGCACCCCGAACCCGGATGTGCTCTGCAATGCGGAAATCAAGTTCAAGGCTTTTCTGGACCATGCCATGAAGCTGGGCGCCGACCTGATCGCCACCGGTCATTACGCTCGTGTGCGCGAAGCCGACAGCGGCTGTTTCGAACTGCTCAAAGCGGTCGATGCGACCAAAGACCAGAGTTATTTCCTGCATCGTCTGAATCAGGCGCAATTGTCGAAA
>JACMQD010000459.1 GCA_014377155.1 Herminiimonas sp.
ATGGGAAGCGATGCACACGCTGGCCAGCAGCGACGTCGCCGCGCCGAGCGCGTCCTGCAAGCCGTTTTCCAAGAACCGGTCCGGCATGGTGCTCGGCGAAGGGGCTGCCATCGTGCTGCTCGAACCGATGGACGCTGCATTGGCACGCAACGCGACGATCCACGGTGAGCTGATCGGCTACGGCCTCACCACCGATTCATCGCACATCGCGCGTCCCAGTGCGCAAGGCCAAGCCTGCGCGATGCGCGCTGCATTGCAGTCCGCCGGTATTACGGCCGACGAAGTCGATTCGATCAACGCACACGGTACGGGAACCCTGGCGAACGATGTTGCCGAGACGTCCGCCATCCGAAGCGTTTTCGGCGATCGTGCCGGCGTCATTCCTGTCAGCGCGACGAAGGCGATCCACGGGCATCTGTTGGGTGCCGCTGGGGCTATCGAATGCGTGCTGGCGCTATTGGCGATGCGGCACCGCATCGCACTCCCGACCATGCATCTTGAGCAGTCCGACCCTGAATGCGATCTCGACTACGTCGCGAAGGTCGCCAGACCAGGTGCGGCGGGAAACGTCATGCTGTCGAACTCGTTCGCTTTCGGCGGAACCAACGCCGTGCTCGTGCTGCGGTCGAGTCAGTGACTTCAAAGCAGCGCGACCCGGACGATCGGGCCACCCGGGGGAGCCGGCCAGACTGTACCGCGTGCAATATCCTCCCCTGACGCTTTGAAGGCCCGCTTTCCACAAGCGAGTTAGCCGGCGCCGGCTTCCGCTTTGGGTCGGAAGTCGCCCTTCGGCCAGTACCCGGCGTTTGCCCTTCGCCAGTTGCCGCGCACCTTCGAGCAGCATGCCGCCAAGAACATTGATCGCGATGTACCAAGGCGTGCCATGCGCGACCAGCGTCCAACCGGCACGGCAGCGCCTGACAACGGTGGTTTGGTCATTCGCGTTCCGCGTCAGCGGCAGCATTGTCGCCAGCCTCTGGTTTGTTGAGGGACGGGTAGCACATTTTTTCGCCGTCCCATTTCTGGCCACACCAGCATTCGCCATCGGCGTTGATCAGGCAGGTATCGGTGCCACAGCAGCGCGGGTCATCTGTCATAAAAAGTCCTGTTATCAATTGGGTGTCTGGAGAGATCTGGATGCGGTTGCAAGCAAACCAAGGCGGTTCACTGTAACAAGGTTTTGGCAACCACGAGCGGTACGTGATTTAAATGCAGATTGACGGGTGTTCTTCAAGCGTGGGAGTGGCTGCTTTAATTTGGGACCTGCCGGACGTAACAGGCAGCATTCGGCCAATCGCTGACGGTGGCGACTGTCGGCTACCAGGTAACGGCGCTCTTGCCGCTTACCTTTTTGCGTAGATTGTCGTGCATCTAGCCTTGGCGAGCGAATCGCACTACAAGGTCTGACTCGGTTGGTCCGTCGACACGCAAGCCTCACCAATTTTCTTTTGATTTGCGGTCACGTTGCCTACATTGATTCCTGGATAAGTTGATCGATCTGATACTGAAAATTGAGCCCCTGACTTGCGGGGTTTTGGTCTGTCTTACAAACTACCGTTTGCTGGCCAAGATTTGGGGCACCCTTACGCAGGCAAACTAATCTATCAATCAAAACGGCAGCCGCTCTCAAATTCCCGGCCTTTTGACGAACATTCCCCGCACAAGTGCAGGGAATGCCCGCCCTACGTCACAATGATTTTGCCGTTCATGTTTTCGTGCTCACTGCCGCAGAAGTTGTCACATAAAAAGTCGTAGGCACCGACAATGTCGGTGGGTATGCGCACCCGCGTGAGCTGACCCGGGGCTAAATCCGCCCGCAAGTGCAGGTCAGGCGCACTGAATCCATGGATGAAATCAATTGCAGTGAATTCGAGCACGACAGCTTCCCCCTGCCTGATGTTAATTTCGCTCGGCGTGTATTGGAATTTTCGCGCGGTAACCTTGATTACCCGCTCCTTAATGCCCGGCTCGCTTTGCGCCTCGCGCGCTGTGCTACTGAGCAGCGCGCCCATCCCCGCCAGTGCACCGATGCACAGTTTCCTTCTTCGATGATCCACTGTCATATCCTGGTAACGGGCATTTCAACGATTTGGACGCCAGCTGATTTGGGATTCGCCTCGATTTCGCGGAAGCCCAGTCCTTTGTTGGGCGATGCCAGATCCCATGCCAGCGGCGTACGTTTCTCTTGGGAGCCGGGAGCGGGTAAGGGGAAAATCAGTGATTTGGCAGCATGGTGGGCGATATGCCCGGTTTCGTGATGGTGCTCCTGATGGATATGACCGTAAAACACCGTCACATTGGTATGCGGCATCAGAAGCGCGATCGCTTTGTCGCCATCGCGTGTGGCCCAGTCCCACTTCGGTGCCAAGTCAAATAGCGGACGATGAGTAAGGACAATGATCGGCGCTTCCTTGTCAAGTCGAGCAAGGTCATTTGCCAGCCACACCAGCTGGGCCTCACCGATCTTCGCACCCGGGTCCGAGACATTATCTAGCGCAATAAAATGGATGCCCTTGTGATCGAAGGTATAGTGGGTCTCGCCAAAAAACTCCTTGAACGCAGCGCCGTTGTCGAGTGAGGCGTCGTGCTCTCCCGGCATGAAGCGCACGGTCTTGACCTTGAGCGCGGCCACGATATCCCTGAACTCCGCCATCCGCTTGCGGCGTTCCTGCGGATCATCGGTGGTGTGAGTCAGATCACCTGTGAAGACGACGAAGTCGGGCTGCATCTCGAGCGCGTTCACCGTTGCCACCGCCTTCTTCAGCGTGTTTGCCGCATCCGGATTGGGGGGGCCGCTAAAGCCCCAGTGCGTGTCAGACAGCTGGACGAAATAGAAATCGTCGAGTGTGCCGGCCGCACTTGCCTGGCCGTACAGGCCAGACATAAAGATCGCGCCGCCGCCAATTGCACCTAGTTTTAGAAAGTTTCTCCGGTCGATCATGTATTTCTCCTCTTGGTAAAGCGGTGGGTGACTTGGTGCGTTTCAGGGTTGCATTGGCGGGGACACCGTTGCGCTTTTGAGATAAGCAATGAGATCGACACGGTCCTGCGCAGACGGCACCATGAGCCCCATTTTTGCCCTGGTACGAGTTTTTCTGGATTAAGCAGCCAGCGATCAAGCGTCGCAGCATTCCAGACGATGCCTGCCGACGCAAGAGCGGGAGAATAACCATAGTCGGGCAGGCTGCCTGCTTTGCGGCCGAAGAGGTTTTTGTGCGCTGGCCCGACGCCGTTGTAGGCAATCGAGTGGCAAGCGACGCACAGGTTTTGATACAAGCCCTGGCCACGGCTATAGTCACCCCCTGCCAGCACCGCGACCTGAACGCCAGCGAATACGGTCAGCCCGAGGGCGAGCCGAAGATAGAATGCCATGCTGTTTCTCCCGTTACGGTACCTTGGCCGCTACCTTGTATAACCCGGGGGAGAGCCCCGATATTCCCACTAACGGCAAATTATTTTGTTGCGCATATGAAAAAATCCGGGAATAAAGTGCGCCACCACCGAGTCCTGTTTAAACCGAAGAACGTAACAATACGATGCGTGTGGATAAAAATAACAAGGACGGAAATTTCGCGGCGATGGCCTTGCCGCATCTGAATGCAGCCTACAATCTGGCGCGCTGGCTAACCGGTAATGACCATGGCGCTGAGGACATTGTGCAAACGGCGTATCTGCGCGCGTTCCGTTTTTTTGACGATTTTCGGGGTGATGACGCTCGAGCCTGGTTGCTGAAGATCGTACGAAATACCTACTACACCGCGCTGCGTGACAGCCGGCACGACCGTGAGGCGGTACCGTTCGATGAGGAAGTACACAGCGCTGGCGTGGACGAACTCGACATTTCCGTGTTCGGACACAGCAACAACCCAGAGAATATTCTGGCAGGTAACGATTTCAAGCGCGCCGTCAACTTAGCGCTCGAAAGCTTGCCCTTGGCGTTTAGGGAGGTTGTCGTGCTTAAAGATATCGACGACCTGTCCTACAAGCAGATCGCAGAAATCGTTGGTATTCCGATCGGA
>JACMQD010000460.1 GCA_014377155.1 Herminiimonas sp.
GAATGTTTCTGCTTGCCAACCACCGGTAGTTCCCTGCAAAATGCGACAACATCGCTGAACGGAGTTGCATCAGATGGCAAAAAATATCCTGCTTCTCAACGGTCCGAATCTCAACCTGCTAGGCAGTCGCGAGCCTCAGGTCTATGGCGCGACCACGCTTGGTGAAGTCGAGCAGGAAGCAGTTACGCAGGCTCATGCTCAAGGTGTCGCGTTGACGGCTTTTCAGAGTAATCACGAAGGCGTGCTGATTGATCGGATTCATCAGGCAGCCCGGGATGGCGTCGACGCCATCGTCATCAATCCCGGTGGCCTTACCCATACCAGCATTGCCTTGCGCGATGCGCTAGCCGGAGTAGCGATCCCGTTCGTCGAAGTCCATGTTTCGAACATTCACCGTCGCGAAGCGTTCCGCCATCATTCTTATCTGTCGGGCATTGCAGTAGGCGTGATTTGCGGACTAGGCGTCGAGGGCTACCGCGCAGCAATTGAATTTGCTGTCAAAAAACTCTAAATTCGCCTATCTCCAGCCTTGCCGCTTATAATCACCGCATAAACGAAACAAAATCGTGGCAAAATCGCAGAAAATTGTCGCGATTTTCAAATCAATATCAAAAAATTTCGAGGGGGTTTTACATGGATCTAAGAAAACTGAAGACGCTGATCGACCTGGTCGCAGAGTCCGATATCGCTGAACTGGAAGTCACCGAAGGCGAAAGCAAGGTCCGTATCGTCAAATCCTCTGCCCAACCCCAGAATCAGATGGTCATGATGCAGCCGCAAGGCATGCAGCAGGCAGTCGCCGCACCGATCGTGGCGGCGCCGGTTGCCATGCCCGTCGAGCCCGAAGGACATGTCGTCAAGTCGCCAATGGTCGGTACGTTCTACCGCTCATCGGCCCCAGGCACCGCGGCTTATGTCGAGATCGGCGCGTCGGTCAAGGAAGGCGATACGCTATGCATTATCGAAGCCATGAAGCTGCTCAATGAAATCGACGCCGATGCCTCCGGCGTGATCAAGCAGATTCTGGTTGAAAACGGTCAACCGGTCGAATTCGGTCAGCCATTGTTCTTGATCGGCTAGACACGCCAGACCTAGCCGCCGGGACATGCCGATACCTGTTGCGATTGGGTGAGCGTCGCGCGCCATGCGCCGCCAGACCCCGCGTCATCGACGGCAAGCCGGCTTGGCAGCGCTGCCGCACCAACGTCGCGCCATGCGCCTGATCTTGTATCAATCCTTATGACGAGCAGCCATTACTTCTATGTTTGAAAAAATCCTCATCGCCAATCGCGGCGAAATTGCACTGCGTATCCAGCGTGCCTGCCGCGAAATGGGCATTAAAACCGTAGTCGTGCATTCCGAAGTCGACCGTGACGCCAAATACGTCAAGCTGGCCGACGAATCCGTGTGTATCGGCCCTGCTCCTTCTGCCCTGAGCTACCTGAACATGCCGGCCATCATTAGCGCCGCTGAAGTCACCGATGCCGAAGCGATCCATCCCGGCTATGGTTTTCTGTCCGAAAACGCCGATTTCGCCGAGCGGGTCGAGCAATCCGGCTTTGTTTTTATCGGCCCGCGCTCGGACACCATTCGCCTGATGGGCGACAAGGTATCGGCGAAACAGGCGATGATCAAGGCGGGTGTACCGTGCGTCCCCGGTTCGGACGGCGCACTGCCGGACGACGCTAAGGAAATCATTCGCATCGCCCGCAAAGTGGGTTATCCGGTCATCATCAAAGCTGCCGGTGGTGGCGGCGGACGCGGCATGCGCGTAGTGCATACCGAAGCGGCACTGCTCAATGCGGTAACCATGACGCGCAGCGAAGCCGGTACCGCATTCGGCAATCCCGAAGTCTATATGGAAAAGTATCTCGAAAATCCACGCCATGTGGAAATCCAGATCCTGGCCGACGAATTCAAGAATGCGGTCTGGCTGGGCGAGCGTGACTGTTCCATGCAACGCCGCCATCAGAAGGTCATCGAAGAGGCACCGGCCACCGGCATTCCGCGCAAGATCATCGAGCGCATCGGTGACCGCTGCGCCGATGCTTGCCGCAAGATGGGTTATCGCGGCGCAGGCACCTTCGAATTCCTCTACGAGAACGGCGAGTTCTATTTCATCGAGATGAATACACGGGTACAGGTCGAGCATCCGGTAACCGAAATGATCACCGGCATCGATATCGTGCAGGAACAGATCCGCATCGCTGCCGGCGAAAGGCTGCCGTTTCGCCAGCGCGACATCGTGCTCAAGGGCCATGCGATCGAATGTCGCATCAATGCCGAAGACCCGTTCAAGTTTACGCCATCGCCGGGCAAGATCATTTCATGGCATGCGCCGGGCGGACCAGGGATCCGGGTTGATTCGCATGCCTATGCCGGCTACTATGTACCGCCGACCTATGATTCGATGATCGGCAAGGTGATCGCTTACGGCGCCACGCGCGACCAGGCTATCCGCCGCATGCAGATTGCGCTGTCCGAGATGGTGGTCGAAGGCATTCTGACCAATATCCCGCTGCATCGCGACCTGATGGTCGATGCCCGTTTTATTGAAGGCGGCACTAACATTCACTACCTCGAGCAAAAGTTGGCCAACAAGCCGGATTTGCCTAAAAACCCGAGTAACGTCAAGTCATAGGTTGGCATCATGAGCTGGATCGAAATCGTCGTTGAAGTCGCGCGCCGCCACGCTGAACATTTTTCGGATGCCTTGATGGAAGCCGGTGCGCTGTCGGTGTCGGTCGAGGATGCAGATTTTGGTACCGATGCCGAGCAACCGCTGTTCGGCGAGCCCGGTATGGAACCGGAACAGGCCGCTTGGGAACGCAGCCGCGTCGTGGCGCTGACCGAGGCCGACGCCGATCATGCGGCGATTGTCGAGGCTGCGGCTGCCGCATGCGGTCTTGACGCCGCCATGCCGGCGTATTCGCTGCGCGACGTAGCCGAGCAGGACTGGGTGCGCCTGACGCAATCGCAGTTCGAACCGATTCATATTGGCAAGAATATCTGGGTCGTGCCGAGCTGGCATGATGCGCCAGACCCGACAGCGCTGGTGCTGGAACTCGATCCCGGCCTGGCGTTCGGAACCGGCAGTCATCCGACCACACGCTTGTGCATGGAGTGGCTCGAACAAAAAACGCCGGCCGGCCTGTCGGTACTCGACTACGGCTGCGGCTCCGGCATTCTGGCAATGGTCGCCAAGAAGCTTGGCGCCGCCGAGGTGATCGGCGTCGATATCGATCCGCAGGCGATCGAATCGGCACGCTATAACACCGAACGCAACCACTGCGACATCATCTATGCGCTGCCGGAAGAATTCATCGGTGCGTCGGCTGGCGCCACCTTCGGCATCGTCGTCGCCAACATCTTGTCGGGCCCGCTTAAACTGATGGCGCCAATGCTTGCCGGGCGCGTGGCGCCGGCGGGTTATCTGGTACTATCGGGCGTCTTGGCGCGCCAGGCCGAAGAAGTGGCGGCTGCCTATGCGCCGTATATTTCCCTGTCAGTATGGGCCGAACGCGACGGCTGGGTTGCACTGCACGGGCAACTGGCAGACATCAGACCAGCGTAATGGCGCTCGCGACTAAATGTCCGCATTGCCAGACGACGTTTCGCGTCGCGCATGACCAGTTGAAATTGCGCGCCGGCCTGGTCCGATGCGGCGCCTGCAAGGAAGTCTTCAACGGCATCGAACATTTGCTGCGCCCAGCCGAGCAGGCTGTGCCGGTCGCGCACACCTTGCCAGCAGAAGCCGATAGAACGCAAGCCGAGCCTGCGGCAGCGGCGGCTCCGACGACGCAAGTTACAGCAGAGGAGGCATCGGCAGATTCAGCACCTGCAAATTCAGCACCCGCCTTCGTAACACCCCTACACCAGCGCTCTCTCGACACCGATGCTGCGCCACTGTCAGGTATTGCGGTGAGCGAAGCCGATTCGACTGACCAGTCTGCCATTACCCCGGTCGAAGAAGCGTCGCCGCCCGGCGCTGCCGCGATTGTCAATTCGCTCTCGCAAGAAATCGATCCGGCAGCGTCGATCGAATCGGCAGCCTTGGCCAGTTCGCTCGATTTCGACATTGCTCCGGCCAATCAACGCTGGCCGCTGCCGACCACGCCGGCGGCCACTGATGCCGATCCTGCCCATCCGCTCGAGCGCATGACGCTGATGGACTTTACCGATCGCTTCGACGACGCCTACCCTGACGAAGCCGATCCCGACCCCGTCCCTACCGCCGAGGCCATCGGTGCCGATGTCCCGGACCCGCTCGACAAGGCCATCGACGACCTGCAGCGCAAGCCATGGCGGGGCGAAGGCAACGTGGTCGATGATCCTGATGATCCGGAAACCCTGGATGCCGATGTCCCCGGCTTTGTCCGGCGCGGTCGCCGCCAGCAGCGCGTCGGGCGCAAGCTGCGCCTGGTCATGGCGAGCGGTTCGCTGGTTCTGCTCATGGCCTTGGCAGCCCAGGGCGCCTATGTTTTTCGCAACGTGCTGGCCGCCACGGTTCCGACGCTCAAGCCTATGCTGGTCGCGGCATGCGGCGTGCTCGACTGTGCGGTCGGCTTGCCGGCCCAAATCGACACGCTGTCGATCGAATCCAGCGAGCTGCAAATAACGCCGCCGGCCCGCGATGCATTCATGCTCAGCATGTTGTTGCGAAACCGCAGCAGTACCGTCCAGGACTGGCCGAATATCGAACTCACGCTTAACGACGCCAACGATAAGCCGATCGGCCGCCGGGTGTTCCTGCCGCGGGATTACCTTGCGGCGGCGGTCGATCTGTCGAAAGGATTCATGGCGGCGTCCGAACAATCGATCAAGGTCAACTTCGAACTGACGCAGTTGAAAGCGGCGGGATTCAAGGTATATCTGTTTTACTCATGACGATGGCAAACCGTGCGACTGCCGTTCTTACTAACCTCCTTACCTGGCTTCCTTCATGACTTCACTTATTTGCGGCTCGCTGGCCTTCGATACCATCATGTCGTTCGAAGACCGTTTTTCAAACGCGCTGCTGGCTGATCAGTTGCACAAGATTAATGTCGCTTTCCTCGTGCCGTCGATGCGCCGCGAATTCGGGGGATGCGCCGGCAATATCGCCTACAACCTCAAACTGCTCGGTGGCGAGCCGCTGATCATGGCAACTGTCGGCCAGGACAGCGCGTCGTATCTGACACGCCTGAACGACCTCGACATGACCCAGCGATGCGTGCGCACCATCGATACCGCTTATACGGCGCAGGCCTACATCATCACCGATGCAGGCAATAATCAGATCACCGCCTTTCACCCGGGCGCCATGACCTTCTCGCACCACAACAAGGTTGCCGACGCCGGCGCGGTCAAGCTGGCGATCGTGGCGCCCGATGGCCGCGACGGCATGTTGCAGCATGCGCAGCAATGCGCTGAACTCGACATCCCGCTGATCTTCGATCCGGGCCAGGGCTTGCCGATGTTTAATGGCGCGGAATTGGAAGCCTTCATCGACTTGGCGACTTATGTCGCGGTCAATGATTATGAAGCTGAACTACTAACCTCGCGCACGGGCCTCACGCTTGAACAAATCGCGGAACGCGTCAGCGCGCTGGTCGTCACGCGCGGCGAACTCGGTGCCGATATTTTTACCGGCGGTCGCCGGATCGCTATTCCGTGCGTGACCGCCGAGAAAGTGATCGATCCGACCGGCTGCGGGGATGCATTCCGCGCCGGCATGCTGTTCGGCCTCACGCATGACATGGACTGGGAAAGCACGGGTCGTCTGTCGAGCTTGATGGGGGCGATCAAGATTGCGCATCAGGGGGCGCAGAATCACGTGCTGTCGCGGGCTGAGATCGATGCGCGGTTTCAGCAGGCCTTTGGGTACCGGTTATGATTGGCGTGCGGTAAATTGGTGTTCAGCTCGACGTGCAATTGCGTTGCTCTGGAAGGCTGTCCTCACTGTGGTTTCGTTTGATGGGTGCGGATTAAACGTGTCCAAATAATGATTTGCCGCCGGTTTTGACTGCGCGCGCCTGTATCTCCGGACCCGTTGGAATAGTCGATTGCGCCAGTGTATTTGGCCTTCAATTTGATTTTCCGGATCGGGTTTTTGGCTCGATTGGCCCCTACGATGCGCATTTTTCAGCGCAAAATTTACGACGTCATACAGTTTTTAAGAGCGCTCCATGAGGATTGAAACCATGAACGAAGAAACAAGGATGGATAAATTTAGCAAGAACAAAGCTCCTCGAAATGACATAGTCGCCACAGCCAGTTGTTACATCGGTCAAAACAACAGGGATGAAAAATTTGGCCCCGCCAATGAAGATGGTTGGTGCCACTATTTCGTTAATTCGCTTCTTGGGAAACACGGTCTGCGTCGGCCTTGGGAATTTGGCGATGAAGGTGGGCCGAATCAGATGTACGACTGGGCAAAGGAAAACGGCGCTTTAGTCGATCCAAGTCATGTCAAATCCGGTGACTTGATCATTGAAAATAAAGATCAGGGCGAGGAAGAGGCCCACGTTGCCATTGTCGAAAATATCGATCTCATCAATGGAACGGTGACCACGATTGACGGCAATTGGGATGAGGAAGACGATGGCAATGATCAGGTAGTGCGAAGAACTTTATTATTGAAGAATGATGATTATTCGTTCATCGACGGTTTTATTTCCGCAGACGCATTAA
>JACMQD010000073.1 GCA_014377155.1 Herminiimonas sp.
ACGCCACCCGCCGCACACGTAGCGACGAGCAAGCCACGTCGACTTGAATCGACCTGCTTTTCGTTACTCATACCAACCCCAATCAGTCAAAATGCGAAACCTGTACGAAACTTCTAGCAACCTTAGATTATAGCGGAGCACCGTCTTGATTTAAAGCGAATAGATTCTCTGCCGGGCAATATTGCGGAACTTTTCACGGTGGCAGGCGCAGTGAGGTGCGATTCGCACTCGCAAGACCGATTTTGTTGTACGTTTTACCACCAATAGCTTTACACTTCAGGCAGGCGGCACATCCTGCCGCGCCCAGGCAATAACAGACATATTCGTCGATAATCGTTAAAAAATCATACGTAGGAGCATTCGATGGGAATGATGAGCGAATTCAAGACTTTCGCCTTGAAAGGCAATGTGCTGGATCTGGCAGTCGCGGTGATCATCGGTACGGCATTCGGGAAAATCGTCGAATCGCTTGTGCAGGATATCATCATGCCGCTGGTCGGCCGGGTGTTCGGCGGCCTCGATTTCAGCAATTACTATCTGCCACTCAACAATCAGGGCACGCATCTGGCGCTGATGGAAGCCAAAAAGGCTGGCGCTGTGTTTGCCTATGGGAACTTCATCACGATCCTGATCAATTTCCTGATTCTGGCCTTCATCATCTTCCAGATGGTGCGCTTGTTTAACCGCGCCCGCAGAGCCGACTCAGTGGTGGTCGCGGTCGAGGCGGCACTATCCGAGGAAATCATTTTGCTGCGTGAGATCAGGGACGCGCTCAGGGAGCGTCCTGCCAGGGAACGCGTCGTTTGAGGATAAACTGCGTGCGAGGTCAACGTGGCGAATGGATGGTCGCTAACCGATCAAACCGGATTGGCGATGTCGATGAAGCGATGCGCGATCCTGAATTTTTCTGCAAGGTCTTGGCCTAGCGCCTGCACGCCATAACGCTCGGTCGCGTGGTGGCCGCAGGCCAGATAGGCAACGCCGCTCTCGCGCGCCAGGTGCACGGTCTGTTCGGAAATTTCGCCGCTCAGATAGGTCGAGGCTCCAGCCGCGATGGCGTCTCCTAAAAAATTTTGTGCCGCGCCAGTACACCAGCCGACCTGACCCAGTGGCTGCGCCGGATCGCCGATCACCAGTGGTGCCCGGCCGAGACGCGCCTCGATCCGTGCTGCCAGATCGCCCACACTACGCAATCGCGAATCGGCGGCCGCGCCAAGCCAGCCAATGTCATCCTCACCAAAACGCCCATGGTCGTGCAATCCGAGCTGTATCGCCAGCTGGGCGTTGTTGCCCAATTGCGGATGCATGTCGAGCGGCAGGTGATAAGCGAACAGATTGACGTCGTGCGCCAGCAATAATTTCAACCGTCGCTGCTTCTGGCCGATAACACGGGCATCTTCGCCGCGCCAGAAATAACCGTGGTGCACCACGATGGCATCGGCCTTGACGTCGAGCGCCGCCTCGATCAACGCGATACTCGCCGTGACCCCGGTTACCAGACTGGCGATCTCTTTGCGACCCTCGACCTGCAGGCCGTTTGGGCAAAAATCGCGAAACCGGTTACTATCGAGCGTGTCTGCCAGATACTTGGCAAACATATCTCTGTCGATCCACTCTCCACTCATTTTTCCTACCTTTTATGCGACGTCTCTGGTTATTGTTTGCGCAAACCGCTACTGCGGGTTTGGCCATCTGGTTCATTGTAGCCACCCTCAAGCCGGAATGGGCGAATGGTATCGTCGCCAGAACGCCGCAGGTAAAGGTAACATCCTCCAGCGTGCCGATGGTCGAAGCGCCCTCCACGATGGCAGCGACACAGGGCTCGTACCGCGACGCCGCGCGCCGCGCCATGCCGTCGGTGGTAAATATCTTTACCAGCAAGGAATCGCGCCAGCCGAACAACCCGATGATGAACGACCCGTTTTTCAAGAAATTTTTCGGCGACCGTCCCGGCGAACCGGATGAAAAACAGTTCAGTCTGGGCTCAGGCGTCATCGTCAGTGCGGAAGGATTCATCCTCACCAATAACCACGTGGTCGAAGCGGCCGATGAAATCGAAGTAGCGCTGGCCGATGGCCGCAAGGCGGTGGCCAAGGTCGTCGGCTCGGACCCGGAAACCGATCTGGCGGTGGTCAAGATCGACCTCGACAACCTGCCGGCGATTACGCTCGGTCATGCCGAGCATTCGCAGGTCGGCGACGTCGTGCTGGCCATCGGCAATCCGTTCGGCGTCGGCCAGACTGTCACTATGGGCATCGTCTCTGCACTGGGTCGCAACCACCTCGGCATCAATACCTTCGAAAATTTCATCCAGACCGATGCAGCCATCAATCCAGGCAACTCCGGCGGCGCGCTGATCGATACCAACGGCAATCTGCTCGGCGTCAATACTGCAATCTATTCCCGCAGCGGTGGCTCGCTCGGTATCGGTTTTGCGATTCCGGTCACCACTGCCAAAACCGTGATGGAGTCGATCATCAAAACCGGCCAGGTCACGCGCGGGTGGATCGGCGTCGAACCGCAAGACATCACGCCGGAACTGGCTGACAGCTTCGGTCTGTCGAAAAAGAACGGCACCATCATTGCCGGCGTGCTTAAAGGCGGACCGGCCGACATCGCCGGCATGCGGCCGGGCGACATTCTGGTATCTGTCGAAGGCAAGCCCGTCAGCGATACGACCGACATGCTGAACCTGATCGCCCAGCTTACGCCCGGCAACAAGACCAGGATGATCGTGCTGCGCAAGACCGTAGAATCCACGCTTAGTGTCACGGTCGGCAAGCGGCCGAAGATCAAACGCGAATCGGCAGAGTAGGCCCACCTTCTCAAGAAGATAACGTCATGCACGTACGCGACCTCACGCAATTTCTGGCGGAACTATCGGAAAACAATAACCGCCCGTGGTTCGTAATGAACAAGCCGCGCTACGACATTCTGCGCGCCGAGTTTCTCGACCTGGTGACCGGCGTTATTGCCGACGTCAGTAAGTTCGATCCGGCTATCGCGGATTGCAATCCGAAGAAAGCCCTGTTCCGCATTAATCGCGACATGCGCTTTTCACGCGACAAGCATCCTTATAAGACCACGTTCTCGGCGTCGATCACGGCGAGCGGTTTGAAAAAGCCCAGCCAGGGCGGCGGACCGGCCTATTATTTTCAGATCGGTGCGAATGGCGCCTTGTTGATCGCCGCGGGCGAATACATGCCTCCAGCGGATCGCTTGCGCGCAATTCGCCAGCACATCGTGGCCAATGCGACAGCCTTCGGCAAATTACTGAAGAATAAGAAGCTCATGGAAAGCTTTGGCGACCTGCAGCAGGAGGGGAAACTCCTGCGGCCGCCGAAGGGATTCGATCTCGACACGCCGCATCTGGCCTATATCAAGCTGAAGAACTTCATTGTCTGGAAGGAGTCGCTTGTCAGGAAAGACAGGCCAGGGGAGCTTGGCGCAGAATTGACAAATGGGTTCAAGGATGCGCTTGCATTGGTGACTTGGCTGCGATCGGTACCCGCAGTGGCCGCTACGGTACCGGAGTAGCAATGGCGATATTTGATCCGCAGCGACGGCCGAATAAAAACGGCATTGGCGTCACACCCGGAGTGCTATCTCACGCCGTCTCTTCCGGTGCTTGGGTCATCCTGGCGAACATCGGCGCGACGAGAATGCCGATTTCGTACAACAAGACTAGCGGGATCGCCAGCAACAACTGGCTCAGGATATCCGGTGGCGTCACGACAGCGGCGACAACAAATGCGCCGACCACGACATAAGGGCGGATTTCCTTGAGTTTTTCAACCGTGACCAGCCCCATGCGCACCAGCACCACCACGACGATCGGTACTTCGAAGGTAATGCCGAAGGCGATGAACATCGTCATGACGAAGCCGAAATAGCTTTCAATATCCGGGGCTACCGAAATCGATTTCGGCGCAAAATTATTGATGAACTTGAACACTACCCCGAACACCAAGAAATAACAAAACGCGACGCCGGCGACGAAAAGCAGCGAAGATGAAATGACCAGTGGTGCGATCAGCTTCTTTTCATGCGCATATAAACCCGGCGCGACGAACGCCCACAACTGATACAGCACCCACGGCAACGCAACGATGAATGCACCTAGCAGCGTGACCTTGATCGGCACCAGAAAAGGCGTTATGACGCCCGTAGCGATCATCTTGCTGCCGGCCGGGAGCGCCACCATCATCGGATAGGCGAGAAAATCGTAGATCTGCCCGGCCCACGGCATCATGCACAAGAAAACCAGGATAATGGCAGCGGATGCCTTGATCAGGCGATTGCGCAGCTCGACCAGATGCGAAACAAAGGTTTCTTCCATACCTGATGTACTATTTTCTTCAGTCATTGAGTTGCCGCGAAAATTTCATGGAAACCGGACTTGCCGGCAAAAGTCAACCGAACGTCAGCGTCGCGCGGTCCCATCAGTAGAAGGAAGCTGGCGATTTACCTGAAGGCGGTCGATAGCGCGCAACACGCGCAGCACCTGAAATGACCCGGGTCCGGCGGCTATTCTGGTTCTTGTACCACGATGGTACGGCGGACAGGCGTGCCAACTTCTTGCGACGAAAATTCTTTACCTTGACCGCAATCTGGTCTGGCGTTCCGGTCGACATCAGCGGGTTGCCATAAACGTCGGTGTCGTGCAACGCCGCACTCATGCCGCTTTCGAACTGATTGACATTCTCGGCAATGGATTGCTCGAATCCACTGGCCGCTTCTTGCACGTCTTTTTGCATCTTGCGTAGTTCATCGAGCTCAATTTCGCGGCTGACTTCGGACTTGACCTGGTTGATGTAACGCTGGGCCCGGCCGAATAGGGAGCCCGCCATGCGCGCCACCTTCGGCAGTTTTTCAGGGCCGATGACCACCAGTGCGACAACGCCGATGAGCGCGAGTTTCGTTATGCCGAGATCAAACATAATAGGTGAAGTAGGACAATGCGCTCCGGTAAGTCGACGGCATGAGATTTACCGGACACGCTGGTCTAGCTTCTAGGCTTCTCTTTCGCATCGACGTCGATCGTGGTCTTGTCGGCCATCTTCGGCTTGGCCAATGGATCGACAACCTCGTCATCGCCCTTGATGCCGTCTTTGAAACCCTTGACCGCCTTGCCCATATCGGAACCCATGTTGCTGAGTTTTTTGGTGCCGAATATCAACATCACTACCACCAGCACGATCAGCCAGTGCCAAATACTGAATGAACCCATTACTTTCTCCTTGCAGGACGATACGTCCCGACCACAGTGTATACGTCGAATATTACAGCATCATTAAGATTGACCGATAGATTGTGCATGAGGTTCCGCGTGGCAGACGACACGAGGCCGCTGTCTGCCGCGAGAGACTTGGTCTCGAACGTTACGTGAGCCGCGTCAGCGCTGGCCGCGCCATGGCTGTGGACCGCCGATGACGTGCATGTGAAGATGGTACACCTCCTGCCCACCGTCCGGTCCAGTATTGAAAACCGTCTTGAAGCCGCCGCTTCCCTGTCCGGCCGCATCGGTGCGGTAGCCGCAACCCAATTCGCTGGCAAGCTTGGGCGCCAGTATGGTCATCTTGCCCAGCAAGTCTATGTGACTAGCGTTGCAGTCCGACAGCGTGGCAATATGGGTTTTCGGAATGATCAGGACATGTACCGGCGCCGCCGGATTGATGTCATGGAATGCAATCAGGTCGTCATCCTCGTAAATCAGCTTGGAAGGAATTTCTTTTGCGGCGATCTTGCAGAAAATGCAGTTGTCCAAAGTTATCTCCGACTGAACTGTTACAGGGTATCGAAATCGTCGAGCCGACAATAATGCGCGCGCCTAATGCTTGCGCTCGTCATGTTCGCGTTCGTCGAGCTTGCGCTTGGCTTTTTCCTCAATACCCGACATGCCCTCGCGGCGTGCCAGTTCATCGAGTACCTGCTGCGGCGTCAGATCGAACTGGGCCAGCATGATCAGTGAATGAAACCACAGGTCTGCGCATTCGTAGAGCACCTTTGACGCGTCGCCGTCATACCGCGCATCCTTGGCCGCCATCACGGTTTCGGTGGCTTCCTCGCCGATTTTTTTCAGGATGGCGTCGTCGCCTTTGGCGAACAGACGCGCAACATACGATGTCTCCGGGTCGCCGCCGTTGGCTGGCTTGCGCGACTCGATTATCTCGGCCAGGCGTTGCAGGGTGTCGCTCACTTGGTCGTTCACTTTGTGGCTCACTTGGTAAAATTTTCCGGATCTTGCAGGACCGGCTCGACAGTCAGCCATTCGCCGCTGGCGACATCGCCTTCAAACTGCTGATAAAAGCACGAATGCCGTCCGGTGTGGCAGGCGATGCCGTCGACCTGCTCGACTTTCAGCAGCACCACATCTTCGTCGCAGTCGAGGCGCATTTCCCGCACTTTCTGGATATGGCCGGACTCTTCGCCCTTGTGCCACAGCTTCTTGCGCGAGCGGCTCCAGTACACCGCTTCGCCCAGCTCCACCGTGCGCGACAAGGCATCGCGATTCATCCATGCGAACATCAGCACGTCATTGGAGCCGACTTCCTGTGCAATGACCGGCACCAGACCATTTTCGTCCCACTTGACCTTGTTGAGCCACTTTGCTTTCATGTTCATGCAAGCCTCATCGCAATACCTTGATCGGCCATGAATCGTTTGGCTTCACGAATCGTATGGTGGCCATAGTGAAAAATGCTGGCAGCGAGTACCGCATCGGCCTTGCCAGTCGTAATCCCGTCGGCCAGATCCTGCAAGCCGCCGACACCGCCCGACGCAATCACCGGAATGCCCGTCGCGTCGGATACCGCCGACGTCAGCGCCAGGTCGAAACCCGACCGGGTGCCGTCGCGGTCCATGCTGGTCAGCAAGATCTCGCCGGCACCCAGGCTCTCCATTTTTTGCGCCCATTCCACCGCATCGAGCCCGGTCGCCTTGCGACCACCATGGGTAAAGACTTCCCATTTTCCGTCGGCCGATTTCTTGGCATCGATGGCGACGACGATGCACTGTGATCCGAATTTTTGCGAGGCATCGAATACCAGTTGCGGGTTGGCGATGGCCGAGCTGTTGATGCTGACCTTGTCGGCGCCGGCATTGAGCAATCGGCGCACGTCGTCGACCACACGCACGCCGCCACCTACCGTCAACGGGATGAATACCCGCGACGCCACCGCTTCGATAATGTGCAGGATCAGATCGCGACCATCCGACGTGGCGGTAATGTCCAGGAAAGTAATCTCGTCGGCACCTTGCTCATCGTAGCGACTGGCGATCTCGACCGGGTCACCCGCGTCACGCAATTCCAGGAAATTGATACCCTTGACGACACGTCCGGCAGTCACGTCCAGGCACGGAATGATGCGCTTTGCCAAGGTCATGATTCGTCGGCTTCCGGTTCTTCGACAATGCCCGTCAACTCGTCGGCGCGGTCCTGCGCCGAACGCAGGTC
>JACMQD010000461.1 GCA_014377155.1 Herminiimonas sp.
TAGGTTAGTGGACTTTGTCCTGACCCAACGCCTTTTCATCTGGATTCTGACAGTGGCCCTTGCCCTGCTCGGTTTCCGTGCGCTCGTCAATCTTCCCATCGAAGCATTCCCGGATGTGCAGGATGTGCAGGTCCAGATCGTGACCCAATATCCAGGACAGGCACCTGAAGAAGTCGAGCGTGCGGTAACGCTGCCGATCGAGCGCGAATTGAGTGGCGTACCGCACCAGACGCAACTGCGTTCAGTATCAATCACCGGGCTGTCGGTGGTTACCCTGACGTTTTCGGACGGTACTGACGACTATTTTGCACGACAGCAGGTTCTTGAAAAGCTGCAAAATGTGGTTCTGCCGACTGGCATACAACCCGGACTCGCGCCCCTGACGACGGCCGTCGGCGAGATATTTCGTTATGTTATCGATGTACCCGCGGGTAAGCAACAGAACGACGTGCGGGCGCTACAGGATTGGGTCGTTCGGCCCGCACTACGCATCGTGCCGGGCGTGGCGGACGTGGTCAGCTTTGGCGGCACCATCAAGGAATATCAGATCCGTGTCGATCCCAATCGATTGAAGCGATACGGCGTGACGATCGATCAAGTCAGTGCTGCGGTGGCCAATAATGGTGCCAATGTCGGTGGCGGACTGTTACGGCGCGGTGACGAAGCGCTGGTCATACGCAGTCAAGGCATCTTCACTTCCACGGATGACATCGGAAGCGCCATCGTTCTCGCAAAAAACGGTCGTGCCGTGCAGGTGACAGACGTTGCAGAGGTCATCGCGGGCTCGCGCGAGCCGTCCGGCATCGTCGCCTTCAACGGTGCTGACACTGTTGTCGAAGGCATCGTCCAAATGACAAAGGGCAGTAATGCGGCCACGGTCATTGCCGACGTTCGTCTCGCCGTCGACGCGATCAACCGCAAACTGCCGGGCGGCGCGCGCCTCAAGGTAATCTATGACCGCACCGCATTGATCGATCATACGGTTCACACGGTGGCCGAGAATTTGTTGATCGGGGCTGGTTTGGTCATCGGTATCTTGATGATATTTCTCGGCAACTGGCGCGCCGCCGTGATTGTCGCCATGGTAATTCCCCTTTCGCTTCTCGGTGCGTTCATCATGCTCGACTTGCGAGGTATTCCGGCAAACCTGATCTCGCTGGGCGCAGTCGATTTCGGGATCATCATCGACAGTGCGGTCGTGATGGTCGAAGCGCTGATGGTTCGTCTCGCACTGCAAGCGATCGAAAACGCCGCACCAATCACCTATGCCGACCGTAAGAAGACGTTGCGCGATACGGTTGTAGGCCTCGGCCATCCCATCATGTTCTCCAAGGCGATCATCATCGTCGCCTTTATCCCGATCTATACGTTTCAACGCGTTGAAGGGAAAATTTTTTCTCCAGTAGCCTTTACTCTCAGTTTTGCAATTCTGGGTGCACTTGTCCTGACGATGACACTTGTACCGGCGTGCCTGGCATGGACAATCAAGCGTTATCCATTAGCCGAACGAAACCATCAGTGGATGCTCGATCTCCAGCAATGGTATCGGCGAGTTCTGATTCGCGCGCAGCAGAAGAAGAAGGTCGTCATCCTGACGTCGGCCTCGGTCCTGATCGCAACCGGGCTTGCTGCACCGCTTCTGGGGAGTGAATTCTTGCCAAAGCTCGATGAAGGCAACATCTGGCTGACGATTACCTTGCCGCCTTCTACCGCCCTTGAAAAGACACGTCAGATCGAGCAGCGTGTTCGAGCGATCTTGCGCGGCTATTCCGAGGTCGGTAATGTTATTGCGCAAGTTGGCAGGCCCGATGACGGGACCGATCCCAAGGGGCCGAATAACATCGAGATCTTGGCTGACTTGACGCCAATCGGGACTTGGCGATTTCACGACAAGGACGCACTCATTGAAGACATCTCTTCAAAAATTCGGAGCATTCCCGGCGTACCCACGAATTTTTCTCAAGTAATTGAAGATAACGTCGAAGAAGCACTGTCGGGTGTCAAAGGGGAAATTGCGGTCAAGATATTTGGCCCGGATCTCGCAGTTCTTTCCCAGAAAAGTGATGAAGTCGCGGCCGTGCTGCGCGGTATTGAGGGCGCGGCAGACGTCGCGTCAGTGAAGATCGGCGGACAGACCGAAGTCGACGTCAAAATCGATCGCGCTAAAATCGCACGCTTGGGAATCAACATTGCGGACGTCAACGCTGCCATCCAAACCGCAATGGCGGGTGCCACGGTTAATACCTTTTTCGAAGGCGACCGGCGCTTTGACATTACGGTACGGTTGCAATCGCCATTTCGCCAATCCGCTGACCAGCTCGCGGCTTTGCAAATCAATCTGCCAAGTGGTGCGGGAACGGTTGCGCTGGGCGACCTAAGCCGAATTGAAATCCGACAAGGTGCTGCACGCATCAGCAGGGAGGCAGGCGGGCGCAACGCGTCTGTCAAGGCAAACCTGCTGGGGCGCGACCAGGGAAGTTTCGTTGCAGAGGCACAGGGAAAAGTTGCCACACGGGTCCACCTACCGCCGGGTTACGAAATTACCTGGGGTGGTCAGTTCGAGAACCAGCAACGGGCGATCAAACGGCTTCAAATCATTATTCCAATTACGGCTCTGCTGATCTTTTCCCTGCTTTTTTTAGCATTCCGCTCCGTGCGCCGAGCCCTCCTTGTGCTGTCGATCGTCCCGTGTACGTTGGTCGGAGGCGTCATTGGATTGGCAGCTTTTGGTCTGCATTTCTCGGTGTCGGCAGCCGTTGGGTTCATTGCAGTTGCTGGAATATCAGTACAAAACGGCGTCATCATGGTCGAGCAGATCGTCGAGCTGACGGGTTCCGGAATCGATGTTGCAAGCGCGGCAATTGAAGGTGCAGTATCTCGCCTGCGGCCCATCCTGATGACGGCATTGATGGCCGGACTCGGTCTACTGCCTGCCGCTTTGTCGCATGGCGCGGGATCGGAAACGCAACGTCCTTTTGCAGTTGTAATAATCGGAGGAATCATATCTGCCACGATTTTTACGCTGCTTTTGGTGCCGCTCGCGTTCGTCCATTTTACGGAAAAACGCGAACTGGATTAGTGTGTCGGAAGGCTTCTCTCACCTCGATCAATCACCCAGCCACCGCCGACCTCATAGCACGTTGACCGCGCGTGCTGCAACCAGCCCGACCGTAAGTAACGATGCTGTTGCGTCGACGGCAAACAGGCGTTTGCAGCGAACGCTTAGCAGGGTTCTGTCGCGACAGTACGAGGCAGTGAAAGAACCGGATTATGTGCCGGCGAGTCTTTTGCATGCAGCGGTCCCGCTGCAGGACAGTGTACTGCGCCTGGCGCAGGCGAAACGCTACCGTGCCTCACAATCCGGCCGCGCATGGTGGGGTTGGACGACACGGGCGAGATCGCGGGCGGCCTCCGCATCGATTGTTTGCGCGTGCCGGCGGTGGACGGTGTACCCATCTTGTTCGGCGTCTGGCGCCGGCCAGCCCAACGGTTGAAAAGGCTTCGGCTTCCCCGGGGCGCCGGAAAATCAGACAAACCCGAGGTTACGGCTGCCTGCGTTCCAGTTGACTAGGTTCGGCAACAGGCCCAGTAGATCGGTGTCAGTCGCGCCCATCCACCTCCCCAGTGTGGCGGCGTACTGGTCCACCGAAGTGGTCGGCAGCAACCGGCCCTGGCCGACATCGTCCGGACCGTTACTGGCAATCGCCGGTGGCATGCCGTAATAGCGCTGACCCTGCACCGCGCCGCCGAGCATGAAATGCATGCTGCCCCAGCCATGGTCAGAGCCGTCATTGTTGCCGCTTAAGGTACGGCCGAAGTCGGACGCCGTGAAGGTGGTGACCTTGTCGGCCACACCGAGTTCGACCGTGGCCGCATAGAACGCGGCCAGCGCATCGCCGACGGACGTCATCAGTTTCGGATGCACGGTCAACAGGCCGTCGTGGGTATCGAAGCCACCGATCGAGACGAAAAACACCTGGCGTTTCGCTCCCAGCGCGGGGCCTGCGGAAATCATGCGCGCCACCAGCTTCAATTGGTCGCCCAGGCTGTTGGCCGCAGGAAACGCGGTGGCCAGCGGCGGTGCGGTGGTGAGCGCCGACGACAGCACCACGTTCGCGTCGATCGCACGCTTGGAGACGCGGGTGTATTCGTTTTCCAGCAGGTGCGTACGCGGCTGGGTTACTAGTGTCTGCAGGGCCGCGCTGGCAGCAGACGAACCGAACAGCGGCGACTTCAGGGCTGTGAACGGTACCGAGCCGCTGGTCGACACCTGGTACTGCACGGCAGACCCGCCGCTCAGGAAAACCGCATTGCCGGAAACATTCACACAGGTGAACGTGGCATTGCCATTACCCGACTGCAGCAGGTCGCCGATGCGCCCACCCCAGCCCGACACAGCGCCTTCGGGCGCCGACGATTGCCACACAGATTGCTGGTCGTTGTGCGAAAACAGTTTCGGCGGCAGGCGCGCGGTCTTGGTGGTGTATTGCAGTTTGGTGGTCGGCTGCACCAGCGTGCCGACATTGAGCAGCACGCCCATCTTGCCGGCGTTGAAGATCGGCATCAGCGGTGCCAGCTCCGGCGCCAGCGCATATTGACGCGCGAAGCCGGCAGCGTCGACCGGCGCGGTGAGCGGCGTCAATACCGTGTTGGTCAGGGCACTGCGCGCGATGGCCAGGGTCGGGCGCAGGGCGGCGTAGGCGTTGTAGCTGTTCTGGTCATACGGAACCAAGGTATTGCCGTAGTCGTTGCCGCCGTAGAGGAAGACGCAGACGATCGCCTTGTAGTCGGTGGCAGTCGCTGCCGATGCTTCAGCGATCGAGGCCAGGTTCAAGGCCCACGGGGCGGCCACGCCTGCCACTGACAGGGCCGAAGCATGCCGCAGGAAAGCGCGGCGCGATGCATCGATGAATTTTTCGCTCATGTTCGTTCCTTATTTCTGCACCAGGAATTCGGGCGCGGCCAGCACCAGGGTCAGGGCCGCATAAATGCGGTTCAGGCGCGCCGGATCGGTGCCGGAGGGCATTGCGCCGACGGCGCCCACCATCAGCGCCAGGTTGGCTGCGCCGATCTGGCCGGCGGCCAGCACCAGGTTCAATTCATCGAGCAGGGACTGGGCATTGTCGGCCAAAGGCAGCAGCGCCGAATAGTCGGCCTTGACTTCGCCGACGCCGGCCGAGACGGCGCGCTGCATGTAATTGACGTAGCCGACGACCGAGGATTCATTGGTCAACTGGAATTCGGGCGCCACCAGCGCCGCGCCGGACAGGCCGCTGTTGGGCGGCACATAACCGGGTCGGAAAAAATTGAATACCGATGGTGCCCGGCCCGGGCTTTGGCCGAGACGGGTGCCGGGGTCGGAGGTGTTGCCGATGTTCCAGGCATCGGTGGGCGACGCTGCGCCATGCGCGCGTGCCCAGTCGCAAAAACGCAGCACCGGTTCGCGCAGCTTGCCGAAGCTGGTATTGCCCGCCACCGGAGGCGTGCGCGCTTCCGTATCGAGGAGGATCGCCTTGATCACGGCTTGCAGGTTGCCCGCGACACCGGCGCCATCGTTGGCGAACACCGCCGCTATCCGGCCGACGTACGCCGGGCTTGGGTTGCTGGTCACAAGTTTCTGGATCAGCTGGCGGCTGATGAAGGGCGCCACGTTCGGATGCGCGAAGATGGCGTCGAGCGCGACCTTCAGGCTGTCGGCGCCGTTCAGGCCGGCCGGCACCGTGGTGCCGAGAAAGGTCGAGGCGCCGGTTTCATGACGCGAGGCGACCTGGATCAGCGGGCGCTGCAGGAATGCCGGGGTGGCGGTGGTGGTGCCGCTCAAGTCAAAATCCCAGCCGGTGAAGATGCGCGCCAGGCCGGTGATGTCGTCCAGGGTATAAGTATCCTGGGTGGCGCCATTGACGAGTTTCGGCGTGCCGTCGGCGTTCAACTGCACCAGGCCGATCGAAAACAGCTGCATCAGTTCGCGCGCATAGTTTTCGTCGGGAAGAGCGCCGGTGGTGGCATTGAATTTCACGTTCCCGCGAAAGGTCAGGAACTGCGCCATCGGCGCGCTGGTCGATAACGCCCCCAGCAGGGTGCGGTAATTGCCGAAGGCATTCGCTTCGAGCAGATCGAAATACACCGCTCCTGAAAACGAGCGCCACGGCGCGCCGACCAGGCCGTCGATGGCCGCCACCGTGATTTCCGACAGCGCCAGCGTCACGCGCTGGCGCAGCGTATCCGGTGCCGACAGCATCTTGCGCCAGACCGCCGCATCGAAGCCGTTTTCGGAATTGATGTTGGCGGTTGCATCGAAGCCGGCGCTGGTTAGCCAGTCGTAGCGGGCGGTAGTCGGGGCGGCAGCGAACTGGGCATCGATCCAGGCGGCGTATCCCATCGATTTCACGCGTGCCATCTCGGTACGGTTCGCGCCCATCGAGGCCTGCGCCAGGAAACGGGAGGCGGCCACATCGGTGACGACTTCCGGCGCAACACCGGGTGGGGTAGTAGCGGCTGCACCTGCACCAGCGCCTGCTCCGGCCGTAGATCCGCCGGTTGCGCCGCCGCCGCAGGCCTGCAACAGGAGGGCAGCGCCGATGCCGCCTGCAAGGCCCGTAATTCGTGTACCGGCACTTGCCGACGCAACGCCGGTCCCGCTGGACCCGACGTGCAGTTCACTACGCCAGGAGCCAGCAGCCTCGGCCGCCGCAACGCAGCGATCGACGTCCCCCAAATCGGTGCCCTGATGACAACGGTCTTGCATTGACTTCTCCTCGGCTTGGTCGGCGCAGCGGGCAATTAGTTTTCTTGGAGCAAGTTATGCTTTTTTTCTACTGCGCGCCAGCGGAATAATGTAAGTGTGTGTTGGTTGCTGAACGGAAATCCTACGAAAACCGGGTTTCCCTCTCGGACATGCGAGGCCAGCAGTGGGAATCGCCTTCGTTCACGTGGGGGAGTATGCCAAGAAAAGGTGCTGGCCGAAGCCGAATGCCGCGCACCTGTGGCATATAAAAAAGAAAAGGCCGGCAGATCGCAGGCCTTGCCAGTTGCAGGATGAATTACTTGCCGATCCGCTTGCTCACCGCATTTTCTTGCTGATTCAGGACCTTCTGCTCGCTTCTGGTGATGTGGCCGCCGTTCTGGCTAGCCATCAGGCGTTCTTCCTGGCGGATCTTGCGATCCTTGGCCGTCAGCCGCGCTGCCTTGCCTTTCGATATTTCGCCTTCTTTGACTTCCTTGGCAATCCGGTCCTTCTGGTTTTCCAGGCGATTGTTCACCTGCTCGCGGCGCGGATGATTCTTTTCCCACTTCGTGTCAGCAGCGAACGTGCTTCCCGCAGCGCTAGCGAACACGGCAACCAGCGCGGTCAGTGCAAAAGCTTTACGAGCAACGGTCATCTTTTTCATTTTCAATCTTCCTGAAGGTTATCGGTTGTTGGGTACCACGCTTCCATAACGAAGAGGCAAGCAGCCCTGACGACGTGAGAACTGTATCAAGTGTAAGAAGTTATTTCCATGAAGAAACAAAGTAACGGTCCGGTCTGCACCGTCTAGCGGCGCGTTCAATATTCGCTGAAGCTTCTCCCCTTCGAAATCTGCAATTTGGAGGCAGAAGTGAAGAAGTCGAAGCGCAAAGCAAGACGAGGAGGCAGCGGCGTCCCTTTACGGCGGCATTCAAACAGGAGATGGTCAATCAGACGTTGACGCCTCGGGCACCGATTTCAGGAATGCGTTGGTCAACGGCCTCAATCCGAATCAGCTGTTCACATGGCGTCGGCAGTGACTGACACCAGCGCCAGTCCGGCCAGCAGTGTTGCTACCCGTGGAAATGGAACCTTGACAGGGTTGGGCAATGCGCGCTGATCAGAAACTGATGAACGAAATGCTCCGCCGGGTCTTCAAGCGGCTGCATTATCCGATTGAAGTGATTCTTGTCTGCGTGCGCCGGTATGTGGCCTACCCGCTGCACTTGCGACATCTGGAAGAGATGCTGGCCGAACGTGGCGTAGCGGTCGATCACTCGACCATTTACCGCTGGGCCATCATGCTGCGTCAGTCAACGTATTTCAATACTATCGTCGAGCAAGGCCACCGGGCCATCAAATGCATCACGCGACCTATGCTCGGGTTACAGACCTTCCGCTGCGCGCGAATTATTATTGCGGGCATTGAAACCATGCATATGATTCATAAAGGCCAACTTGGCGACCTCAAAGACAAAACGTCGTCGGCAGCCAATCAGTTCCACTCCCTGGCGTTCTGATCGCCATCGATCTTGCACAGGTCCTTCGCCTCATCCACCGGAAATTTTCAACGGCAATCAGGAAAGTCGTTTCACCAGCATCGAGTTCACGTAGGGTAAGGTCATGTGGTCATCTGGTGATGAAACCCGGTGCCTCATAAAACTTATACAGGTTCTTGCCAAGACGTTTTGCCCGATAAAGCGCTTCGTCCGCTTTTTTCAGGAGCGAATCCGGGTTATCCGTTTGAGCGTCAGCTATTGCAACACCGATACTGGTCGAAATCAACCGGTCAACGCCAGCCAGTGAAAACGGAATTTGCATCGCTTCGATTATTTTAGCGGCAACACATCGTGCCCCCTCAGGCTGCTCAAGGCCTTCGATGATGACAACAAATTCGTCCCCGGCCAAACGCGCCACCATATCCGTTTGACGCACA
>JACMQD010000462.1 GCA_014377155.1 Herminiimonas sp.
CGCATATTCTAATTGCACACTTTTTTGAGGACCGCATGTCTGAAATCACTGCATCTTCCGGTAGCCTGTTCATGGTTGTCGCACCCTCCGGTGCGGGAAAATCGACCCTGGTCAACGCCCTCCTTGCCCAAGAGCCGGCGATCAAGCTGTCGATTTCGTACACGACCCGGGCGCCGCGCCCAAAAGAGCAGCACGGCCGCGAATACTATTTCACGTCACCGGAGGATTTTCTGGCGCGTCGCGCTACAGGAGAGTTCCTCGAATCCGCTGAGGTCCACGGCAATTACTATGGTACCTCGCGCCTGCTGATCGCCGAGCAAATCGAGGCCGGCACCGATGTCCTGCTTGAAATCGACTGGCAAGGCGCCCAACAGGTCAAGAAACAGTTCCCGCACGCCGTCGGCATTTTCATCCTGCCGCCCTCGATCGAGGCGCTCGAAGATCGCCTGAAAAAGCGCGGTCAGGACGATCAACAGGTCATAACACGGCGCATTCTGGCGGCCGGCGGCGAAATCGCGCACGCGCCAGAGTTCGAATATGTTATTATTAATCAAGAGTTTGCAAGCGCTTTGTCTGAATTGAGCTCGATTGTCAAAGCGACCCGCTGCCGGTTTTCACAACAGGCCGCGCGCAACACTTCCTTATTCGCCCAACTCGGCATTCATGCCAATTTAAGTTAATCCCGCATCGTTAGGAGCGCGCCATGGCCCGTATTACCATTGAAGATTGCATCAAACATATTCCCAACCGTTTTCAGCTGACCCTCGCGGCAACCTATCGTACGCGCCAACTGTTGCAAGGTCACACGCCGAAGGTAGATGCGAAAGACAAGCCGACCGTTATCGCGTTGCGCGAAATCGCTTCCGGCAAGGTCGGGATCGAAATGCTGAAAAAAGTACCTAGTTAAACATTGACACCATAGCCATGCGACTGCTATCTATTGGATATGAACTTGATTCCTGCAGATTCGACCGTTCCAGTCGCACCGCCTAACAGAGCGGCGACCGACCGCTCGGGCGCCAAACCCTCGCACCACCTGCATGACATTGCGCCCCATTATGCTGCGGGCGTGGCCTCGGTTTCGCATCTCAATGCCAAACTGGCTGAGTACCTTACGCCAGCCGAGCTGAAAAAAGTCAAGGAAGCCTACCGTTTTTCCGATGAGATGCACCTCGGCCAGATGCGTATGTCGGGTGAGCCTTATATCTCGCATCCGATAGCCGTGGCTGAAATCTGCGCTGACTGGAAGCTCGACGCGCAAGCCATCATGGCGGCGCTGCTGCATGACGTGATGGAGGATCAGGACGTCAAGAAGGATGAGCTGATCGAGCGCTTCGGCGCACCGGTTGCGACGCTGGTCGATGGTTTGTCCAAGCTCGAAAAAATCGAATTCCAGAGCAAGATCGAAGCGCAAGCTGAAAATTTCCGCAAGATGTTACTGGCCATGGCGCGCGACGTCCGCGTGATCCTGGTCAAGCTGGCCGACCGCCTTCACAATATGCGTACGCTGGGGTCGATGGCGCCCGACAAGAAACGCCGCATCGCCAGCGAGACCATGGAAGTCTATGTGCCGATCGCGCATCGCCTCGGCCTTAACAATATTTACCGTGAACTGCAGGACCTGTCGTTTTCGCATCTTTATCCGCTGCGCTACAAAACGCTGTCGAAGGCAGTCAGGGCGGCGCGCGGTAATCGCCGCGAAGTTGTTAGCAAAATCCTCGAAACCGTTAAGACCACACTGGCGACGACCAGCATTCCGGCTCAGGTCTACGGTCGTGAAAAAACACTCTACGGCATCTATCGCAAGATGCGCAGCAAGCGCCTGTCGTTTTCGCAAGTGCTCGACGTATACGGTTTTCGTGTGGTGGTAGACAGTTTTGCCAATTGTTACGTCGCGCTCGGCACGCTGCATGCGCTGTACAAGCCGATGCCGGGCAAGTTCAAGGACTACATCGCCATTTCGAAATTGAATGGCTACCAGTCGCTGCACACCACGCTGATCGGCCCTTATGGTACGCCGGTCGAGTTCCAGATCCGCACCCAGGACATGCACCGTGTGGCCGAATCCGGCGTCGCGGCACATTGGCTGTACAAGAACGATGAAGGCACGCTGAGCGACCTGCAACAGCGCACGCACGCCTGGCTGCAGTCTCTGCTCGACATCCAAAAGCAGACCGGCGACTCTGCCGAATTTCTGGAGCATGTAAAAGTCGACCTGTTTCCCGATTCGGTCTATGTGTTCACGCCGAAATCGACCATCATCGCGCTGCCGCGTGGCGCCACCGCGCTCGATTTCGCCTATACCATCCATACCGATGTAGGTGATCAGACCATTGCCGCAAAAATCAATCATGAGCAGGCACCATTGCGTACCGAACTGCGCAATGGCGACATCGTCGAAATTATCACTGCACCGACTTCACGTCCCAGCCCGAACTGGCTGACGTTCGTGCGAACCGGCAAGGCACGCTCGGCAATTCGCCATCATTTACGCACGATTAACCTGACGGAGTCGATCGAGCTCGGCAAAAAGCTGCTGTCACAGGGTTTGACAGCACTCAATCTCGACCCGCATCTGCCCGCGTTACTGGTGGAGCGCCTCCTCAACGAATCGAGTGCCAAGTCGATGGATGAGCTGCATGCCGATATCGGCGTTGGCAAGCGCATGGCGGCACTGGTGGCGCGCCATATCCTGGGATTGGTCGAAGATGCCCATTCGTCAGCGCCGATGCTGGACCGGCATGGTGAAATTCGGCCTGCCAAGCTCAAACCGGTCACGATCTACGGTAGCGAAGGCGTGGCCATCCAATTGGCACCGTGTTGCCAGCCGATTCCCGGCGACGACATTACCGGCCAGCTCAAGCGTGACCAGGGCCTGATGGTACATACGATGGAATGCGAACTGGCCAAACGGCAGCGCCTGAAAGAGCCTGAGCGCTGGATCGAAGTGATGTGGGGCACCGACCTGAACCGGCGTTTCGATTCGCGCATCATGCTTCTCGTTAAAAATGAACGTGGCATCCTGGCGCGCATCGCCGCCGAGATAGGCGAATCCGATGCCAATATCACGCACGTTGGCATGGACGACGACAACGATCTGATGATGACGCATTTGCGCTTTACGGTGCAAGTCGAGGATCGGGTCCATCTGGCACGCCTGATGCGCAATGTCCGGCGCATTGCTGGCGTCACCCGCATATTGCGCGAACGCGGCTGATCATCGATACGGCGCGCAGCGAATAGCGTCGCATACCACCGGTCTAAACCGACTCGGTATTGCGGTGCAAGCGTCGGAGTCCCAGCCACACGACACCGGCGATCAGGGGAATCAGCAGGCCGGTAGCGATGTCGGGATTGATCGGCCATCCAGCAGCCTTGGCGGCTTTGCCCGCATAACTGAACAGTCCGGCCATGTAGTACGAAATGGCGACCACCGACAGCCCCTCCACCGCCTGCTGCAAGTGCAACTGCTGCGCGGCGCGCTTGTTCATGGATTGCAGAATTTTGCGGTTCTGCAGTTCCTGCACGATGCCGACGCGGGTGCGCAAAAGGTCGTTGGTATGGGCTATCCGCCGCGCCAGTGCCTCTTGCCGGCGCGCCACCGATTCGCAGGTGCTCATGGCTGGCGCCAAGCGGCGTTCCATGAATTCGCCAACCGTCGGCACTCCCTCGATTCGCGTTTCATGCAACTCGTCGATGCGCGACTGCACCAGTCGGAAATACGCTTGCGACGCCGAAAACCGATAGCTGTTGTCGAGCGCGAGCTTTTCGATTCTTGCAGCCAGGGCAGTAAGGTCGCGCAACAGTGATTGTTCGTCATTGGCGTCGTCGAGCAACGAATCCTGTCCCGTGCCGGCCATTTGCGCATCGCTTCTGACCATGGTTGCGGTCAATGTGGCCAGTTCGCTTTCGATCACATTCAGCACGGGTGCCGCATATTGTGCATGCGGCAAGCCGAGCAACGCCATCATCCGGTAGGTCTCGATCTCGAGGACGCGCTGCACGAGGCGCCCGGCCTGCTGCTCGCGCAACCCGGTATCACGCACCACGAAGCGACTGAAACCATCGGACTGGATCAGGAAATCGGTCCACACCTCGCCGCCTTCCAAGGTCTGGCTACCGACCAGCACACTGCCCTCGAACATGCGCCGCATACCGGGCGCAGGCTCGTCGTTGATGAGCAACGCGTTCGCCTTGACCAGCACCACGTGCGCGGCGACGATCACGCTGGCGCGCAGACCGAGTAACCATTCCTGCGGAATGTTTTGCAGGGGAACCTGTTCGAATGCGGCAGCGACCGTCAAACCGTCCTCGTGGGTCTGCGCAAAACTATACGTGGCAAATTCTGTGTGGCATTCCCACTTCAGGCGGAAGCGCCCGAAGTCATGGTAAAAATATTTTGCCTCGAGGGTCGGTCCGGAGACGCCGAAATGCGCACACAGCGCCAGCAAGGTCGCGTGCTGCGGCGGGCCAAGATCCTTTTCGGTGTCGGTGCGCGATACGTGGATGGCAAGATGAGTAAGGCATTCCGGTGCTTCCATGCGCAGGAACGGCCGTGAATGCACCTCAGCCGCAAGCGGCACGCGTAACGGGTGGTTCAGGGTCGAATAGGCTATTGACATGGAAGCTCGTTGGCGTAGTGAGAGAAATACCGCAGCAGCGATAATAGCGGCATTGCAACTATTGGGAAAGCGCTGGAAGGCAAGCGGCCAGATCCGGCCACTTGCGGGTTTTATCGATTGGCGTCCGGCTCCGGATAGTTGACGTCGAGAATAGTGAGTTCGTCCATACCGGACGGCGTCATCAGTACGACCGAATCGCCTTCACGTGATTTGGTCAGAGCCCGGGCGACCGGCGAAACCCAGCTGATCTTGCCGTTGAGCGGATCGAGCTCATCGATACCCAAAATGGTAACTGTGTGTTCTTGCCCGGCCTGGTTTTCGTACGTGACCGTAGCGCCGAAGAAGATCTGGTCGCTACCATGGTGAACACTCGGGTCGACTACTTCTGCCGTATCGAGGCGTTTGGTCAAAAACCGAATGCGGCGATCGATTTCGCGCAGCCGCTTCTTGCCGTAGATGTAGTCGCCATTCTCGGAACGGTCGCCATTGGACGCGGCCCAATGCACGATGCGCACGACTTCCGGCCGATCGACATCGATCAGCTGCAGCAATTCATCCTTGAGGCGCTGGTGACCGCGGGGCGTCATGTAGTTTTTTGCGCCGGCCGGGATCGCCGGCATGGCAAACTCGGCGTCCTCGTCGTCACCCTCGGCTTCTTTCACGAATGCTTTATTCATTCGCCTATTGTAGCCCTCCTCGCCCGACCTAACCCTGGCCGTGGCGCGAAACGACGGCTACCTGATAAACTCGACTTTCTCAGAACTTCCGGCGAACTGGCGTGGGCGACAATAATAGTGCAAGGGCGGCGCAATCCGCGCCGCTGCTTCTGGATTTCAACGGACCGATCCACGCACTGGTCATGGGTGCAAGCGGTGGCATCGGTTTCGAAATGGTTCGGCTACTGGCGCAGCATCCGCACACGGCAACGCTGTTCGCCGTGGCCCGGCTTGCGACCGGCAACCCGGCGCTCCAGGAACTAGCCATGGCGCATGCCGGGCGGATAGTGTTGATCGATGCGGATATTACAGACGAGAGCCGGCTTGCGGCAATGGCGACAAGCATTGCCACCCATGTGCCGTCCCTGCATCTTGTGGTCAATGCCGCCGGCATGTTGCATACGCCGACCCGTGGCCCCGAAAAGACCCTCGCGCAACTGACGCTGGCTGGACTGCAGCAGTCGTTTTCCGTCAACGCTTTTGGACCCATTCTGCTGGCAAAAGCACTCATGCCGCTGTTGCGTCATGCTGAGCCGGTGGTGTTTGCCTCGTTGTCGGCGCGGGTAGGATCGATTACCGATAATCGACTGGGTGGATGGTATAGCTACCGTGCGGCAAAGGCTGCACAAAATCAGTTACTGAAAACGCTTTCGATCGAGTTGACACGCCTGAACCGGCGCTCGACCGTATTAGCACTCCATCCCGGTACGACCGATACTGCACTGTCGAAACCTTTTCAGGGAAATGTGCGTGACGATGCACTGTTTGCACCGATATTCGCGGCACAACGTCTGCTCGACGTCATTGCTCAACGCGGGCCGGGTCAAACCGGTGGATTCTATGCATGGGACGGGACGTCTATTGACTGGTAGAGACCGAAGCCTGCGGCACGCGTCAGTGCGCCGAACGCGAAACCTGATCGCACCACTCGAAGGCGCTCACCTGCAGTGCGTACAGGTCGGCGGCTGACAAATTCAACCGCTCCAGCGTCGGCGGCAGCAGCAATTTCGCTTGGTCCATTCGCTCGATGTATTCGGTCAAGATCAGCAAATCACCATAAAATCCGGTGCGATACAAAAGCGCATTGGTGACGTCATCGACGACGGCGATTTCTTCGAGAATTTTATCCATTGGCAGGCCAAACAGGGTGTCCATCAGCGACATGATGCCAACCGTAAAAGCAGTATCGGCAATGCTGGAACTGCTTGGCTGAATCTTTCTCGCAATCAGTTCCATCAGCCTGCCGCGGGTGGTTGCCAGAGTCAGGAGCGGCGATGTGAAATGGCTACCCCGCACTGGTTCCGCATACAGCAGTATCTGCAGCCAGCGCTGCAACTGGCGGCGTCCCAGAACGACCAAAGCCTGCGACAATGAATCAATGCGCTGGGTGACACCGGCCGCCGGGGTATTGACAAGACGCAACAGCGTCAATCCGAGCGAGGCGTCTTCCTTGATGCATTTTTCGATAGACGAATTGTCTGCGTCCTGCGTAATCAGTGCCATCAAGTGCAACAGAGCCACTTGCGTGGGCGACAGCTTCTTACCGGACAAGATGTTTGGCTTGGCAAAATAATAGCCTTGAAAGTAGTCGAATCCCAAGTCAAGGCAGGTATCGAACTGCGCGAGTGTCTCGACTTTTTCCGCGAGAAGCAATTTGCCGGCTGATTTGAAAATGGTTACGAGCCGGATGAGATCGGCGTGTTGCATGCCATTGACATCGATTTTGACAATTTTCACCCAAGGCATTAATTTTTGCAGATGGGGCGAATCGGCAATGACGTCGTCAAGCGCGAAGGTGTAGCCCGAATTGGCCAGATCGGACACGCGCGTGATCAGTTCCGGGGTGACTTCCACGGTTTCAAGAATTTCCAGTACAACCCGCTGCGGCGACAGGAAATTGACGAAGTCATTCATCAGCACGGTGGTGTCGACATTGACGAACGCCAATGAATCGCCCACCACGGTTTCCATGCCGAGTTCGGACGCATGCGCAATCACCGACGCGGTCGCAGAAAGATCGTCGACAACCTCAGCTGGCCCAGTTGCCGCCCGCCTGAAAAGCAACTCGTAAGCGAAGAGATGCTGGGTCCGTCCTAAAATCGGCTGACGCGCAAGAAAAAATTCTTTGACGAGAGGAAAATCCGCAGTCGGTTCCAAGGTGATATCTGTTGTCATAACGGGGGCGGTCTCTTTTTTCATTTCCCTGGCCGAGCTGTATGACATCAGCGAAGCAATATTTTTTATAATTTACGTACGATCTGCGAGCGATTATCGTCCTTGTAATTCCTTAAGGCAACAAAAGATCGTCGCGTTAGGATGCACACCCATATTCCCGTCCTCGAAAAAACGCATCGGTACAGGAGCCCATTTCAAACCCGACGTGTACCGGTGTAGGCCGCAACGGTCTGGCCGGACTCGAGCGTAAACCCCGCACCGGTATCCTTGCCCAACACCTTGACCAGGTAAGGCATCAGTTCGCGCAATGTCGGCTCCAGCGTGTATGGCGGGTTGATGACGAACATACCACTGCTGTGCAGCCCGAATCCGTCTGGCGAAGGCGTGCTGATCGACAGTGTGACATTAAGCCAGCCGTTCGATTTCAGGCGCTTGAGCTTGTCGGGCAATTGTCGTGATTCCATGCGGTGGAGAACCGGATACCAAACAGCGTAAGTCCCCGTTGCAAATCGCACGAGTGCGTCGGTCAAGGTATCTTTGACCAGCTTGTAGTCGTCCTTGACTTCGTAGGGCGGATCGATCAGTACCAGTCCACGGCGAGACGGCGGCGGCAACAACGCGCGCAGCCCCATGAATCCATCGGCGCGCTGAATCATGACGCGCTTGCCACGCACGGTCGGGCGCTCGCCCTGCGCAGCGGCATGCGCTTCGACTTTGCGAAAATTGTCTTGCAAGATTTTACTATCGCTGGGATGCAGTTCGAACAAACGCAAGCGATCCTGGTCGCGCATGGTTTTATCGGCGCAATACGGCGATCCAGGGTAATACCGCATCTTGCCGCTGGGATTGAGCGATTTGATCAGCTTGACATAATTGGCAAGTGGCTCGGGCAGATCGTTGCGGTCCCACAAGGGCGCAATGCCGGTTTCGAATTCGGCATTTTTTGCGGCGTACCCGGCGTCCAGCGCGTACAAACCGGCGCCGGCGTGGGTATCGATATACATGTAGGGAGCGTCCTTCTGATTAAGGTAACGCAACAACTCCATGGTGACAACATGCTTGAGCACGTCAGCGTGGTTGCCTGCGTGGAAGGCATGGCGGTAACTCAGCATAGGGAAACTCGATCTTGGTCAACGATGTAGGGCACATCACCGGTCCAGTCAGGACCGTTTCAGGCTAATTACCGCCATTTTAACCATTCCTTACCTGAATGACGATGAAACCTCTGCGCCTGAACCTAAAAGATGACCACTCGAAGTTTAACCCTGCGTGGCGCTTTTGATATCTTGGGCCAAGGTCGCGCTTCTTTCCACCATACTTTTTTTCTTTTCTTGCGTCGAATCGCTACATGTTCGCTAGCGCACAGACGTAAACTGTTGCCAATAGTAAATTGGCTCTATCGACGGATGCCATTGCGGCAGTATCGAGGTCACACAGCAGGTATTTCCTGCATGCCCCGGTTCCTTGAATGGATCGTCACGAAAGAACCACTTTTTTCAGGAAAAAATGATGACCCTTAAAAGAAAATGTCTGGCTGGAATGGTCGCAGTGCTGCCATTGTTTTCAATCGCGCTGGTTTCGACGCACGCCCATGCGCAGCAGTATGCCAATACCGTAGCGGCACCGCGGATTGAGGGCTTCAATGTCGATGAAGTCAATAACCTGACACCGGGTGCGGAACTCGATTTCAGCGTGTACGGATCGCCGGGCGGCAAGGCGACCCTGCGTATCGAGGGTGCCCAGCGTAACCTGGTTTTGAACGAGGTCGATGCCGGTGTCTACGAAGGTACTTATATCATTGGCAGTCGCGACCGGATCGTGGCGCGCAGCGCTGTGACTGCCAACCTGCGCGTGGGTAACCTGGTCACCAGCGCGGTACTGAGCGAATCTCTGCAAAGCGGCGTTGGCTACCACTCGCAAGACCGCGGCGCCGGCCCGTTGCCGAAGATCGAGCGCTTCGACGTGCGGCCAAGCGCAGAACTGCGCGAAGGCAATGACCTCGCATTCACAATGTATGGCACACCGGGCGGCAAAGCCGAAATCACCATCGACGGCGCGCGCGGCCGGTTCTTCCTTGACGAAAACCGCCGCGGCGAATATTCGGGCGTCTACAGTATCCGTCGTGCCGACCGCATTGCGTCCAATAGTGTGGTCACTGCCAATCTGCGCGTCGGCGAGCGCGTCACCACACTCAAGCTTGGCAAGCCGCTGTTGTCGGCGACAGCAATCCAGCCGGTAGCAAGTGCGCCGCGCTACTGCTCCAATTGCGGTACGGTCGAGACAGTCAACGTTGTCGATGTCAAGGGCGACGGCAGTTATCTCGGCACAGTCGGTGGTGGTCTAGTCGGTGCTTTGCTAGGCAATCAGGTCGGTAGCGGCAATGGACGGACAGCGGCGACGATCGCCGGCGCACTCGGCGGCGCCTACGCCGGCAAGAAGGTTGAAGAAAACACCGGGCGCAATTCGCATTTCGAAGTGTTGGTGCGCTTGCAAAACGGTGGGACACAGACCTTGTCGTTTGCTAACGATCCGGGTTACCGTGTAGGCGAAAAAGTCCGGATCGTCGACGGCCAGCTTAATCGCCAATAAGTAATAGCATCAGCCGAAAAGCCACCTGCGAGCAGGTGGCTTTTTGCGTCTCAGGAGCCGGACTTTCAGAAAACTGACCAAGGTTGCAGCAAGCATCATGTTCTAGCTTGTACCTGACTTGCTGCTATCCCGGCATCCGTGGTCGAGCCAGCTATTGCCCGAGCAAATTACCGGTGCGATAAGCAATGGTGCCGGCTATTTTAGCCACGACGGTTCCGCGCTGCGCATAGCGGCGCGCAACATGCGCAAAAAGTACACCGGCCACCGACGCGCACAAGGCCGTGACGTCACCGCTGACGGGGTCGATCAGTTCGGCAAATGTCTCGCCTGCTTTCAAACGATCGCCGCATTGCTTGACGAATACCAGCAAGCCGCCATGCGGAGCGACGATCGGTTCGACCGCTTCGAGCGGCGTCGGCACGCACAGCGAGGCCGGAAGCGGTGGCGTCGGCAACGTGATCAAGCCGGCATGAATCATGAAGTCGACCAGCCTGGCTGCATCTTCCTGCGCCAGGTCATGGGTGACGCTGGTCTCGCCGCGCAATTCCACCGTGACAGCGAGACACGCGCACGGAATCGGAAACGCATTGCCAAAGTGATCCGCCAGTTCCCACCAGTAACGCGCACATTCCTCATCGAAAGGATGGTCACCCGACTCTCGCGCCAGCAATACCGCATGCGCACCCAGCAGCGCCGACAACGGCTCGACTGCTGTTGCCATCGGCGTGCCCGTGTACAAGTGCACCACGGCGTCATTATCGCAATGAAGATCGAGCACGATATCCGCATCGGACGCCAGCGCTTGCAACGTCTTCTTCAAACTGTCGGTCTCGGAGGCGGGCTGCCAGGACGCCAGTATCCGGGCCGCTTCGGTGCGAATGAGCTGAACGTTGTGCGCTGACTCGGCGGTGAGTTTGCCACTCACGGCTTCGATCAGCGATGCCGTCAGGTGCCGATAACCGCGATTAAAATTGATGCCGGTGGCGAGGTCGAAGCGACCGAACGGTACGCCCTGCAATACTTGCGCCAGGCCGATCGGATTGGCCACCGGCACCAGCACGATTTCGCCGCTGATTTTATTCTGTGCTTCGAGCGTCGACAAACTCCTGCGAAGATGTTGCAACACCAGCATGCCGGGCAACTCGTCGGCATGCAACGATGCCTGGATATAAATTTTTTTGCCCTGCCCCGCTTTACCGAAATGGAAGCTGACCACTTCCCGGGCGGTACCTGTACTCGGGGGTGACAACGGATGTCTTTGCGAATGCATGATGGCATGACCTTTTAACGTGGCATGCGATCTGCCGGGTTTCGCCACCATTTTATAGATTACAGGTCTCCTTGCCCGGGAAAAACGACAATTATGCTGCTTGGAGTGCGGAAACCCGGCGCGAGGTGCTGGTGCCGACACTGATGGCCGTAGCGATCGCAAGCATCTGAAAAACGCCGATCAGGATAAATACCCAAGACGGATGATTAGCGTCCATCAGCGCGCCGAACAATAACGGCGCTCCGGCAAGCCCGATATCGAGTCCCGAATAAACCACTCCGTAGACGCGGCCGGTGGCATTTTTTGGCGCGGCAGCCCGGATCAGCAGGTCCCGTGACGGCCCGGCGATACCGGCACCGAAGCCAACCGCGCCCATCAGAACGATCGACATCCAGGGCGCTACCAGGCCAGTGGCAATAATCAGGGCCATCATGCCGGCTGCCGTAAATGCAAGGGCGATAATGCGGTCGTGGCGTGCGATCCTGGTCGCCAGGAAGCCGCCCCACAGCATGCCAGCAGCCGATGACAGCATGTAAGCGGTATAACCGGCCGTGGCAGCCACGAGCGACAATCCGTACATGGATCGCAGGCTGGACGAAGAAAAGCTTTGAATACCGCCCAGTGCCAGCGCGGTGATGAA
>JACMQD010000463.1 GCA_014377155.1 Herminiimonas sp.
GTCTCGCTGGCGCTTGCACTGGCCTTGCCGCTGAGCTTGGGCGGCGGCGACCAGACGCGCAATACGATCGTTTTCCTGACCCTGGTCGTGATCATTGTCACACTGATCGTACAGGGCGCGACGCTGATGCCGCTCGTGCGATGGCTAAAAGCCGGCGACCCGGAACGGGAACAACGCGAGGAGCGTCACGCTCGCTTGAAAGCGCTGCGGGCCGGGATTGCGGTGATTCGCGGAGCAAACGGCACGACTGCGGATTTCGACCAAGCGGCGCAGCAGAACCTAATCAGGGAAATCGGTGAAGGCACACGTGGCATCGCCGTAGCGGGTGTCGGCGGAACCTCGCACCCCAGCAATCGGGTACTGTTACAGGCGCTGGATGCGCAGCGCGATGTCGTCAACCGTCTGCGCGATGCGGGACAACTGGGTGGTGAACTTGCAGAACGTCTCGACACAGAACTGGATCTCGACGCGATGAGCGCACGCGGAGAGGGCAAGCGCCTAACCGACGGAGGAGATGACTGATGTAAGCGATGGATTGGTCACTATTGGCCTGCGTCATACCCGAATTCTCGCCGTTACCGCCATGCCCAGCTTAAGTTGGCCTTACCAGCTATTGCACTGAAAACGACGGGACCACGTCCCTGGCCGTACCTGCGTCTGCTACCGAACAGATTCTTCAAGCAGGGCGGTATACCTTGTCGACAAATCCATATTTGGCATTTGGTTCAGCGAAAGTAGCGAGTTGCCTCGGGTACTGGAGCAACTGCCTTTTGCAAACAAGGAGCTTGCCGCACCTGCAAGGTGCATAGCCAGGCTGGCGCATAACAAACCATCTTGCGTCAGAGTTTTCCTGCGCCTTTGCTTAATGGGGACAAATGAGAAAGATGTACATGCCATTCCAACGAACAGCTCCGGCCCTAGAGAAGCGCGGCCTGAAACTCGTGTTACTCGAAGGCATTCATTCGTCCGCGATCGAAGCTCTTCGGCGTGACGGCTATGCGCAGATCGTCACCCATGCTGGATCGCTGTCCGGGGACAGGCTTGTTGACGCCATTGCAGATGCCCATTTCCTGGGCATTCGCTCGCGAACACACATCACCGCCGAGGTGTTGCAGCATGCCAGGAACCTGGCTGCTATAGGTTGCTTTTGCATCGGAACCAACCAGGTCGACCTAAAGGCGGCAATGCAGATGGGTATCCCGGTCTTCAACGCGCCATTTTCCAACACCCGCAGCGTCGCGGAACTAGTGCTGGCGCAGATCGTCATGCTCATGCGCGGGATACCTGAGAAGAACGCGGTCCTGCATCGTGGCGGATGGATCAAGAGCGCAGCGCATTCCTACGAGGTGCGCGGCAAGACGCTCGGGATCATTGGCTATGGTCACATCGGCACGCAGATCGGGGTGCTCGCCGAACAGCTCGGTATGAGTGTGGTTTTTCACGACATCGAGGCAAGGCTTCCGCTGGGCAATGCCCGTGAAATGGGCAGCCTCGACGAACTATTGCAGGCCGCCGATGTCGTCAGCTTGCACGTTCCTGAAACCCCGGCAACGACGCAGATGATCGGCGGCGCCCAGCTTGCGGCGATGAAGCCTGGCAGCCACCTGATCAACGCGTCGCGCGGCACAGTGGTCGATATCGACGCGCTCGCCGCCGCGCTAAGGAGTTGCCACCTACACGGTGCCGCAATCGATGTCTTTCCGCTTGAACCGCAAGGAAACGACACAGAATTTGTCTCGGCACTGACTCGCTTCGACAACGTCATCCTGACGCCCCATATCGGTGGCTCGACCTCCGAGGCGCAGGTCAACATCGGCAAGGAAGTCGCCGCCAAGCTGATCCGCTATAGCAACAACGGCTCGACCACGACGGCAGTCAATTTTCCAGAAGTGGCGCTACCCGAGCACACCGGTCGCAGCCGTCTGCTGCACATCCACAAAAATGTGCCAGGGGTCCTTGCCCATGTCAATGAGCGGCTATCGGCGGCCCGCATCAACATCGCAGCCCAATACCTGAGCACCAATGATGAGATTGGCTACGTGGTGATCGATGTTGATAGCGCGGCAAGCCGCTCGGCGCTTGACCAGCTGTGCGCGGTGCCGGCGACGATCCGTTGTCGGATTCTCTATTGACATCACCATGCAACACGTGATTTTGCGCGTTAGTGAACCTTAGTGGCGGGACCGGTCCATGAAGATGAGGATCTCAGACCGTCCTCTGTCGGTAGAGTCATGTGATTTTTAGTTTGCGTTGGGACTTGCTTACCAAAAATCGCAAGACAATTCGCTGGCAAATCTTTTCACAATTTGAGCTGTGTGTGCCCTCTAACAGACGAACGTATTGAACGATCGCATATTAGAGATCGGCATGTCATCCGACGGTTGCGGCTAGCTACATAAAATATTTGCGACGAAAAAGATGTCCTTACATTCCTTCCCACCTCGTCCTACAGTTTGGCCTACGCCTGCGCTACAAGTTCCGACGCTAGTTTGCACCTTACATCGGTATTCGCTTGAATCACAAATTCGGGGGTACTGCAGACCTTGCACGAGCTGCTGGAGAGCCCGTAAATGTGCGCCGGATCGTCATTGGTGTACTACGTGGCTTTGAAACATTTCACCAACAAGGAGACCATATGAACAAGTATGCAAGGTTCGCCGCAATGATTGGCGTGTCAACTGCGGCAATGCTGGGTCTAATGTATCTAAATACATACCAGCTCGATCACGTATTCTTCAGTCAGACTCGCGCGTGGATGGCATTAGTCATGGGCACTGTGATGGCCGTAGTCATGCTGTTGTTCATGCTGGACATGTATACCCGCAAAAGTCTGAATCTTGTGATTCTGGCCGGCAGCGCCGTGGTCTTCGCGATTGCGCTGTGGCTGGTACGAAGCCAACAGACGGTGGATGACGTCGCCTATATGAAAGCGATGATTCCGCACCACTCCATCGCGATTCTCACCAGCAAGCGAGCGCAGATCGTGGATCCGAGGGTACGTAGGTTGGCCGACGGAATTATTGAAGCTCAAGAACGTGAAATTGGGGAGATGAAGAATCTGATAAAACAACTTGAACAAAATCCAGGAAAGCAATAGTGCTTCGTTGTATGCACGTATATCCGCCTTTGTATCATGGCCGCACGTGCGTGGAACTTTCCTCAACATCAGGTGGGACGGCCTGCAATTGGACGCCTTCCTCCGAGGCATGTTTATTGCAAGTCCGTGTGTCATGTGGGCATCGCTAGTCACGCCATCGACTTGACGCGCCGGGCTCGATTTGTGAGGTGGATCATCTGGAGGGCTGCGTGCACGGTGAGGCGATGCGCAGTGAAGCCGGGCCGTGGCGCAACGTGACTTGCCATGTCGTGCACTGCGTCCAATTGCGGGTCAGTCGCCTGCGCGAGGAGGGCGATCAGGAGGTTTTCAAGGGCGATCAGGCGCACCTGCATCTGCACGAATTCAGCATTCTTCAATGGCGGGACTCGCGCTGCCTTGCCGAGACGGGCGGGAGGCATTGGGACCTTGCCGGCGCCGCCCTGGTTTTCCCAACGGGAAAGCGCTGCCAGCGTGAGTTGTGAGTTGCTGCGCATCACGTAGCCGATTTAACGCTCTCACCGAACAGGATCGACTTCATGGCTGCGTGTTCGGCGGTGGTCGGCAAGGCGCCATCCTCAGGCACTGCTACCGCATTCCTGCGGTGGGGGTGGGGGGACGGGCTGGCTGCCCAATCGACTTTACCCCTCGCGTCAAAACGCACGAAGTTGTACGTCTCATTGACGACGCAGTTCGGTTCGCCGTCTTTGAGACGTACATACCAGTCAGCCAGCCGCAGTGTCTGGCCAGCCAGGGCGGGTGCCTCGGCTTGGCCGCGAACCAGCGCAACATACAGGTTGTGCGGTAGCGGGTGCACGCCATCGACTTCGTCGAGCAGGAAGACGTAAGAGGCGTGATCGGGCTCATTTAAGCAAGCGCAGTCGTAAGTGTAGGCAGGCAGATCGAATTTCATGGCGTGGCTGGCACCGTGGGTCCCGCTTTCGCCATTATCCGCAGTGAATCTTTCGCCCGGTGCCTCGATGGCCTGCGCCACATAGTCTCCTACGAGGATGACCTGCCAGACCCGGCGCGTGCGCTTGTAGCTGCGGCAAGGCGTCGTTGTCCAGGCTCAGAAAGGAACAGCCAGGGTTGAGGGCGTCGCCGTTTGCTGAACCAGAACCGTCGGGGCTTGATGGCAAGATTCTGTCCTGATAGTTGAAAGAATCACAAGTTTGCGCGTGACGGGCAGAGGCATCTGTTCGTTGGCACTCTTTGGCGCAGATCCGTCTCCTTGTTATGAAAAACTGTGCCTCAGCTCGCGTCAGGCAATCGGCGCAGAGAAGTAGAACGCCAGGCCCAGCAGTACATATACACCAATCAGCAAAACGCCCTCGAACCACGTCGTCTCGCCATCGCTTGCGATTGAATTCACGATGAATGCCGCGCTTACCAAGGCGAAGAGTTCGATCGGGTCACTGAACACCAGTGTCATCGGCCGACCCATCAGCCATGAACCCAGCACCAGGAGGGGTGCCACCACAAGAGCCACCTGGATAGCCGATCCAACGCAAATGTTGAGGACCAAACCCATCTTTCCTTGACGCGCAAACCAGGCCGCAGCGAATAGATCCGAGGCCGTGCCCACGACGGCCAGAACGATGACGCCGACGAACACTTGCGACAACCCGAGCACACTTGCCGTGGCCTCCAGCGCGCCCGAGACGAGGTGGGCTTCGAGTGCAATGGCGGCGGTCGCTGCGACTAGCACGGAAACAGAC
>JACMQD010000464.1 GCA_014377155.1 Herminiimonas sp.
GAGCAGGGTCATCATCACTGCACCAATGATTTGCCCAAACAGTCGGGCGGTACCCTGCATCCCTCCGGCCGCGCCACTGCGCGCAACCGGTGCCGAGATGAACATGTTGCGGTTGTTGGCCACGTTAAACACACCGAAACCTACGCCACAGAGCACGGTGAGCGGTATGAGCGGCAAGGGGTCGCCCTGCAGCGGCAAAAATGCGGCAGCGCCAAGTCCTGTTGCCAGACATATACCGCCCGCCGCGCAAAGCCGGGCTGTCGATATGCGGTCCGCGACACGGCCGGCAAACGCGGCGGCGACCGCCACCGACAAGGGCCAGGGTGTCATGTAGAACCCGACCTTCAGCATGTCTAAACCAAGCCCATGCTGCAGGTAGAACGGTAATGCAACCATGCCTGCGGTTTGCCCGGCGAAACAACAAACCGACGCGATCACCGAAATTCGGAATGGACGGTTTCGCAGCAAATCCAGTGGAATCAGGGGTGCTTGCTTCGGCATTTCCCGAAGAGCCAGCGCGACGAATTCAAGCGCTGCCGCAGCAAACATCAAGGCCGCTAATGTCGGCTGCGTGGGGAGTAGTTCTGCTCCAATGACTAAAAATGCAAAGGCCCCGGCGTTCAAGGCTACACTGAAAAGGTCTGGTCGACGCGCCGTTCCCCCAGCCTCCGGAAGCGCGCGAGTGCTGATCAACACCAGCAGGCCTAGTGGCAGATTCACAGCGTAGAGCCATGGCCAGGTTGTGAACGAGAGAACGGTCGCACCGATCACCGGACCGGCAGCAGATGAGAGGGCAACCGCAAGCGCATTCCAGCCGATGGCAGCACCAAGTTTTTGATGTGGTACAACGGCGCGCAAAATCGCGACGCCAAGTGCCATGATGGCAGCGCCGCCAAGTCCTTGAAGAAAGCGGGCCGCGACGAGCCAATTCAGCGATGGTGACCATGCGCACAGCAAGGACGCTCCGGTGAACAGCGCAATGCCGCCGCTGAATACCTTGCGATAGCCAACGCTTTCCCCGAGCGCTGCACAGGGGAACAGGGCCATCAATAAGGCGCACTGATAGGCCGTGATGACCCGAACTGACATGGCTGACGTAACCTGCAGCGATTTCGCAATCGTCGGCAACGCGACATTTGAAATGGCTGCGTCCATCACCACGAGAACCATGGCGGCCAATACCGAAGCGATCGCAACCGTGTGCCTCGGTATGCTTATCGCTGCGACTCGGTTGCGGTTGAACCCGCGTCGTATTGCCTCGATGCCTACGATTTTTGAGGGCATCGGCGACTGGCGAGGAGTGAAGAAAGGTAAACCAGAACGGTAGAATGCCCGCACCAGACGGCGCCCTAGGGAATGGATAGCGGCCATGGTCATGGCGTCGCGGGAATCCAGACGCCGTCCTCGTCAACGTATCTCGTCACCTTGTGGGCTTCGTTGTCCTCCTTCTTCAAATCGCGCTCCGTAAAGCGGAACAAGAGCGCAGGCCCGGAAATGCATAGTGTGTCGTGAATGTCTCCGGGCAGATATACCTGCACCTGTCCAGCGCCTACCAAGGTAGCATTCCTTTTTACGAGTTTTACGCTGCCGTCCGGCTCCTCGATCCGGGCATACGTTCCCATTTCACTCTCGCCTTGAAGAACCCCATACATGACCCATCCCCTGCCGTGGTCATGCGGCGGCCTGTACAGACCCGCCTGTTCCATGTGCGCTAACAATACAAACCCGCAGGTCGGATCCCGGTAGAGTTCGTCATAGGCCCGCGCTTCACGCCGTAGCGTAGCCAACCAGTCTTCAGTCGCCGGTGTCTTCAGCAGTTCCTCCAAATGCTGGCGGCAACCTTCGACCAGTTGGGAAGTAAGCGGTCCCCATATGGACGAGATGTTTCCAGCGAACGTTTCAAGCGAATTCCTAGCCATACTATTCCTCTCAATTAAACGCGGACACACTTGTTTCCATCCGACGTTAAAAGTATAGGAAGCTTCCTCACCGTGCGGAAGACGCGCCGTTTGCATGTCATTAGTGCGTTGAACGCCACATCAAAAATAAACTATGCGAGAATCAGAGCATGTCGATCCCGGATTTCAACTTGCTTGTCACACTCGACGCGGTTCTCGCGGAGGGTAGCGTTGCGCGTGCAGCCCGACGGTTGCGGCTTAGCCCCTCTGCGATGAGTCGAGCGTTGGCGCGATTGCGTGAGACTACGGGTGATCCACTATTAGTGAGGGCGGGACGCGGACTCGTCCCCACGCCTCGAGCAATCGAATTACGCGAAAAAGTGCGTCAGATCGTGCAGGATGGCGAAGCCGTTCTGCGACCCGCCGAGAAGCTTGATCTCAAAAACCTCGTCAGGACTTTCACACTGCGTACCAGCGAAGGTTTCGTCGAAAATTTCGGGTCGGATCTTATTGCGCGACTGGACGACGAAGCCCCGGGTGTCCGGCTATGTTTTGTACAAAAGCCCGATAAAGACAGCAAGCCTTTGCGCGATGGAATTATCGATCTGGAAACAGGCGTAGTCGAGAAAACGACTGCTCCGGAACTGCGTGTGCAGGCATTGTTTCGAGACCATTACATTGGTGCCGTACGAATCGGACATCCGTTAAGCAAAGGAGAGATCACCCCTTCGCGATATGCGGCTGGCAGGCACATTGTTGTCTCGCGAGATGGCTCGGACAAGGGGCCGATCGATGAGGCTCTGCTCGGTTTCGGATTGGAACGGAAAGTCGCCACGATCGTCGGTGGCTTTTCGACCGCTCTGGGCCTTGCTCGGGCCAGCGAACTGATCGCCACCGTACCTGA
>JACMQD010000465.1 GCA_014377155.1 Herminiimonas sp.
AAGATGAGGAGCACCACGAAGACGGCAAAGGTAAGGAGCGGGCAGTCTATGAGGAATATCTAGCGCGAAAGTGGCACGGTAGTGCTTCTCCGACGCCTCAGGATTATGCTCGAGCGATCCGGTTGTGGCGTCAGAAGCGCTCGATCGGTTGGAATCTGTCGAGCAACCATCGGAATTCGGCGCGCAATCGCAGTTCGCCGAGTGTTTTCGTCAACGATCGTACCAACTCGGTGTGTTGAAGAGTCAATTCAGGCGTGTTGAACCTATGACGTTTGCGGCGCTTACCCGGCAGATTGTCTAGCGTATAGCGCATCCGAGTTGATTACAGTTCACGTCGGAAATGGTAGCAGGTAATATCCATGCGCTCGCGTAGATAGAACCGATGTGCACCGTGCCGCTGGACGCCGGAATCGAGATGTAGCTGGGTGCAACCTTGTGCCTTGCCGTATTCGGCGATCCAGTCTAGCAGCGCTTCGCCGTAGCCGCGCGATCGCATGCGATCGTCCGTGATGAGATCATCAACATAGATGTAATGTCCCCAGGCGAGTGAGTCAGTGATGCGAAAGCCGGCGACAGCGCCGATCGCTTCGTCGGTCCGCAGCGCGACGAGACGGTAGCCCGATTCCCGTTTCATCTTCTGTATCAGTGGTACGAACTCCGTCTCTGAAAGATGCGTCCTGAGCTGCACCATTAGTCGGAACGTCGATGCGATATCTGCGTCGGCGCAGGCAAGTCGAATATCGTGCATGGCTCCTCCTTGATTTACAACGTTGAAACCTGAACTGGCTTGTTCGCGATCATTTCCCACAATTCATGCTTCTTCCAAAATCGTCATCAAGTCGCCAACCGTGCGCAATTCGCCCACGGTCTCGATGTTGAAAACCGATCGTTCGAGGGTCTCTTCGATTTCAAGTATCAGCATGATGAATTTCAGTGAATCGATATCGAGGTCGGCAAACGTATCGTCGGTATTGACTTCATTGGATTCGCAGCCAGCGCAGCGGCTTAAAATCGCAAGGACGTTTTGTTGGTCTTCGGTCATCGGAGGCTCTCGCAATGTTCGATTGAGGTTACAGTGGCTGAAACGGTTGCAGCGCGCCTCGGCTCGCGCAGGACCTGCGCCGCATTGTCGTAGAAGATCCAGCCCAATTCTTCTTCGGTGATGATTCCGCGTTTGGCACAATCGCGAAATGCATCGGCCCATTGTTTTTGTCCGCCCAGAATGCGATGAATAGGCCAGTCGGTGCCAAATAGAAGCTTGCGCAACAGCCCGGCCCGCTTGTGACCGGCGAGTATCTGGTCGAGGTCTCCGCGCCGCCATTCCGGCTGAAATCCCGACAAATCGAGATAAACGTTAGGACGATACAAGGCCAGCATGGCGGCTTCGTCACGCCAGACGACCCCAGCATGACCGAGAATGAAATTCACATTTGGAAAACGAAATGCGGCATCCTCGATGTCGCCCGGCCTCGTAAATTTGAACGAGAGCGTGGGTGAAGTCGGTCCGATGTGGGACAGCACCGGCACTTTGTATTTTTCGCACAGCGCGTAGTACGGGTAAAGTTCCTTCGAGTCAGGCGAATAGCCACAAGGCGGATAGATTTTCAGGCCACGAAAGTCCCAATCACGTAGCGCCTTCTCGACCAGTTCCTCACCGCTTGTGCCGCGACGCGGATCAATTCCGGCGAAGACGATGAAGCGACCAGGATGACGCACTATGATTTCACGATGCATTTCATAAATATGTTCGAGGTTTCCGAATTCTTCTGGATACGCAAATCCGAAATCGACGATCAGCAGGACTGTTTTATCAATGCCCGCGCGATTCATTTCCGCCACCAGTTTGTCGCAAAACGGATCCTGATTCAGCCGTCGGAACAACGCACACATGGCATCGCGCCGCGCCGGTGACGCATCCGGCGGCAAAAGCCGCTCGAGGTTATCGACCCAGCCATCGAAAAATCGTACTGGCAGCACTTCTTCCATTGCTGCGTGGGCGTGACTGTCGATGATCATCACTGCAGTTCCAGACAACCGTTGATTGTTTGCGCGAGCAATAACAGTTCTCGCAGGGAGGCCTTGCCGGATGGTGTGCGAGGCACGCGCTCGATAAAGTGAATACGGTCGGGTATATGCCGGGGTGTAAGTACCCGACGAACGAGGGCATCGATTTCTTCTCGTGGAATCGGTTTGCTGTCGGCAGTGACGACGAAAGTCAAGGCATGATCCGGCACGCCGGGATTGCATCGCACGATGCTGACGCAATCCACGACACCGAGGTATTCGAAAATGCAGCGATCGACATCTTCCAGATAGATTTTTTCGCCGCCGCGTATGATCATGTTCTTCTTGCGTCCGGTAACATAGACATAGCCATCGCTATCAATACGTCCGATATCGCCGCTCAGGAACCAGCCATCACTCGTAAATGATTTTGCAAATCGTCCTTCGTTGTCGCGAAAATATCCGTTACGAATTACCGATGGTCCGCGCATCGCCAATTCACCTGCCAAGCCATTGGCAACGACTTCGCCGTCGTCTCCGAATACGCACATTTCGATGCCAGCCGGTTTGCCAGTTGATCCCGCGCGGACTGCGTCTGGCGGCGAGATGGTTGCAAAGCACGATGTCTCACTCAGGCCGTAGCACGGAATAATGGGATGACCAAATTGCCCGACGTACGCTATGCGCGTCTTTTCTTTCAGCGGCGCTGCACCGGCTACGGCAAAGCGCAGCGTCGGAGTCGTTGCCCATGCGTTGAGACCGCAGCAGGCTTCGAGGATAATCGGTGCGGCGCTATAGGACTGCACGCCATGTTTTCGAAACGCCTCGACGATCGATTTCAGACGGGCCAATTCGAAACTGTCGACGAGGATGGCGCGGCCACCTAGCATCAACGCAGGAAGCAGGTCGCTAATGAGCGTGAAGGTATGAAAGCGCGGCAACAAGCTGCCGGCAATCCAGCCGGGTTTGTATCCCAAGGTGCTGATCGCCTGATGGACATTGGCGTAGATTTCATTCCAGCGCAGCAGTACCCCTTTCGGATCACCCGTCGTACCGGATGTATATATCAGCAATCCGGCTGATTCGTCTGCCTTGCTGCTCACGAACGCGAGTGACGCTTCCGCCGCTTTCACATCATAAGGCGTGGCATCGCCGAACACATCACGCCACCGAACGCCGCGTATCGTACTTAGTGCGTTACCAAAGAGCCCATCGGGAAGATGCGTGTCTTCATCGACAATCAGAAGCGACGGACGCGTGTGCAGCAACTGGCCTTCGAACATCGCTGCCGACAAACCGGGATTGACGAGGTTGATGATCACGCCATTGGCAAGTCCTGCGATCAGGGCAACCGCTTGATGTAATGGGCGTTGCGACCAAAGTGAAATGCATGCCCCGGGCGCGACGTTGAAGCGTTTGAGCGCTGTTCGCAATGCCAGGCACTTGGTAACTAGATCGCGATAGGACAACGATGTTTCGGGCTTTAGATGCGGTGATTCGACGAGTGCGACGCGGTCGCCGGTCGCGTGCGAATGAAGAATGCGAAACAGCTCCGTCATGTTAGCGCCGCTGGCCTGCTCGACCGGCGCCATCAATCGCGTCCAGTTTGTCGATTCGAACTGCGATCCGTCGATCGTCGCAGCGGTGCAAAGAGCGGAGTAGTAGCGCCGGAACCAGTCCTTGTCGAACGCGTCGATACGGACAGTGCGATCTGATCGCACCAGATAATCTGCTAGCGCCTGATAGGCCGCCCGTACATACTCTGCATAGCCCATTGCCTGAAAAAGTTCGGCGTCGCTGTACGCGTGTCCGCGTTGCCGGAACAGACGCAGGTCAACGAGTCCCGCATATTCATGTCCGTCAATCGTGATCGCGGCCGGGCATCGGATCGTATTGCGAACCTCGGCATGGACGTGGCCAGCATGATGCTGATCCGACCATATTGCGGTATCAGGCATCCGTGGCGGAAGATAAAAATGACGGTCTGCAGGAACGCTGTCACGAGGACAATGACCCGGCGTGTAATGCCAGCTATTGAACTGCATGCGCCCCGAACAGGCGTACAGGATTTTGATCAATGTATCAGGAGCCTGCTTCAACTTGTTAAATAATGCAGTACTCGGAAACACTGCACAGTAACTGTCGGCGGCGGACCAATCGCAAATTTCCTTGTAAGCCTTGCTGGCAAATGCTTGTCGCCAGTATTGGATATCACGGAATCCGCGCGTGAGACCGACATCGCTACCCGTATCCTCGACCGCACAGTCGACGA
>JACMQD010000074.1 GCA_014377155.1 Herminiimonas sp.
GCACGATTGCCGATTCCACCCGGCGCATCCAGAACAATCTGCGTCCTGATAAGCTCGATGTATTCGGCATCAAGGCCGCCATATCGGAACAGGCTTATGAATTCGAGAAATCAACCGGTGTTCCTTGCAAGGCAAATTTGCCCGACGAATCGCTGTCCTATGATCCTCGTTTAAATATTGCATTGTTTCGAATGGTTCAGGAAACCTTGAGCAACGTGGCACGCCATGCCGGTGCCACAGCAGTGACGATCGTACTCGACGATAACGAGGATGAGGTCATGTTGACGGTCAGGGACGACGGTGTGGGCATTGCCGCCGACCGGCTTGGCGACACCAGCGTGCATGGGTTGCGCGGGCTGCGCGAGCGCGCAAATTACCTTGGAGGGATGGTAAAGATTTCAGACGCTGGCGCGCGCGGCACCACCGTGACCATGACTTTCCCGAAATTGCCCGTACAACACCGGTAGACGGTCTCCTCGGTTTGTACGCCTACTGCGAAGACGAACAGGTCCCGAGTTGTTCGATCAGCGAATAGAGGTTGGAAAATTCCGAGGTCTTGTCGAAGAAATGATCGACGCCGTATTGTTCGCCCAAGCGGCGGTAGGTATTGCTGACGTTGTTGCTGAAGATTATCTTCAGGTCGTCGCCATGCATCTGATTTTCGCGCAAGGTGCGCAGCACGTTCAAACCGTTGCCGTGTTTGAGTTCGATATCCAGTACCATTACGTCGCATTCCAGCTCGGCAAGTTGTGCCAGCGCGTCGCTTTCCGTATCCGAGAACCCGACGATGTCCACGCCATTGATCCGCGAAAGATTTTCGATAATGAGCTCGCGGACCAACGCCGAATCTTCCACGATGAATACGCGCAGATGTCCCCTGGTCGAAGGTAAAGGTGTTTGAGCCGTCTGTTTCATATTTTGCACGGTTGCGGTACAACCAGCTCCGTTACTCGTACGTTTGAAAAATGCCTGCGACGGGATGGCCGCACAGCTGCCACGATCCGGTCTCAGTCGATGAGATTTTGCTTGATCGCGTAATAGATGATGTCCGCGTTAGTCGTCATATTCATCTTTTGCAGCACCCGCGCGCGATAGGTACTCACAGTCTTGACACTAAGGCAAAGGTCGTCGGCAATTCGGGTAACGCCTTCACCCTGGCTGAGCTTGTAGAAAATTTCGTACTCGCGCGCCGACAAGGTTTCATGCAGCGGTTTTTCGGTTTCGGTATCAGGGTCCATCGTCAGCAATTCAGCCACCGCGTGGCTGATGTACTTGTGGCCGCGCATGATGGTCTTTATCGCGTCGACCAGTTCGGTTGCCAGCGCTTCCTTCTGGACGTAGCCACTGGCGCCGCTGCGCAAGATCTGCACGGCATAGCGGTTTTCAGGATGCATGCTCAGGATCAGAACCGGAAGGTTGGGCTTTTCGCGTTTGATCTGCTTGAGCACCTCGACGCCGCTCTTGTCTGGCATGGCGATGTCGAGCAGAACGATGTCCCATTCCTTGTTGCGAATCATGCGGATCGCTTCGTCGGCGCTGCCGGCTTCCCCGGCAATTTCCATATCGGGCACGGCTGCCATGAAATGCTGTACGCCCGCGCGCACTACCGCATGATCATCGACTACGAGAATTCTTACCATAAGTTTTTTTTATAATGTAAGGGTGTGAACCCAGGCAAATGTACTGAAAGAAGGCCGACCCAGGGTCGACCTTTTTCGATACGTAAATCGTCTGAACGGCGATTCAGGCACTGACCCCCGCATTGTTTAGCTTGGCATGATGTGCGGCGGCATTGGCAAGCACACGCGCCTGGTACTCATTCAATCGGTTGTATAGCGTCTTGAGACTGACGCCGAGGACTTCAGCGGTAAGTGTTTTATTGCCACCGCAATGGCCCAGTGTCGCAAAAATAAGACGCTGCTCTGCATCTGCCAGCCTGCTGCCTAACGGGAACGTGACGCAGTCGTGCGGATTATTGACTGACGATGGTTTCGACGGCCCGACGGCAGCCGCGATATCGAGTTCCTGATCGGCCAGTATAAAGGCGCGATGCACGACGTTTTTGAGTTCACGCACGTTGCCTGGCCAGTGATATTCAAGAATAAAACGGCGCGATGACTTCGACAATGTCTTAGTAACATTTTCCTCGTCGTTAAGTCGATTCAAGAATAGCTTTGCCAGCAACTCGATATCTTCGCCGCGCTCGCGCACGGTCGGCACATCGATCGGGAATACGGCCAGGCGGTAGAACAAGTCACGCCGCAAAACGCCTGAATCGACGGCATCCTGAGTGTGGCGATTAGTAGCGGCAATGACGCGGACCTTTACTTGAATTTCCTCGTCTCCGCCAATACGCGAAAAGCGGCCGGTTTCCAGCACGCGCAGTAATTTGACCTGCATTTCGGGGGACATTTCCGTCACTTCGTCCAGAAATAATGTGCCGCCATCAGCGCGCTCGAAACAGCCCTTGTGCATGCGTACGGCGCCGGTGAAGCTGCCGCGCTCGTGACCGAACAGTTCCGCTTCGATCAGCTGCGCCGAAACCGCACTGCAGTTCAGAGCAATAAACGGCATGTTTTTCTCTTTGCTCATTTCATGAATGACGCTGGCGACGAGTTCCTTGCCTGTACCACTTTCGCCGGAAATCAATACATTGGCACTGGTAGGTGCGACTTTTGAAATCATCTGGAACAGATGCTGCATCGGCGCCGAGGCACCATACAGTTCGCCGCAGCGAAGAAGGCCGGTGCGGCGCTGGGCCAGCATACCGGCAGCCTGCGGTTGATCATGTTGAATTGCGGCGAGCGCTTGCGCATTTAATGCGGGCAATTCAACGACGTTTCCATAAACATTCATGCCATTTGATCCATTATTCATCGCTCGCTCCGGTTCGATTCGGTTTTGCAATTTTTGCTGGAGTAATTTTTACAGACTTACAAAATCTTCAGCATCGGCGTTAACCCCTTTCTTATGTAGGATTTGTCTTACAGCAACCGTTTCCCTTGTCTACATGCGCAACAGGGCTGGCTATAACGTGTATTACAAACTTTAGTTTGTTGTTTTAGGCGATACGGATTGCTCGCAGGCCTGAATTGGATGCGAACGGATTGGTTTGGTGAGGTTTAATTTTTTGTTATGTTTTTAAACTCGAATTGTCCTACACGGTTTTGCGAATTTGGCTTACAGACGACTTTACGGCTGGACACTAAACTCATCTCACCAATAACCCACGAGGAGAAAAAATCATGGCAAATTCTACAAATGAGCGTAGCTCAAAAATGGTAACTGGTCTGTTTAACGACCGCGACAGCGCAGAGCGCGCCTATTCGGCAGTATCCGAGCGTGGTTACAACAAGGACGATGTCAATCTGGTCATGTCGGACGAGACTCGTAAGCGTCATTTTGCCGGCGACGAAGGTCTGTCTACCGAATTAGGTAGCAAGGCAGCCGAAGGTGCAGGAATCGGTGCAGGTATCGGCGGCACACTCGGCGCAGTGGTAGCGGCAATCGCCGCAGTCGGCACATCGGTCGCGTTGCCAGGCCTGGGCTTGGTCATTGCCGGCCCTATCGCTGCAGCATTGGCTGGCGCCGGCGCTGGCGGTGTAACAGGCGGCTTGCTGGGCGCGCTGATCGGTTCGGGCATTCCTGAAGAGCGCGTCAAGCATTATGAAGAGGGCATCGAGCGCGGCGGTATCTTGATGGGTGTAACACCACGTTCGGATGAAGACGCACTCCATTTTGAAGAGCAGTGGAAAACCAGCAACGGCCAGCACGTCATCGGCACAGGCCTTGGCGCAACGGCAGGTGCCGTATCTGGCGCGACCATCGGTGCAGTAGGCGGTCCGATCGGTATGGCTGCCGGCGCAGTAGTCGGTGCAGTAGCAGGTGGCCTGGCAGGCAAGGGCGCAGCTGAAGTCGTCAACCCGGACGGTGGCGATCAACTTGGCGACCATAACTTGGCCAAAGGCTTGGGTGCGAGCGGCGGTGCGGTGGCAGGCGCGACCGTGGGCGCAGTCGGTGGTCCGATTGGCATGGCCGCAGGTGCAGCGGTCGGTGCGATTGCAGGCGGACTGGCTGGCAAAGGTACGGCAGAGGTCGCCAACCCGAGTCGTTCCGATGAACTCGAGGACCATAATATGGCCAAGGGTGTCGGCGCAGGCGGTGGTGCGATGGCAGGTGCAGCAGTCGGCGCTGCGGGTGGTCCGATCGGCATGGCGGCAGGCGCAGCGACCGGCGCGCTGGCCGGTGGCGCGGCAGGCAAGGGTACGGCCGAAGTCGTCAACCCAAAAGCCCAAGATGAATTGGGTTCGCATAATCTGGCGACAGGCGTAGGTGCAGGCGGCGGCGCGATTGCCGGTGCAACGGTTGGCGCAGTGGGCGGTCCGATCGGTATGGCAGCAGGCGCAGCGGTTGGGGCAATGGCCGGTGGCATGGCAGGCAAGGGTACCGCTGGTGTAGTCAATCCTGCGGACGAAGACCATCACTGGCGCAATTCGTACACCAGCGAGCCGTACTACGCCGCCGATCAGTCATACGACGATTACGGTCCTGCCTACGCATTAGGTTACAACGGTCGTAGCCGTTATAACAGCAACTTCGAGTCGGCTGAAAGCCAACTGGCGAGTGACTGGAATACCACGCGCGGTACGTCGAAGCTGTCGTGGGATCAGGCAAAGCATGCAACCCGTGCAGCTTGGAATCGCGTCGAGCGCGCTATCCCGGGTGATTCGGACCGCGACGGCAACTGATTGGTTGTTTCGTCAGTCGTATCGATAGCAAGCCGGCCATTTTAATTGGCCGGTAGCGCGGATAGAAAGGGACAACTTCGGTTGTCCCTTTTTTTTGTGGCAGGACTTCTTCACGCCGCTTGGTTAAGACTTCATGTTTGTGCAACGCAACTTAGTATCATGATGAATGCATAGACACACAGTTTTTGGGCCGCAACTGCGGGTAACGAGCGTGCTAGGCCGATTCCCGCAACGCCCGCCAGAGCAGACTAGCCGCCAGTTCGCTAGTCTATTGCACGCACTTTCAATCCTGCCCGAGAGAAAAATGCCCGCGCGACTGCGAATCTGCCAAACGTCCTTTTGTTACCGGCCACGCGCTTGGCGCGAGTCGCCTAATCCGAGCGTCTTTTCATTCCCGGATACAATTTTGGATAGCTGGATCACCAGTGCACCCTGCACCATCGACAAGGCCACATTGCTGCCGAACTGAAAGCCGCGCATGGCCGCAGCATCCATCATCGATAACACCTGGTCTTGCGTAAAACGCTGCGCGTCTTCCCTAGCGAGCAGCGTCGCACGATTGTCACTGTTGATTTCCGCAACGATTTCTTCGGGTGTCATGATGTGCTTTCGGTAGGTGAGTGAAGGTCGGTAGAACGGTTAATGGAGCTTGATTCGCGGCCGGGTCTTGCGTTGCAGCCACTGGGCGACCGTTGTGAGAATGGCTTTAACGATGCCATGCAAGGCCACCAGATGCATCCTGTACAGCGCGGCATACAACCATCTTGCCAAAAGACCCTCGACCATCAGCGAGCGTCCGGCCAATTTGCCCATCAGGTTACCCACCGCATTGAAGCGGCCAAGCGACACCAGCGAGCCATGATCGCGGTAACTGAACGACGGTAAAGCTCTGCCGGCGATGTGAAGCGACAGCGCCCGATAGAGATGACGGGCCTGTTGATGCGCGGCCTGCGCACGCGGTGGGACGGTTTTTCCCGTCTCGGGCCAGGCACACTCCGCGCAGTCGCCTAGCGCGAAGATATCGGGATCGGCCTCGAGTTGCAGGGTTGGTCCGACGCGGACCTGGCCGAGCTTGTTGACGGGCAGGCCGAGGTCGGCAAGTATTTTCGCGACCTTGATGCCACCGGTCCATACAGTCAGGTCGGAGGGCAAAATCTTTCCGCTTTCGGTCAGGACCGCATGCTCGTGAACATGGGTCACTTTTTCCGAGGTCAAGATATCGATGCCAAGTTCGCCTAATACCTGTGTCGTTTCGGTGGCAATTTTTTCGGGTAGGGGTCCCAGGATGCGGGGCCCGGTTTCGATCAGGGTGATGTGGATGTCGCGGTGCGGATCGAGATCGTGCAGGCCGTAAGCGCCCAGGACTTCGGCCGTGCCACGCAGTTCGGCAGCCAGTTCGACACCGGTGGCGCCGGCACCGATGATGACGATGTCCACCCGCGGCCGCTCGTGGTCACGATGATGGTTCAGATGATGCTGCGTGCGCATGCAGGCCGCGATCAGTCGGCGGCGAAACTGTTCGGCCTGGCGTACATTGTCCAGGGCGATCGCATGCTCGGCGGCACCCGGAACATGGAAGAAATTCGTGACACTGCCGATGGCCAGCACGAGTGTGTCGTACGCGATGTAGCGTGCTGGCAGAATTTCGACCAGATCGGCGTCCTGCACTGACGCGACGGTAATGGTCTTGTGCTTGCGGTCGAGTCCGACCAGCTCGCCTTGCTGGAATTCGAAGTGATGCCAGCGTGCCTGCGCAATGTAGTCGAGTTGCTGGATATTGGCATCGAGCGTGCCAGCGGCAATTTCGTGCAGCAGGGGCTTCCACAGATGTGTCGCTGACTTGTCCACCAGTACAACATGCACCCGGCGACCTTGCGTCATCCGGTCACCCAGTCGCGTGGCCAGTTCGATACCGCCTGCGCCGCCGCCAACGATCACGATGCGGTGTGGGATTGCCTTTGCGGAACGACTGCGCTGCGAGCGGGGTGCTGGCGGCACAGTGTCGGGCAGATCGGAGGCATCACGCAGCACGGAAATATTCGCCATGTCGGTCCCTGGTGGCAGAAGCGGCGACAAAGTCGCCTTGGATAGTGCTATCGCGCGAATGAAAACCCGCGCAGATTACTTCCTGTTTGTTGCTTAAATGCTTACAGAGTTCCTGTTACTTGCAAAAATGATGCCGGGTTGAATTTCGGCGCGGCGAAAGCAGTCAAGCAAAAAAGCGGATGGCGAAAAACGGAAATGAGGGGGATTGCTGTAGAAAGGGACGAGAAATACGTTGTCGAGAGATCAGCGCGTAAGGTGGAATGCGGGAAAATCTACACGACACGTGCAGGTTTTTCACATCGCGGCAGGGCGCGTTTGGACCGCCATGCCGCAATTGCCGAACTTAATCAAATGCCAGGTTATAAAACAGCGATAGCGCGCTGCGCGTACCGGCTTCCGCTTCGATGGTGAGGCGTGGTGTCAACGTATAGCGCAGGTGGATGACGTTGCTGGCGCTTTCCAGGCCCTGCTCGTAGCTCACGTATAAACGTGACGAGACTTTTTTGCCAAGCGTGACGATGCGCGATTGCAGGCTGTCCTGGCTCTTGCCGAGCTTGACATCGTCGAGACCGAACGCAGTGGCGATCTGCGATTGCACGCCGGCTGCGGCGCCTTGCGACAGCAGTGCTCCGGCGGCGCTTTGCAGACTGCCCAGTTCTGAGCCGGCCACGGCGTCGAGCCCGCGCCCGAGCACTAGCCATGCGAGTTTTTCCGCATCGGGCACGGAGGGTTCGGACACCAGCGTAATGCGTGGTGCCAGGACATTGCCCCGCACCGACACGCCAGCTTCGACTTCCTGGCCGCGCCGCATCGCAAGAATGTTCAGCGAAGGGTTGTTAAGCGGGCCGCTAAAGCGGAACTGGCCCTGTTCGATTGCCAGTTCACGGCCATAAGCGCTGAAGGTGCCGGCCGCCGTGTTCAACGTGCCGTTGGCGCGCAGCGCTTCGCCGGCTGCTGTCTGGATTCGCAGCTTGCCGACCAGATTGGCATTGATGCCGCGGCCTTTGAGCGCGACGCCGCTGCCGAGGTCGATACCCAAGTCGAGCGCGACGGCGACCTTCGGTGCGGATTTTTTGGTGCGGCCTACCACCACCACGTCGTCCGACAGCTGTGGCGCGTCCTGCTGGCCGATGTCGAAAGAACCGGAGTCGACTGCGAATTCGCCGTTGACTTTTGCTTTGCCTTCACGCCAGTCTATCTGGCTCTTGCCGCTCAGGATGAGCTTGCGGTCAGAGCGGTCGAGCAGGGCGAATTTATCGGCTGCCAGCGCGATTTGCGCCGATGGTTTGCCACCTGCCACGCCGATCGGGCCAGATGCCAGCAGACTGCCTTGGTCGGTCTGGAAACGCAGGTTCTTGAGTAGCAGTTGTGTATCGCGGAACTCTGCGTCGAGCGTTCCCTGACGCAGGTCAAGTCCAAGTTCGGTAAAGAAAAACCGCAGGCCGGTGCCGTCGATCTTGCCAGTGAAATCCGGATTGCCGAACGTGCCGCCGAGCGAAACCGCGCTGCGTAGCCTGCCATCGGCGATCAGCGAAGGCGAAACGAACGGTGCAATCCAGGCCAGCGACGGAACATCGATATTGGCGCTGCCGGACACGGCGGCATCGGGCGCCAGTGCAAAGCGGTTAGCGCCGCCTTCGGCGGAATTGTGCGCCAGGTTGGCGCTGCCGTTGACATCGATGTGTCCGAGTCGTGTGCCATCGGCGACGCCTTGTATGGTCAGCCGTCCATTGGACGCGGTCAGCGTCGCGTTGAGCTCGCGCAGGCCGAGCACGACCGGCGCATTGCCGCGCATGGTAATGTCGCCGCCCAGGCGCTGCAGCTTGACGGTACCGGTAATTGTATCGGTCATATTGATGTTCCAGTCGCCGCCCAGTTGCAAGTCGGTCGACAACGCCGGTTGCGGTCCGATGAATTCCAGCACTTCGGCAATTTTCAGCTGATCGAACCGACCACGGGTGATGATTCCACGCGGATCGCGCAGGAACTGTTCAACGGTCACCGAAACCGTATTGGCATCGAGGCGAAAACGTTCCAGCTGCACTTTTTGTTGGGATACCAGCAGCGGCGCAGGGGCAGCCAGGCGCGCCACGAAACGGCCGCTGGCGTCGAAGCGGTCGATGGTGCCTTGCCACTGCGGCGCGGTGGTAATGTTGGTCAGGCCGCCGCTGGCGCGGGTCAGCCATTTCTGTGCGGTTTCCGTCATCGCCAGATCCAGCACGTGGCGCGCCGTGGTGCCGCTTGCGGTCACCGTGACCTGACTGGCATCGAGACCCTTGGCGACGACGCCATTGGCGCGCAGGTCGAGCGCCAGCGGCGCCTCCGGTTGCGGCGAAAACTGCATGTGCGCGGTAGCCGATGCCAGGCTGACCTGCGGGCTCTTGACCCCCTGCGCAGTGGCGTCCACGGTAGCTGCATTCAACAGCAGCGGCTTGCTGCGATCGATTGCGATGTCGGCCTTGCCCTGCGTGGCATCGATGCGTACGTTGCCTGGCAGCTTGACTTGTGCAGCATTCCAATCGACGGTGAGGCGTGGCTGACTGAAGCTGCCCTTGACGGTGCCGCGGGCGTCGAGTGCGCCGCTGAATGCAGCACCGAGCTGCGCCAGATTGGGGGCAGCAATCGCAAAAGACAGGTCGCCGGTGGTTTGCGACAGTTCGCCTTTGGCAGTGATACTGTTGGCGCCTGCCGCCAGCAACAGATCCGGAATGAGCAAACTGTCGGCGCGCAGGCGCAGGTTGCCGTTGCCGCGCAATGGTTGGCCGGCGAGCTGGCTGTCCATGATCTTGAACGACAGATCTGCTGCCAGTTGCGGCATCTGGCTGCCGCGCAGGGAAAAGCTGCCGTTCAGGTCGAGACTGGGTACCTGATCGAACTTGCCCAGATCCTGCAAGCGAAAGCGGCTGATACGGCCATCGGCATTGAAACCTTTGTTGCCGGCCAGCTCGACCTTGGCCGAGGCATCGATTTGTCCGGCGCCTAGCTTGAGTTGCGCGCGATCGATCGCCAGGCTGGCGTCTGCCAACACCCCATGCGCGGTCAGGATTAATGCATTTTGGCCCTTGAGCGGTTCGCGCAGCGCCAGCGTGATGTCCTGCTTGCCGCTGGCATGGCGCACATCGACCGTGCCGGCCAGTTGCGTCGGTTGCAGCCGCTGGTCAAGTCGTCCCAAGTCAAGGGCGTCGGTTGCCAGCGCCAGCGTCAGTGCACCTTTGCCATAGCTGCCGTTGCCGGTGATGACGCCGGCACTTTGCCCGCCGGTACCGAGCGCTGCGCGGATGCGGTCGAACGTGAATTGCCCGGCATCCTGCCTAAACGAGACGGTGACTTCGGTCAGGGGAATTTTTTGTGCACTCAGCAAACCGGCTGCCGGGTTGACGATGGCCAGTTCGCCAGCGCCGGTATCGGCCGCCGACAGCTTCAGATCGAGCCGGGTGTGCGGCATACCAGCGACCAGCGCCGACAGGTCGATCGCTTGCGCATCGATGTTGGCCGACGCCAAAGGCTTGTCGGAGAACGGTCGCAGGGTAGCACGGCCCTTGACAGCGGCGGCACCGATGGCGAGATCGACCGACGCCAGCATCTCGGCGAGCGAACCACTGAGGTCGACGTGACCGCCGGCGCCGATCTTCTTGTCCTGCACCATGGCCTGTGCGTCGCTGGCGATTCGTGCTCGCAACGCATAGGGACGGGTAGTCGATAACGTGGCTTGGCCGCTAAATTTGCCGGCCAGATTGCCGGCGGTCGATGCTGACTGCGCGGCGAGCTGTTCGAGCGCGATTCGATAGCGTGCGCCGTCATAATCGGCATTGAGAACGATCGTACCGAGCTTGATGATCTCGACCGGTCCCCAGCCGATCGTCCCGCGGTCGATCTGGAGCCGGTCGATTTTCAAGAGCAACGGCAGATCGATGCGCTCCGGCATCAGCGTCGGTGTCGGCTCCTGCTGCAATTTGCTGGTGAGGTTCAATTGCGCTGCGCGCAGCGAGGTCACATGCAGGGTGCGGTGCAATAGTTCGGCAGGTCGCCAGTCGAAGCGCACGCCGTCGATCGTCACGCGCTGCGTTTTGGTTTCGGCGATCAGGCGATCGATCTGCAGCGGACCGGCCAGCCGGCCGGTAATACCTTGCACTTGCAGCGCGTTACCCGATAGCCGTACGGCGGTGGACAACAATGCGCGCGCGCCACTTTCGGTGCCGAGCAGCCAGCCAGTGGCGGCAATCGTCAGCACCATCAGACCATTTGCCACGAGCAGAATGACGCGCCATGCCGGGCGCCGGGTTTTCTTTTTGACGTCGGGATCAGAAGCCATAGCCTACCGAAAAATGGAGTCGCGGCTTGCGGGTTTCGATGCCGTACGCCAGATCGACATTGACCGGGCCGATCGGACTGCGCCAGCGCGCCCCGACGCCGGTACCGGCCTGGAACTTGAAATCCTTCCAGGCATCAGCCGCATTACCGGCGTCGACAAAGGCCGCTGCGCCCCAGACCGGGGTGATGCGGTAGACGATTTCGGCACTGGCCAGCGCGTACACCCGGCCGCCTACGATGGCGCCCTGTTGCGCCACCCCCAGGCTGTTGAAGGCATACCCGCGCACGGTCTGGTCGCCGCCTGTGCGAAACAGCAAGTCGCCTGGAATGTTATCGCGGCTGGAGGTGAAAACCTGTCCGGCCTGGCTGCGGAAGACTCCGAGCCATGTGCGATCGAACGGCACCAGCCACGTGCCGTGCACTACCATCCGCGCCAGGCTGGCGCGGGTATCGATGCCGGCGACGCCGAGCGCCAGGTCGGCCGACGCCACATAGCCGCTTTGTGGTGACAGTAAATTATCGACGCGCCGACGGGTGTAGCCGTAGGTCGCGATCAGAGCCCGCCGGTTATTGGAGAAATCTTCGCCGATGCGCTGGCGGTCGGCCAGTAGCGACGTACCCCATACTTGCTCATTATTCTTGTCGGGGCTGGTCACGCGTGCGCCGACACGGATCTTGTCGTTGATTTCGCTGGCGATATCGGTGCGCTCGAAGCGCGCATCGTAAGTCGGCCGCCAGCCGTTCTTTAAGGCCGGCAAGTAGAAGGCCGCACTCGCCAGCGGCGCTTTCTGATCGAGCCGCAGTTCCGACTCGAAGCGCCACTGCTTGCCGAGGAAATTCCGGTCAAGCCATTTGAACTGCACTTGTGCGCCGGTATCGGTCGAAAAGCCAACGCCGGCCGAAAGACGCTTGCGCTCGTTCTCTGTCAGGTCAAGCCTGACTGGCACCGACCCTGCCTGCGCAGGATCGACTTCGATGGTGGCGAAGGCGGATTTGAAATAACCGGTGTCTTGCACGCGCGCCTGCAATTCATTGAGTTTTTCTTGCGAAAACGGCTCACCAGGTACGATCGGGTTGAGCGTATCGATCATCGTACGCGAGTAGCGCGACAAGCCTTCGATTTGCAACTGGCCGAAGGTAAACACCGGCCCGCTATCGATATTGACGGTCAGCGCGGCCGTGCGTTTTTCGGGATCGATACGGGCTTCGCTGTCGACGATGCGCGCAGCCGGATAGCGGCGAGTCAGCAGGCTCTTGAGGAGATCGCCCTTGGCGTCGTTCCAGTCGCTCTGTCGGAATCGCTCGCCTTCTTGCAGAGTCCACTGCCGGCGCAGTCGGTCCATGATGCCCGTTTCGGACTGATCCTCGCCGGCAATGGCGCCGGTGTAGTGGATATCGATGCTGCCGATCGTCACCGGCGCGCCGGTCGTCACGGTCAGGCGTGCTACGCGGCCGTTATCGGTCTGCACCAGTGCTGATTCGACCGTCGGATTGAAATAGCCCTCGGTTGCCAGTAATTCGCGAACCTGTTGCGGGGCAATGGCCACCAGACGCTCGATTTCGTCGTCGCGCATGCCGGCGTCCGACTCATGACGGCGAATTTCAAGGTGGGTATTCAAGAGATCCGTAAATAGACCGGCGCCGATAATTTCGACACGGTAGTTACGGACAACTTGCGCCATCAGCAGCAACGGTGCTGCCAGCAAAATTAGCAGGCCGAGCACGATGCAGCGTTTCAACGAGCGCACTGCAGCGCAATGAAGGTCGACTTGTCGCGAACCGTGCGGTGAAAGTTGCGTTTTTTTGCAAGGCACGTCGCTGTACAGCATGAAATTCCTGACCAGATGAGGTTGGCAGAGTTTACCTTTTTCTTCCTGCTTGTGTTTCGCTTATTGTGCGGTTTGGGAATACTTCCTGCTGCAAATCGACGCAATCCTGAGCGAAGAAAATCACCGTACTTTCAAATCATGAAAGCCTTACACGCTTTGCGGCGCTCGCGCCGTTGACCGTGAGTTTTGTGCATAAAATTCCAGAGTGCCAACGGCCGAAATAAACCGAAAAAAGCGTTGACATCGCATCTCAATACGCTAAGATACCATCCATACAGATGGCGTATGGATTCTATTGGGAGGATAAATGAGCGTGCAAGGTCTTCGGCCAAAGCTGGTCGAAAGCGAAAAGATCACCATCAATCTTGGATTGATCGATCTGGGTCAAATTGATTTGCTGGTGCAGGAAGGTTTTTATTCGAACCGCACCGACCTGATCCGAACAGCGATTCGCAATCAATTGAGTACGCATGCCGAAGTGCTCAAGCAAACCGTCGCGCGCAAGAGTCTAGTGCTGGGCTTGCATCATTACTCGCGCGCCGACCTCGAATCCGCGCGCGATGCGGGACAGCGACTGCAGATACAAGTGCTGGGCTTGGCCAGCATTGCCAACGACGTTTCCGCTGAACTGGCGCCGGCGACGATCGAATCGATTGTCGTTCTCGGCGCATTACATGCGAGCGCCGCCGTCAAGGCCGCTTTGGCCGGAAGAATTCACTAACAGGAAATGATCAATGAAACTCAATCAAAAAATGTTCGACAAAATGCGCGCCGCCACCCGCTCGCTGATGGCAGGCGGACCGCAATCGGCGACCGCAGTGATACAGCGCGCGTTGCAGGGTAGTGCTGCGGCCGATACGGCGCCGCTGAAGGATGCCTGGAAAACCGGTGCGCATGCCGGTAACGCCAATGCGGCAAGCAATGGGCAAAGCGGCCTGGAACCGATGTCCGGTTTCGTCGCCGACTTGCTGGCAAAACTGAAGGTGCAGATGCCTGCCGAAGGCATGCCGTTCAATACGCCGCCATTCGCACCGCAATCGACGCAGGCTACTGAGACTGCCGCTGCCACAGGCGGGC
>JACMQD010000075.1 GCA_014377155.1 Herminiimonas sp.
ACGGATACCTCCTACGTGCCGATGGGTGGCGAAACCTGTGTCTACACTGCGCCACGTTCGGACTGTCCGGTAGCGGTCGGCGAAATGACCAAATTCCACTGGTCGTATCTGAATATCGGCTACAACACCACAGTGCTTAACGCATGGAAAAATCAGGGTTGTTTCACGGACGTGCAAAAGAAGCTTGGCTACCGCTTCGCTCTGCAAAACGGTTCGTTTTCGCCAAGCGCCAAGCCGAGCGGTGCCTTCGCAGTGAAGTTCACGGTTCAAAACCAGGGCTATGCGGCACCGTTTAACACCCGTGACGTTGAAGTCGTGTTGCGCAATACCTCCAGCGGCGCCGTCTATCGCGTCAAACTGGCAACCGATCCGCGTTTGTGGTTGCCTGGTCAGTCGGTCATTGTCGATCAGACAGTGACGTTGCCAGCCGGCATGGCATCAGGAAACTACGCGCTGCTGCTGAATCTGCCGGATCCTGAAGCAACATTGCGCACTCGGCCAGAGTATGCAATCCAGCTGGCAAACAACAATGTCTGGGAAGCGTCGACAGGTTTCAATAATCTGAACCATACCGTCAGTATCCAGCCATAAAAAACTCGCACACCGCTAGCGGCGGTGCGCGATCGCAAAAAGGTTGCTCAAACCAGGCAAGTCTTCGGACTCGCCTGGTTTTTTTTCATTCGCGATGGCGCTTTGCCTTAACGATGGAACCGTGTGAATCGGTCGAGGAAAAATGAAGAAGCAACTTTCCATGACGAATCTCATGGTGGCAACGAATGCTTTTGGTAAGTTGGCAGCTGGGGCAGCGACCTCACTTGCTCAACTCTCACCTTTTTCCGATCGCGACCAACGTGCCGTCTTCTGTTGCCAGGCTGCGCCAGCGGCTAAAAATTTTTGCCTCAGCTATTTGCATCGTCGCGGCCGGTGGATGTTCCAATGCGGCGACCGGACGCGCTGATGCCTCGCCGAACGTCACAGTCGACTATATGGTCAGTACCGCATCGATCGCCAACCCGGAACGCGGTTTTTATCACCATATCGACTGCAATACCCCCATCGACCGGTCTGCGTTGGACGTGTTTCGCCAACGCGAAGGCAATTCGCTCCTGCTATGCGCGTTTTATCTGACGCAATTCAAGGCAGCGCCGATCAGCCAAGCGGCGCTAGATTTTTTCCAGCAACAGATGAGCGCTATTCGTGCCGCCGGTTTCAAAGCCGTGCTGCGTTTTGCCTACACCAGCAGCGGTGCCGGCGACGATGCCCCGCCGCCGCTCGTGCTGGCGCATCTGTCGCAACTGGCACCTTATCTTTCTCATAACAAGGATGTCATCGCCGTTGTTCAGGCCGGTCTGGTCGGTGACTGGGGCGAATGGTCTTCGAGCAAACACTTCGGCAGCTACAACAGCTGGACGGCGAAGAACTGGGCCGATCGCAAGGCGCTCATCGATAAACTGCTGCAGGTAGTGCCGGCCGAACGCATGATTCAGCTGCGCACGCCAGAATCGAAGACCAGGATGTACGGCTCAGCGGTGTTGACACCGCGCGAAGCATTCAGCGGCAGCACCAAAGCCCGTATCGGCCAGCATAACGACTGCTTTCTCGCCAAGAACGATGATTACGGCACCTATGTCAACAAACGTGTCGAGTATCCCTGGCTGGCTGGCGAAGCGAAGTATTTGCCAGTCGGTGGCGAAACTTGCAATTACATTTCACCCCGTTCGGATTGCCCCAACGCGTTGACTGAAATGGCGATGTTCCATTGGTCGTATCTCAATATCGATTACAACAAGTCGGTACTCGATGCATGGAAAGCACAAGGCTGCTTCGGCGAGGTGAAAAAAAAGCTCGGATATCGCTTTGCGTTGCAACAGGGCACCTACGCTTTAGAGGCACGCGCGGGCGGGACTTTCATAATCAACCTGAAAATACAAAATGAAGGCTGGGCGGCACCATTCAACAATCGCGATGTGGAACTCGTATTGCGTAACAACGACAGTGCCCTGGCGTACCGCATCAAGCTCGATGCCGATCCGCGCCGCTGGCTGCCAGGCAAAAAGATCATCCTCGACCAGATCGTGACGTTGCCGGCCTACATTCCAACGGGTAGGTACACGTTGCTGCTAGGCCTGCCCGATCCGGAACCGGCTTTGCGCCACCGGGCTGATTATGCAATCCGCCTGGCCAACGAGGATGTGTGGGAAGCCGATAGCGGCTTAAACCGGCTGCAGCATATTTTGCAGGTAACAGGAGTGGCAGAAAATACTGCGCAAAGACTTGGTGAACCCTGAACCACATCCGGTAACTTGTCTGCGATTTGGGGCATGGCGCCGACTACTGCGTTAAAGAGCGACAGATTAGGCGTTGTCCAGAGTCAGGCCCGGCCCCGATGGTCGCCGGTACGGCTTTGCCACGAAATTAATGGTCAATCGAACGGGCAATATCATCACGAAAGCGACGCAGTTACTACCGCAGTGGTCACGTTGTGCGGTAGAACGGAATCACACCATGACCAAGCCATCGGGATACGCCGGCACCGTGCAAAAATCATGATGCTGCTCCAACCACGCCTGGAACATCAATACGTCCCACAGGTGGTACTCCCAATTGCGCTGGCCGGACAAATGCTCGTCCCATTTGCGCCGGATGGCCGCCGGTCTGAAAAACCCTTCGTTGCGCAAGCGCGACGCATCGAGCAACGATTCTGCCCATGGCCGCAGCGGGCCGCGCAGCCAGTCGCCGATCGGCACGCCAAAGCCCATCTTGGGTCGTTCGATCAGTGCTTGCGGCACGTGCCGGTACAGCACCTGGCGCAGCGCCCACTTGGTCTGACCGTCGCGCAACTTCATCGACTGCGGCAAGCGCCAGGCAAATTCAACAACGCGGTGGTCCAGAAACGGTACACGGGTTTCGAGCGAAACGCCCATCGCGGCGCGGTCTACCTTCACCAGAATATCGTCCGGCAGATAGGTCGACAGGTCGAGCGCCATCATCCGCTGGATACTGTCGAGGCCCGCAAGCGAGGCGGCGTTCCTTGCCAGCAAGCCGGATGGTTCCTGGCCATCGATGACCACCGATGCCGGATCGTGCCAATGCGACGCCAGCTTCAAGTAGAGTGCATCGACCGAGGTACTTTGCAGCGCACCGGCGCCCTTGTGCAGCTTTTCGCCGAGGTTGGCATGCTGCAGCGAGCGCGGCAACACCCCACCGAAGGCGGCGGCCAGACGGTTCCAGGACTGGGGCGATACGCTAGTCAGTCCCTTGGCGGCTAGCTTGCGCAACGACAGCGGCGCCGCATCCATCCGGTCCCAGAAGCTGGCCGTCATTTGATAGCGGTTATAGCCGCAAAAAAGTTCATCGCCGGCGTCGCCTGAAAGCGATACAGTCACATGCTGACGCGCCAGCTGCGACACCAGAAACGTCGGAATCTGCGACGAATCGGAAAACGGCTCGTCATACAAGGTTGGCAGACGTGGAATCACTGCCATCGCTTCCTGGGCCGTGACATACAGCTCGGTATGCTCGGTTCCCAAATGCTTGGCTACCGCTTTGGCGTGATGTGCTTCGTTGTATTGATCTTCATGAAAGCCGATTGAGAACGTTTTGACGGGACGGGACGACTGCGCCTGCATCAGCGCCACGACCGTGGACGAATCGACGCCCCCTGAAAGGAAGGCACCAAGCGGCACGTCGGCCATCATTTGCTGGCGCACCGCATCCTTGAGCAAGACCTCCAGCGCGTCGACGGCTTGCGTCGGGTTGCCGCTGAAAACGTTGGACACGCCGGCCCGGGCGGCGTCGACGCCGGACCAGTAAGGACGCACCACCGGCTCACGCTGCTTGAGGGATATTGTGAGCGTCGTGCCCGGCATGAGCTTGGCAATGCCTTCGTAGATGGAATGGGGGGCCGGAATATAGTTGTACCGCATCTGCAAGCTCAGCGCCCCGCGATCGATCCTGTTCTCGAATGCGGCATGCGCGCGCAGGGCCTTGAGTTCCGAGCCGAACAGGAAGGTCGCCCCGTTGCCGCGGCCTTGCCAGCCGTAATAGAGCGGCTTTTCGCCGATGCGGTCGCGCGCCAGCGTCAGCGTCCTGGTATGACGGTCCCAGACTGCGAATGCAAACATGCCGATGGCGAGTTCGACCGTTTTCTGGATGCCCCAGGCATCGAAGCCGGCAAGCAGCGTTTCGGTATCGGAGTGGCCGCGCCACGTCGGCGCGCAGGCGCCCGCTTCCAGTTTTTCGCGTAGCACGAGGTGATTGTAGATTTCGCCGTTGAAGGCAATTACGTAGCGGCTGCTGCCCGATTGCTGCGGCTGGTGGCCGGCGGGCGACAGGCCGACGATCGACAGCCGCCGATGCCCCAAGCCCACTCGGTGATCGACGTCATGCCAGAGACCTGCATCATCCGGCCCACGATGGATGATCATGTCTGTCATGCGCTTGAGGACCGATTCGTCCCCGGCGTCCCCATACGATGGAATACCGCCCAGAAAACCAACAAAGCCACACATCAGGACCTGCTTTCTGCGGTTATCCGCTGATAGATGGTTTCAAAATTTTTGCGCGCGCGATCCATCGTAAATTCGGCATGAACCCGCGCCTTCGCCCTGCATCCCATGTCCCGGCGCTCGGCCGGCCTCATCCTGAGCACATCTGCCAGGCCTTGTGCGAGAGATCGCGGATCTTGCGTCGCCACGACCACGCCGGCGTCGGCGATCATCAGCGACGCATCGCCGACGTCCGTTGTCACGCAGGGCAAGCCCATCGCCATCGCCTCGCCCAGCACGAGCGGGAACGCCTCGGTGCGCGAGTGCAGGCAAAAGATATCCATCGCCGCAAGACACACCGGCACGTCGGATCGCTCGCCCAGCAGGACGAAGCGGTCGCGATAACCGGTTCGGTCGATCCAGGCTGCCAGTTCGGCATTGCGGGTGTCGAGTCCTTTGCCGACCATCAAGAAACGCACCTGCGGTTGATGCGAGGCCAGAATCGCCGCGGCACTAACGAAATTATCCGGGTCCTTGTCGAGGTTGAATCGCCCGAGGCTGCCGATCACCACATCGTCAACCCCGAAGCCGCATTGCGAGCGCAGCATCAATCGCTGCTCGGCAGTGGCTACCAATTGTGAAACCTCGAAACCATTGGGTACCACGACCATGCGCCGGATGTCGTATCCGGCGTCTGCATGCGCGCGCCTGGAGGCATCGGCCACGCACACGATGGTGTGTGGCACATACTTCGAGACCCAAGCGCATAGCCTTTGCAC
>JACMQD010000466.1 GCA_014377155.1 Herminiimonas sp.
CAACAACACAAACGCGAACATGCGATGGACCCAGTGAATCGCCGTAAGCGCCGGGAAAGGCAGATAGTCGCCAGCGGCGGTCATGCCCAGCGGGCGCCACAACGTGAAGCCGTTAACAAAATCCATGGTCGGCACCAGCACACCATCGCACAACGGGTAATCGGTGCATGCCAGCGTTGCATAATTCGTGCTGACCCAGCCACCCAAAGCAATCTGCATCATCAACACGCCAATCGCAAGTGCGCCTGGCAACCGCAGCGCGGCGGACGTCGCCGCAACCGGCATGTGCTCGGTTTGGCGCGCGGCAAGCCACCCCAGCAGACCCAGCAGACTCATCCCCAGAAGCAAGTGGATGGTGACGATGACCGGTTGCAGTTTCATGGTCACGGTCCACGCGCCGAACGCGCCTTGCAAGCATATGAAACCCAGCAGAAAGGTCGGCAACCAAGGCGAAAACCGTGTTTGCGCATGCTTCGACTTGCGCCATTGCATCCAGGCGATCACCATCAGCGCCACCACGAGTACGCCGACCGCCATGGCTAAATAACGATGGATCATTTCAATCCAGGCCTTGACGACCGTAACCGGGCCGGTTGGCATCGCGGCTTGCGCGGCGCTGATGTCAGCATGGGCCTGCAGGGGATTGGCATGGCCATAGCATCCCGGCCAGTCCGGGCAGCCCAGGCCGGAATCGGTCAGCCGCGTAAAGGCGCCGAACATGATCAGGTCGAAGGTCAGAAAGACCGTTACCCACGCAAGCTTACGGTATTTGTCGGCATCCTTGGATGCCCATACGATGGCAAGCGGCAGCAACGCTGCAATCATGCCCAGAATCGCAAGTTGAAGCCACATCGTCAGGTCATCCTATGCTGGAAGCGCGCAACAATTTCGACAGGTCCTTCTTGATCTTGTTGGGATCTGCATCCTTTGGAAAGCGCATCATCAGATTTCCCAGTGGATCGATCAAATAGATATGGTCAGCCGGCGCGGTCGCTGATTCTACCGGGAGCCATTTTCTCAGGGTTTCCGGTTTTACGCGCAGCATGTGCGTGCCATCGAACTGGCGGATGGTCATCGTCTCAAGCGGCCGATCATCGGTAATGAGCCAGACCCGCTCGATACGCTCCATTTCCTTGCCTTGTGTCAGACGTAATTGGCGCATGTTGAACAGCTTGGTCTGGCAAGACGCGGCGCAGTCGGCGCCATCGACTTGCAGCATCAGCCATTTTCCCTTGTAGGCATTGAGCTCGGTCGATTTGCCGTCCAGCGTTACGCCGCCGAGCGCGGGAATCGGATGCAACCGAGGATCGATCAACTGGCCGTAGTTGGTGCGGCCCTCTGGCTTGATCACGTAATAAGTCAGGTAGGAAAAAATCAGCGGCGATGCGCAGATGAGCACCACCAGAAACAGCTTCCACCGTCCAGTGCCTTGTTGTTTACGATCGTTCACGTCGAAATCCTGTCGCTACAAAAAATATGAAAGCGGTCGCTGCCAGCGCATACCACTGGAAAGCATAGCCATAATGCTTGTCGACGCCACTCGAAGGTCGCGGCCAGTCGCGCATCAGGTTATCCTGCGTCGCGCTGGTTTGCTCGACAATAAATGGCAGGAATGCCCGATTGCTGTTCGCTGACATATCCGCAATCGTGACGTTCTGCACGATTGCGCCGGGCCGCAATGGTGCCGCCTGTCCCAACTGCAAAACCCGGCCTGTGGTCAGGCGCGCCGTACCGCGGACGATGACCATGCCGGCCGGTGTGGGCAGCGCCGGTAATTTGGCGCGATCGCTGACATCACGCGCGACCCATCCGCGCTGCACCAGGATATGTGTGGCGGACCCCGCAATCTGCAAGGGCATCAACACATAAAAACCGGGGACACCGGCGTGCGGTCGGTTGTCGAGAAAAATCGGCCAGTCACGCACGAACTCGCCTGTAACCGACACCTGACGAAATTCCACGTCCGCGACATCGGCCAGCGTGGCCGCACTTGCATCGAGTTGCAGAATTGGTGCTGAAGCGCGCGCTGTCAATCTGGCTTCGATCGCCTGCTTCTCGGCTGCACGATGCATTTGCCACTGCCCGAGCGTGCAGCCGACGACGACTGCGACCGCGGTAGCGATGAACGGAATGAGCCTGAATCGGAATCTGAATGGCATTACAATGAAACCCTATTCAATACAGTCTTTTTCAGCTGGCCTCTGAAGGCCTATCATTGCTGACTATCGCCCATTATGAAAATTTTCGTCGCCATTGCTTTCGTCCTGATCCTTGCCAGCCTCGGTTCGGCCTTTTTCTTTCTCATGAAAGACAAGGGCAAGACCAACCGCACGGTGCAGGCGCTGGCGCTGCGCGTGGGATTGTCGATTGCGCTTTTTGCGATTTTGTTGACTGCCTACAAGCTGGGCTGGATACAGCCGACCGGGATTCGCTGATCAAACGGCGAAGTGGCCGTCGAACCTGATCGTCCGTAAAAAAGCCGCACCGAAGTGCGGCTTTTTTGTGTGCCGACACTATCCGGTGCCGGTATTACAACCAGTACACCACGACGTAGAGGCCCAGCCACACAACGTCCACGAAATGCCAATACCATGCCGCGCCTTCGAAACCGAAATGATGGTCCACAGTAAAGTGCCCTTTCAGCAATCGATACAGCACCACCGACAACATGATCGCGCCCAAGGTTACGTGAAATCCATGGAAACCGGTGAGCATGAAGAATGTCGAGCCATAGATGCCGGATGTCAGCTTCAGATTCAGTTCACTGTACGCATGCATGTATTCATAGACCTGAAAACCCATGAAGACCGTGCCGAGCAGGATCGTTGCCGCCAGCCAGATGGCCGTTTTGGCGCGATGGCCGGCGCGCAGCGCATGATGCGAAATCGTCAGTGTCACGCCCGAAGTGAGAAGCAGTGCAGTGTTAATGGTCGGGATCGGAAACGGCCCCATCGTTGCGAACTTGTCGATGGTGCCTGCAGGTCCGGCGTTACCCCACTGCGCGCCAAAGTCGGGCCACAATATCTTGTGATCGAGATCACCCAGCCAAGGCATGGTGATAGTGCGTGCATAGAACAGCGCGCCGAAAAAACCTGCGAAGAACATCACTTCGGAAAAAATGAACCACGCCATGCTCCAGCGGAATGACACGTCGATACGGGCGTTGTATAGACCGGTCTCGGACTCTCTGGCGGCTTCGCCGAACCATTTGTACAGCACGGCCAGGAACGCCAGAATACCGGCGATATTGGCGTAAGGTCCCCAGCTGATGCCATTGACCCATGCAGACGCACCCGCCATCGTCAGCAGCAGCGAGGCTCCTGACAGTATCGGCCAGGCCGATGGCCCCGGCACGAAGTAGTAAGGCGCATTAGCGTGTTGAGAACTCATTTCCATCTCCCGATACAAATTTTAAATAGTTACTTCGCGACGACGACCTTGACGATGGTCACCAGTATCGCAATAAAAATCAACGCACCGATCACGCCGGCAATAATGAGATGCACCGGATTAAGCTGCGCTGCATCTTGTTCGTAATCGCTTTTTTTTCTGACACCGAAAAAGGACCACAGCACTGCCTTGACCGTTGCACCGAAGGAGGCCTTGCGTTGCGTTACTTTTTTCAGATCATCCATCTACCTGCCCTGCTTTCAACTGGCTTTCTTGCCTTGTCCCGCAATCTCAAAGAACGTATACGACAGCGTGATTGTCTTGACATCCTTCGGCAGCGCCGGATCGATATAAAACACCACCGGCATTTGCTTGGCCTCGTTGGGTGCCAGAGTCTGCTGCTTGAAACAAAAGCATTCCATTTTCTTGAAATGCTGAGACGCCTGCTGTGGCGCGTAACTCGGGATCGCTTGTGCGTCGATACTGCGCGACTGCGTATTGACTACTTCGTACGTCACCTGAGTCATTTCACCCGGGTGCACCTGCATGCTGCTGACCGTCGGGCGAAAGCGCCACGGCCCCTGCGAATTGGCATCGAATTCGACCGTGATCGTCCGCGTCTTGTCGACCTGCGTATTGCCGATGCCGTCGACCTTCATGTCCTTTTGCGTCAGGATATTCACACCCGTCAGTTCGCAGATCTGCTTGTAAAGCGGGACCAGACCATAACCGAAGCCGAACATCATGACCGTCACCACCAACAACTTACCCAACATGGTCGAATTCAGCTTGCGCGATTCGACGCCAGCCGGCGTATCGTGGGTGTCGGTATCCTTGTTCATCTGAACCATACCTGCTTGACGAACAAGCCGATGAAAAACACCAGCGCCGTTGATCCGAGGATCAGCGCAGTGCGAAGGTTGTTCGGTTTTTTTGGATTAGGCATAAGCGCACTTTGTCGGGCGGGCATACGGCTTCGCATGCCCCTCCTGTAAAACCTTATTTTACCGTCGGCGGAATTTCAAACGTATGGAAGGGCGCCGGGCTCGGAACCGTCCATTCGAGTCCTTCAGCACCTTCCCATGGCTTGTCGGCTGCTTTTTCGCCGCCCCTGATCGCTGGCAGCACGACGAAGAACACGAAATACACCTGGCTCAGGCCAAAACCGAATGCGCCGATGGTTGCCAGCATGTTGAAATCCGTGAACTGCGCCGGATAGTCGGAATAACGCCGCGGCATACCTGCCAGACCAAGAAAATGCATCGGGAAGAACGTAACGTTGAACCATACCAGCGAATTCCAGAAGTGGATCTTGCCGCGTGTTTCGTTGTACATGAAACCGGTCCACTTTGGACTCCAATAGTAGAAGCCCGCAAACATCGCGAACAGCGAACCCGCCACCAGCACGTAATGGAAGTGCGCCACGACGTAGTAGGTGTCCTGCATCTGGATGTCGATGGGCGTCACCGCCAGGATCAGACCGGTGAAGCCGCCCATGGTGAAGACGAAGATGAAACCGATCGCAAACAGCATCGGCGTCTCGAAAGTCATCGAACCCTTCCACATGGTCGCGATCCAGTTAAACACCTTGACGCCGGTCGGCACCGCGATGAGCATCGTCGCATACATGAAGAACAGCTGGCCGGTGACAGGCATGCCGGTGGTGAACATGTGATGCGCCCAGACGATGAAGGACAGAATCGCGATCGACGATGTCGCATAGACCATCGATGCATAGCCGAACAGCGACTTGCGAGCGAAGGCCGGAACGATGTGCGAAACGATACCGAACGCCGGCAAGATCATGATGTAGACCTCGGGATGTCCGAAGAACCAGAAAATATGCTGGTACATCACCGGATCACCGCCGCCGGCCGCATTGAAGAAGGACGTGCCAAAATGCCGATCGGTCAGGGTCATTGTAATGGCGCCCGCCAGAACTGGCATGACCGCGATCAGCAGGTAGGCAGTAATAAGCCAGGTCCAGCAAAACATCGGCATTTTCATCAGCGTCATGCCGGGCGCGCGCATGTTGAGGATCGTAGTGACGATATTGATCGAGCCCATGATCGACGATGCGCCCATGATGTGCATGGCGAAAATCGCCATGTCCATGCCGACGCCCATCTGCGTCGACAGTGGTGCATACAGCGTCCAGCCGGCAGCGGTGGCACCGCCCGGAACCCAGAACGATGCAGCCAGCAAGATAGCGGCAGGCGGCAACAGCCAGAACGAGAAGTTGTTCATGCGGGCGAACGCCATGTCGGAGGCACCGATCTGCAGCGGCACCATCCAGTTGGCGAAGCCGACGAAGGCCGGCATGATCGCGCCGAACACCATGATCAGGCCATGCATGGTCGTCAACTGGTTGAAGAACTCCGGACGGAACAGTTGCAGGCCCGGCTGAAACAATTCGGACCGGATCAGCAACGCCAGCACGCCGCCAAACATCAGCATGGTCAGCGAGAACCACAAATACAACGTACCGATGTCCTTGTGGTTGGTTGCGTACAGCCAGCGGCGCCAGCCGTGCGGATGTCCGTGGTCATGGTCATGCGCGTCGTGAGAGTGACCGTGTGCGTGATCGACAGTAGTGCTCATCTCAATCTCCTAATTTCAATTACTTGCGCGCAGCCAGAACTTCTGCTGGTTGAACAATGTTTTCCGGGGCCTTGTTGGACCAGCTGTTGCGGGTATAAGTGATAACCGCGGCGATATCGGTATCGGACAGTACGCCTTTCCATGGCGGCATCGCGTTCTTGCCGTTGAGAAGGATGTCGATTTGCGCCGGCTTCGGACCCATCACGACCGCCGATCCGTCCAGTGCGGG
>JACMQD010000076.1 GCA_014377155.1 Herminiimonas sp.
ATATTGCGGGCGAAACTTCCCCAACCCAAGCGAAGTGGGGATGAGTAAAGCGATGTAAGAGTTGACAGTTGGGTGTAGCGGTCAATTCTCGACAGACCGGACGTGCCCAGGCTAGGACGAGTTGAAGATCTTGGCCGGCGTTGGCAGATACAGTCGCTCGGTCAGTGTTTGGAGCAGATGTTTAACCGCGCACGCGCTTGGAAGATGCAGGACGATTTTGTTTTTGTACTGCCTGACTTGCACGGCGATTTTAAACAGCTTTGCAATCACCGTCGATGGCTGCGCCTGCGACAGCGCAGTGTGTCGCAATGCCTCGGTGCGCAGTTGCTGGTGCAAGATATAGGCAGCGGCATGTAGCAGCAAACGCATACAGTTCGCGAGAAAGCTGGTGCAGGAGGTGCGGTCGGCGGCCAGATCGTCCTTGAGATATTTGATGTAGTTTTCGGCCTGCCCGCGTGCGCAGTAAATTTCTTCATACAGCGTACCGGCATCGAGTCCGGGTAGCGAGGTCACGATGAAGCGCGTGTTCTCACCGAGCGCCATGACTTCGGCCTTCAACAGTACGCGCCACGCCTTAGGCCACGAGCGTGCCTGATACGTAAATTCGTCAAACAGGCGCACGGCGTTCGGCACCACGTCGTGCATTTGCGCCGCCACCCACAGGTCGATGGCGCGTAACTTGGTTGACTCCGCCATCGCGTGCAATTTGACGTTACAGGAGAAACCGAAGATGAAGTCGATGTTCGGCATGCTGTCAATCAGGCCCATCAATTCGGGACCACTGAAGTGACCATCGCCACGCACGAGAATGTGGGTGTCGGGGAAATGGTGGCGAATGCGTTTCAGAACGCGCCGCATGATCATCGCGTTCTCGTCGCCAAATGGTCGCTTGCCGGGCCGCAGCACGGCCGCGATCAAGGCGCCCGACTGGCCATCGAAGATCATCAGGGGCAGGTAGCAGGTCGATCCATAGTGGTGGTTATAGAACGCCAGTGGCTGCTGGCCGTAGCACGCATCCTCGGAGTGGTCCAGGTCGAGAACCAGGCTCTTTGGCGCACTCGCAAAGCTGACAATGAACTGTTCGACGAGTGCCTCGCTGACACGGTAAATGTCCTGGCGGCTGGCCGCATGCTCGAAGCGCGAGATCGTCGCCCCCGACGCCAGTGCGGCGGCATCGTCGAACGGCAAGCGGGCCGCGCCAAGCTTGAACATCGGATCGTGGCGCAGGCTGTTCGAGTCGTTGCCGTCCTCGTAGCCGCAGCCAATTTAGTAGATGCGCTGCGTCAGAATATCGTGATACGAATGGTTGACGTAACTCTGATGGCGGCGGTCAGGCAAGGCCGCAGCGATGCGCCGGGTCAAACCAATCTGGAGATCGACGCCGCGCAACAGCACCGGACCAAGATCGGACGATAAGCCGCCACCGGCGAAGTCGGCACGCACGCTGTGAGCGGGAATGGATGCGAAACGGAGCTGCTCTGGGGTAGAATTCATGTCGGGCAAGGTGTGTTCGTGTTGGCAGATGTGTTTCTAGATAACTCACATTTTATCAATCACTTACGGCATTCTTGCCCTTTTTTATGCAAAATTCAGGCTAATAGGCTGATCGGGTTGGGCCGGCTATGTTTGCATTAGCTATCTACAAGCAGAGCATAGTCTGCGGTGGCAACGGGTTCTTGATACAAGCCTTCATGACGCGTACCATGAGGGCCAAAATCAAGATTCGCATGTCCATCGGAGAAAAATGCAATGAGCCACAGTTTGACCATTGATGAATACGACGCGTTGCTGGAAGTAAGCAAACCTTCGAAGCGCGACCGCCCATCGGCATGTGTGGCGCGTAACACAAAGCGTCTTACGGGGTTGAAGTATTTTGCGTATGGTAAGGACGGTCAACTCGGGATTACCGAAAAAGGCTTGCAAACTCTGTTTTTGAAGCGCTGCATCGATGGTCTGCGCGCCGTATCGATTGATCCGCAAGTAAAACTCGATGCCGATGTAGCGACTTTTCTCGGCAAGAAAGGTCATGTAGTTGCCAACCCGGAGACCGGTGCGTTGAACATTACCCAACGCGGCTCGGAGTCGCTTGCGGATATCGAAGCCAACGGCGGGCAGCAAGGTAAGTAGGGCACTCTTGCGAGCATGGGCGGCTTTGGTAAGAACTTCGCACACTCGACCGATGGTTAGGTGGCTATAGTTAGGTAGCGAAAATCGACTGTATGTTCGCGAACTATACGCGTATCGCACTATCGGGCCCGGTGGCGCAACGGCGGTATTCGCTCGCGCAGTCGTGGCGCGGCGAATCCACCTTGTCGGCAAAGGCTATCCGTTTCCGAAGAACGGCATTAAAGAAAAATGCACTTTGCACTTCTCACCGGGCGCTACGATGCTGCCGCCAACTTGCTCCTTCGGGACGTTTTTCAGGTTCAGCCAGTCGGTGCAGTTGCTTACCGCCTCGATGCAAAAGAAGTCATGCTCCGCTGGCGAGTACAGCACAAAATAATCGAGCGGGGACGCGGCCTGCATCACGAGTCCGGTAGCCGGTCCGTCGAGGGCAGGCCAGTCGACCCGGGCACTATGCTGCCAGCCGATAAAATTGTTATCTTGAATCACCTCTGAAAGCGCCACACCGTCGCGCAAGCGAGCGAGCAACGGTGGCTGCTGGATTTCAGTTGGCATTACTTCCTCATCGCCGCCCCACATTGCTGCGACTGCTACCGTCAGTCGTGCCGCCCGTCGGTTCGGCAGGTAGGGATGATGGCCGAGACCCAGTGGCATTGGATCGGGGCCATTATTCTTGACTTCCATCGTTATATCGAGTCGGTCGGCCGACAATCGGTAATGCTGCGTCGCGCGAAAGGGATAGGGCCAGTCGCCGCCTGCGTAGACGAACTCGAGCACTGCCGAATGCTCGTCGTGTTCCCGCACGTTCCATGGATGTTGCCAGCCGAAACCGTGAATCGTGTGCGGCGAGTTGCCGCGATTCGGTGGCAGGCGGATTTCGCGGCCTTGGAAATGGGCCCTACCGTTGCGGATGCGATTGCAAAATGGTACGAGTGGAAAGCTGGCCATGCCCTCAGCGTCCCCCGAAAGCAATGCGGCATTTGTGGCTGGACGAAGCCAGTGGTGCTGACCGCGACTGGTTTCAGAGTAAAAACGGGCAATCGACCCGCCAATGCTTGGCGCCAGTTCGACTCTCATTTTTATGTTGCTCAGTGTCAATAAAAGTCTATCAGCATAAGAAATTGGCTCCATCACGTGATTCCCCCTCGTGTTCCATGATCAATCATAGTCAATCGACGCGCTGAATTCCAATCTTCTTCGGTGTGACGCGACGGTGGTCAATGGTCGCATATCTTGGGCTCTGAGCTTCTACTGCATGAAAATTAACTTGATTTATGGAAAGCGTTCCGTCGGGCGTTTTTCGGCAACCTGGAAAGGGCTACGGGCGTAACGGCACCACCCGCCGCTCGGCGCCACCCTTAACGCCTTCGGCGATCGTCTGAACCAGCGCCTGTGTGCGCGATGGAAAGCGTACAGGTCTAAAAATTCGAGTAGACGCAAGGGCAGACGGGTAATTGTTTGACGGCAGGCGTTCCTTCAAATTTTAGATTTTGTTTGTCGGCCAGAAGCGGCGACTTAACAATTTTAAAGCGCCTGTGTCGTCGTCCAGCGGGCAGCATATTCCCACGCAAAGTAGAATAAAATCCGATTGAAATCGAGAGAAGCGCATGAAACGCATCGTACTCGTTGCAGGCATTACCGGAATTGGCGGAAGCCATGTGGCTAGCGAATTGCCGGCGAACGGTTGGGAGGTCATCTGTTTGTCGCGCAAGCCACCGCAGGGTATGCCTGATGTTCAACACGTCGCAGCAAACCTGCTCGATCCTACCGCTCTAGCCATCGCTCTGGAAATATTCGCGTTAATGCAGAGCTCGTGCGCAATCTCTTTAACGCGCTGTTGTCGAAGAAAAGTGTGCGCCATGTTGCACTAAGTACTGGCCGGAAGCATTATCTCGGTCCGCTCGACACCTATGTAAGCTCTGGAACTCTTCCCGACACTCCCCTGCGGGAAAGCCAGCTGAGCTTGCCTCTTGAAAATTTTTATTACGCTTAAGAAGAGGAGGTGTATGTAGCTGCCGAGCGCGACCGCCCGACGTGGTCGGTATATCGTCCGTATACCGTCATCGGCTTTGCAGTCGGGAACGCCATGAACCTCGGCACTACACTTGTCGTTTTATGCGACCATCTGTAAGAAAACCGGTCGGACATTTCAGTTTCCCGGTTCTGAGGCTCAGTGGAAAGGACTTTCGGACGTCACGGACGCACGCATGCTGGCCAAGCAGCTTGTGTGGGCAGCCGACAACGACGCTGCCCGGAATGAGGCCTTTGACATCATCAATGGCGACCTGTTCCGCTGGCGCTGGCTTTGGCCGAAGCTGGCCGAGTGGTTCGGTATCCAGTTGGCGGGATATAGCGAAACGGTACAGCTGCTAGAAGCAGCGTTGGTGAACGACCATGCATTGGGGTGCGAAATTGTTAATCGCTATCAGCTCGCTGATCCCGACCTAGACCGCCTTGCTTCTGCCTGGCGCACTGACCTCGACCTAGGCAAACCACTTGAGGTAATGACCGATATGGCGAACAACCGCCGTCTCGGCTTCAGTGCTTACCAGTCAACCACCTTGGCTTTCTTCGACCTGTTTGAGCGTCTTCGCGCTGAACGATTGACACCCTAAAACTGACGGGATACGTTTAACGTTTACTTCGTCCCGCCAACAGGCTGATTAACTGCGTTTACCGTGGCCATTGGGGACGAAAACTAATGTACTGAATTTACGGATATCAATCTTGCTACCACTTGGTTGCAACCGAGTCGTCGGATCGTCACTTCCCCGCAACGCAACGATGCGGAAGAGATGTTGGATTATCTTCAAAGGAACCGCTTCATTTTAGAGTCATGGGAACCGAAGAGGCAGGAGCGTTTTTACATGCTTGATTAATGTCATCACGCACTGCCTCTATGACCGAGACGATGTTGTCGCTATTAAGTGTGCCGCGACGATATTGTTATGGGGGCCGCGTGGAAACGAAGACCGCGTCCACGCGTGGACCAACGATTTATTTGCCGGTATCTTTCATGTTGGCGAACTTGTCGAATTCGACGTTATAGACTTCACCATTGATCTTCTCGACGCGCCGCACATAGACCGTCTGGACAACGTCGCGGGTCGCAGGATCGATCATGATCGGGCCGCGTGGGCTGTTGATTTTCATGCCCTTTAGCGCGGCCATCGCCTTGTCGCCGTCGATCTTGCCATTGAGCTTGCGCGATACTTCGTAAATGGCCGCCATGCCGTCGTAAGCGGCGACTGCCATGAAATTCGGGCGGCCGCCATTGGGATTGGCTTCGGCGAACTGCTTCAGGAAGGTTTTGTTTTCCGGCGAATCGTGCGCAGCCGAGTAGTGGAACGTCGTAATCACGCCGAGCGTGGCGTCGCCCATCGCCGGCAAGACATGATCGTCGGTCAGGTCGCCGGTGGCGATGACTTTAATGCCGGCTTCGGCCAGGCCGCGTTCGCGGTAGCCTTTCATGAACGCGATTCCCTGTTCGCCGGCTGGCACGAAAACGAATACCGCTTCCGGCTTGGCGTCCTTGATGCGCTGAATATAGGGAGCGAAATCGGGATTGCGCAGCGGTACGCGCACGGACTCGACGATCTGTCCGCCGCCACCGATGAAGTTGGTTTTAAAGGCGGTTTCAGCGTCGATGCCAGGGCCGTAGTCAGCTACCAACGTGACCACGCGTTTGACGCCGTTTTTCACGGCCCAGGTTGCCATCGGGCCGGACACCTGCGGCAAGGTCATCGACACCCGCGCGATATAGTCCGACTTGGTGGTAATGACCGAAGTCGCCGCGTTCATGATGATCATCGGTTTTTTTGCCTGCTCGGCAATCGGCGCCACGGCCAGAGCTTCCGGCGTGAGGCCGAATCCGGCGAGAAAATCGACCTTGTCACGCACTACCAGCTCCTGCGCCAGACGCTTGGCTACTTCAGGTACCGGACCCGTAGTGTCCTTGATAATGATCTCGACACGCTTGCCGGCGACTTTGTCGCCATGCTGCTTCATATAGGCCTTGATACCACCTTCCATCTGCTTGCCGTAATCCGCAAAAGGACCGGAGAACGGCGCAATCAGACCGACCTTGATGGTTTCTTGCGCCTGCGCCGTAATTGCGATGAGTCCGAGCGCGCCGAGTGCGCCGAATGCGGCCAGTTGGCGGATTATTTTTTTGATGCGCATGTCTGTCTCCTGTGATCAGTTGGAACGGCTTGCGAAATCAGGCCGGCCCCGGTAATTTTTGTTGGAAATCGCACCATATTGTGCTGCAAATTGTCGCCAAAAAAGTGCGATAAACAACTATGTGGGCGATTATCGAACGACTATTGTGATCGGTTCAAAGCGCCGTACGCAAGGCAAACAGTTCGGGGAACAGGACGACATCGAGCATCTTGCGTAGATAGCTGACACCCGCCGTGCCGCCGGTGCCGGTCTTGAAACCGATGATTCGTTCGACCGTCGTGACATGCCGAAAACGCCAGAAGCGGAATGCGGTTTCAATGTCGACCAGTTTTTCGGCGAGTTCGTACAATGCCCAAAATCGGTCCGGTTCGCGATACACCGCCAGCCACGCTTCCTTGACGGATTCGTTCAAAACGGTTGGCGCGATTCGGTCTGCGCACGTGCGATCGGCATCGATCGCAAAACCCTGGCGCGCCATCAGCAAAATCGCTTCATCGTAGATCGATGCTGCATGAAGAGCAGCGTCGAGCCTTGCGTGGGTGGATGGCGTGACGGCATGCACACTTAGCAACGCCGCATTCTTGTTTCCCAAAATGAATTCTATTCCGCGGTACTGCGCCGACTGAAAGCCTGACGATGTACCAAGATAGGGGCGGATCGCGGTATATTCGGGCGGCATCATCGTTGCTAGCACATCCCATGCATGCACCAGCTGATCCATAATACGCGCTACCCGCGCCAGCATCTTGAATGCTGGCGGCAGCGCATTGGCCTGGATGTGAGAACGGACCGCATGCAGCTCGTGCAGCATCAGTTTCATCCAGAGCTCGCTCGTCTGGTGCTGGATGATGAACAGCATTTCATTGTGGTTGGGCGAGCGCGGATGTTGCGCTGACAGGATCTGATCGAGCCCCAGATAATCGCTGTAGTTCATTGCTTCATTAAAATCCATTTTCGCGCCATGCCACTCTGCCGGCGCCGGCTTTTTTTCTTCAGTCATGGTCCATACCGGTCAGGTTACCGATTCACGCGCGGCGTCGGTATCGTAACGCTGGTAGTCGAGGATATCGGCCAGTATGTGCACCGCATCCCAAACATCGCAAAAACGCGTGTACAGCGGCGTGAAGCCGAACCGCATGATCGACGGTTCGCGATAGTCGCCGATGACACCGCGCGCGATCAACGCCTGCATCACCGCATAACCATGCACATGGCCGAAGCTGACGTGGCTGCCACGCTGCGCATGTGCACGCGGCGTGATGAGCTCCAGCGCGTGGCGCGCGCAGTGCTGCTCCACCAACGTAATGAACAGGTCGGTGAGGGCCAGCGATTTGGCGCGAATTGCCTGCATATCGGACTGGTCGAATACATCGAGCCCGCATTCGACCAGGGCCAGCGAAATGATCGGCTGGGTACCGCACAAGGCGCGTCGAATGCCAGGCGTGGCCGCGAAGTACGGTTGCATCGCAAATGGCGCGGCGTGACCCCACCATCCCGATAGCGGATGCTGGAACTGCTGCTGGTGACGCGGTGCGACCCAGATGAAGGCCGGTGCGCCAGGGCCGCCGTTAAGGTATTTGTAGGTACAGCCTACGGCGAAATCGGCGTCGTCGCCGGTAAGGTCGATCGGTACGGCGCCGGCGGAATGGGCCAGGTCCCAAACGATCAGGGCACCGTGCCCGTGCGCATGGCGAGTCAACTCTTTCATATCGAGTAGCGCGCCGCTGCGGTAATTGACATGCGTAAGCATGACTACGGCCGTGTCGTCGCCGATGACCGCACGAAGGTCTGCCGCCGAATCTACCAGCTGCAGCACATATCCCCGATCGAGCCAGGCCGTCAATCCCTGTGCGATGTAGATATCAGTGGGAAAGTTGCTGCGCTCGGTGAGGATTACCCGGCGTTCGGCCGTGGACGGATTGGCCGCCTGAATAGCCAGGGCGCCGGCCAATGCCTTGAACAGGTTGATCGAAGTCGAATCGGTGACGACGACTTCACCTGCACCAGCGCCGATCAGTGGCGCAAGCTTGTCTCCCAGTCGCGATGGCAGATCGAACCAGCCAGCCTTGTTCCAGCTGCGGATCAGGTCCTGTCCCCACTCCTGCGCCAGCACCTGCTGCGCGCGCGAGGCTGCCGCTACAGGCTGTGCGCCGAGCGAATTGCCATCGAGGTAGATGACCCCATCTGGCAGAGCAAAGGCGCTGCGCAAGTGCGCCAGGGCGTCGTTTGTATCCATCTCGAAGGCGGTTTCACGTGTCATCATTGCGGTCTCCCGAGGGCCGGCTGCAAGCTGCGCAATATAGCTCGGACCGGACTGGCATCCATGCCTTGCAGTTTCAGTGGCAACGCAATCAGTTCATAATCGCCAGCGGCGACCTCGTCGAGCACAATGCCTTCCAAAATTGCCATCTTGTGGCGGCGCACCGCATGATGGGCGTCGAGTGTCTTGGAGTCCTGCGGGTCGAGCGACGGCGTATCGAGTCCGATCAGCCGCGCACCGTGCTGTGCCAGCAGGTCGATGGTGTCGGCAGCGATGGTATTGAAGTCCGGGTCCCAAACGGCTTGCGGCGAGGCGCGATAGGTGCGCAGCAGCACTCGCGCCGGCATATCCGACAATGCATGCTGCACATGCTCAGGCAGTACCACCTTGATGCCGACACAGTCGATTACGCGGCACGGGCCAAGGTAGGCATCGAGTGCAACGGTATCGATCGTCTGTCCTTGCGCATCGTAATGCGAAGGCGCATCGCAATGGGCACCGGTATGGGTCGACATGCCGATCCGGCTGACGTTGACAGGACAACCTGGTTCGATGTTCCAGGTGGTTGCGGACGTGAAGGGCGTATCGCCCGGCCATACCGGGATGGTCGCAGAAAGGGCAGGGCTGATGTCCCAAATGCGTAAGTGCGTGCTCATGCGGGTCCTTCAAGGAATCGGATATCAGGCGTGATTTTAGTCCACCTGCGTAAAATTTAAATTGCGCAATGTGGTCCGACAAGTGCGGATGTCGATCGAATCGTCCAACTTATTCGGAAAAACCATTTTTTGTTCAAAATCGCACAAACTGTCGCCCAGCCGTAACGCGCGCATCAAATCGAATTACGAAGAATTCTGGCCGATGGCTTTACCGCTGGACACTCGTCAGTGCTTTTCGATGAATTCCATCAAATGCAGATCTGAGCCCGGTGTGCAGTGAATGAATTTATCGCGCACCGGACCAAGCCGAGTAGGTTTTTTGAAGCGCATATTGACCGCATGAATGGCAATGCCGTGCTGCCGATAAGCCGCAAGGTAGGTCTGCGCGGCGCGGTCCTTATGGAAAAACAATCGTTCATCTATAAACTGCGACTGTATGCGCTCAAGCGCATGTCCGATCAAGTCCGGGATCGGACATCGGCAGCAATGACGCGTTGGCGGATGATCCATCGTCCACGCACCATAGAGGTCGTTGTCGACGCTGCGATAGTGCACGGTGGCGCTGCGCGTGTGGAAATTTTCGATCATGAAAAAGACGGCAGCGAAACACATGGCGGTTGACTGCAGATGCCGGCCAAATACATCTCTGGCGGATTCGAAATATAGGGTGGTCGAGACGCACGATCTTTTCTCCTGAGCGCAACATAGGGCGACTTTCGGTTGCATATTGCCTGCTCACTCGATGTCATTAAAGACGCTTCGCGAGCACCGCAATATGATTCATATGTACGTCGATAGACCTTCCTGCAGACGGGCAGTACGAGGCGTCGGTCAATCTGGCTGACTACCTGGCGGGCCTTCAGTGGCGTGCAGTTGGGTTTCGGTAAGAGGTTCGATAAACGTGCCGCTGTTATTACGCGCGTTGTTGACCCCTCTGTCGACCATGTACCAAGTAAACGCGTCGGGCGGCAGCGACATCAAGCGCGCCAGATGCTCTGCCTGTTCGGCCGGCAAGTCCGGGTCCATCCACAATGCCGCATCGTCCGCTGATAAGACCACCGGGCGGCGGTCGTGGATATCGATCAGTCCTTGATCGGCGGCGGCGGTGACAATCACGAAACCGGACCCCTCGCGCAGTTCTCGATCCGGCCTGACATCGGTGAGCGCTGCCAGGAACATTGGACGGTCGCTGGACAGTCGTATGTACCACGGCTGCTTGTTGCCCTTGGGACCGACCCATTCATACCAGCCGTCGGCTGGCACGATGGCACGACCAGCTTTCCAGAGAGAACGGAAGTAAGGCGAGGCAGCCCCCTTTTCGATGCGCGCATTGGAAACCTGGCGTTTTTCCGTCTGCGCCCACGACGGTGTATAACCCCAATGGACCGTATTCATTTCCTGGCGTCCTTCTTCGAAACAGTGCAGCAGCAATGCCGATGCTCCGGGCGGCAGGTTCCAGTTTGGTTTGCGCGCCGTGTCCCAGCTGGGGTTCGGTACGCGCCAGCCCAACTCGGCGGCATAGATGGAATTCGATTGGTACTGGGTAATGCGTCCGCACATGGCTGTCGCTTCGCAGTGAGAAGATTAGTCAGGGTTTATGAAAGGACAAGCGATTAGCAGCGATGTTCAATGCAAACGTTAGGCACTCGCTCTGAGCCTATTACAGAGTTCCCATAAATCAGTTGCTGGCATTTTTTTGCTCGACCGGCTCCCGGTTGACGACGAACAAATTCGGATTGGCCGCATTGACTGTCAGTTTGAGCCAATCGCTGCCAACATTGAGGTCGCCCAGGTTTTTGTTCCAGTTAATTCCTTTGGCGGTTGTAGTCGGCGTTCCTTGCCCATGAATTACCAGAACCTTCCCCGGATATTTTTCTGCCATTTCACCTATCAGTTTGCGGGTTTCGGCGAAACCGTCGCGCTTGGCGCGTCGATTGAAAAAGCCTGTCGTATCCGGTGCGAGCAGGGGATTGCCATCGCAAAAGAGCACGATGCCCGCCAATTTGCGATGCGTGGCGGACAAATGCACGCGTTTGAGCCAGTCGCGGTTTGCGATAAGCCGGTCTTCGAATTCGCTGTTGCGCCCGGCGTCGGTGACATAATGATTGTTATTTGCGGGAATGTTGATGGTGGCAAAGATGACGTCGCCGATTTCCCATCGCGCGTTTTCCCCATAGCTGCGGAACTTGGGTGTGGTCGACTGGCGCAATACCGGAATCTTGCTCGCGCCGAACGAAAAATCATCGGTGAAGAACATATCGCGCATCCGTCCTAGTCGATCGATCGCAGCGGACTTGCCCTGCGAGGTAGTGCAATCGCTCCAGTCGCTCGCCGTCAACGACAGGATCACGCCATTCTTGGCTTCTTCGAGCATCGACTTGCGCCGTTCGTACAGCTTGTCTGTACAGGGTTCCGTGCCGGCTTTGATGCCGTTCGCCACCACGAATGCCAGGCTGTCGGCATCGGTTTCGTGCAGCATGTCGCGCCACCATGCCGCATCCGCCGATGCGCTGTCCAGCCGGGCGATGACGCCGAAGCTGAACGCCGACGGTTGGGCTGCAACCGGTGCGCAAAAAGTCACCATGCTTGCGATCATCAAAAGGCTGCATGCGACGTGGCGCAGCCGTTGTTTTGTTATCATCTCGCTCTTCATTGAACGGTAAGGCGTTTTAGCTGGTACAGCATGTCCAGCGCATCGCGCGGTGAAAAATTATCCGGATCCAACCGGGCCAACGCTTCGACCACGGCATCCCCGATTCGTGCCTGGTCCGCGGCAGCTTCCGTATCATTGTCATCGATGGCTGCCGCAGCAGGTGACGCGAACAGGTCGAACTGCGGTGTCGGCTGCAGTGAATGCGCTTCCAGAGTCGCCAGATGCTTGCGTGCCGCACGGATGACCGGTTGCGGCACGCCCGCGAGCTGCGCTACCTGCAAACCATAGCTTTGCGAGGCCGGACCAGCCAGCACTGCATGCAGGAAGACAATCCGGTCCTTGTGCTCGACCGCCGACAGATGGACGTTGACGGCTGCCGGATGCAGTTCCGGTAGCTGCGTCAGTTCGAAATAATGGGTGGCAAACAAGGTGTAGCTTTGCGTGACGTCGATGAGATGGCGGGCAATCGCCCATGCCAAAGCCAGACCGTCGAAGGTCGACGTGCCGCGTCCGACTTCGTCCATCAACACCAGCGACTGGGAAGTTGCGCCGTTGAGGATGGCAGCCGACTCGGTCATTTCAACCATAAACGTCGAGCGCCCGCCGGCCAGATCGTCCGCGGCGCCGATGCGTGTGAAGATGCGATCGATCGGGCCGATGACGGCGCGGGCGGCGGGCACGAAGCTGCCGATGTAAGCCAGCAGCGTAATCAACGCCACCTGCCGCATGTAGGTCGACTTGCCGCCCATGTTCGGGCCGGTAATCAGCAGCATTCTTCGATCACCGCTCATGTCGCAGTCATTGGCAATAAAGCGTTCGATGACGCCTTCGACCACTGGGTGGCGACCCTGCTCGATGCAGAGAATCGGCTCCGAGACCAGTTGTGGCACACACCAGTTATTGCGCTCCGCATGGTCGGCTAGCGCCACCAGTGTATCGAGTTGCGCCACTGCGCCGGCGATGGTTTGCAAGCTGCCGATGTGCTGCGCCAGATCGCCGATCAGTTGTTCATACAGGTATTTTTCGCGGGTCAGCGCGCGTTCCTGGGCCGACAGCGCCTTGTCTTCGAAAGCCTTCAGTTCTGGTGTGATGTAGCGCTCGGCATTCTTGAGGGTCTGGCGGCGGCGGTAATCCTCAGGCACGCGATCGGTCTGGCCATTGGTGACTTCGATATAAAAACCGTGCACGCGGTTGTATTCGACGCGCAAGTTGCTGATGCCGGTGCGAGTGCGCTCGCGCGTTTCCAGATCGATCAGGAATTGTCCTGCGTTTTCCGACAGGCCGCGCAATTCATCGAGTTCGACATCATGGCCGGGCGCGATGACACCGCCGTCGCGTACTAACGCGGCAGGCTCTGTAGCAATCGAGCGTGTTAGCAGATCGAGGCAGTCATACGGTGTGGCCAAGGCGTCATGCAAGCTTTGCAGCAAGGGTACACAAGCGTCCTTGTCGCACTGTGCAACGCACGCCTGCAGAGCAGCAAGCTGCTGCAAGCCGCCACGCAGACCGGCCAGGTCGCGTGGCCGTGCCGACAGTAGCGCGATGCGCGTAGTAATGCGTTCGATATCCGGTACGGCGGTCAGTGTAGCCGACAGCGCCGTGCAAGCATCGGCGCCCGTTAACGCATGGATTGCTGCATGACGCGCCTGGGCGATACGTTGGTCGCGCCGCGCGTGATGCAGCCAGTGGCGCAACAGCCGCGAGCCCATCGCCGTGCGGCAATGATCGAGCAGCGAGAACAGGGTCGGACCATGATGGGCGCCATCCTGAGCACGCAAGGTTTCCGTCAGTTCGAGATTGCGCCGGCTCGACGCGTCGAGGCCGATGAACTCGTTTTCGGATTCGACTGTCAATGCGCGCACATGCTGCAACCCCCGGCCTTGAGTAGCTTGGGCATAGCGCAGCAACGCACCCGCCGCGCCGATCGATGCAGTCAAACCGTCGGCACCGAAGCCGGTCAAGGTCGCCACGGCCAGTTGATCAAGCAATGATTTCTCACCCTGCGCAATATCGAAATGCCAAAGTGGCACGGCAGTAGCCCGACCCGATAGTGTATGCAGCATGGCGTCGTCCGCACCGTCGGCGGTAAGAATTTCTGCGGGCGCAATGCGCTCGAGTTCCTGTCGCAGCCGGTTGTCGAGGTGTTTCGGCTCGACCGAAAATTCCATCAGCTTCAGTGCGCCGCTGGCCATCGACAGACTGGCCATGCCAACCGTCAGCATTTTGCGCTGCACGACCATGTGCAACGCCAACAAGGGTCGTTCGGCTTTTTCCGGCAACAGATCCGAATCGGTCAAGGTGCCCGGGGTAATGACGCGCATGACCTTCCGCTCGACCGGGCCCTTGCTGGTGGCTGGATCACCGATCTGTTCGCAAATCGCTACCGATTCGCCGAGCTTGACCAGTTTGGCAAGATAACCGTCGGCCGAATGATAGGGAATGCCTGCCATCTTGATAGGCGCGCCGTTGGATGCGCCGCGATGGGTAAGGGTAATTCCCAAGAGGCGCGACGCCTTTTCAGCATCTTCGAAAAACAGTTCGTAAAAGTCGCCCATTCTGTAGAAAAGCAGCGTAGTCGGATGGTCTGCTTTGAGTCCGAGATACTGGCGCATCATCGGTGTGTGAGGCGTGAGATCGGGTGCGCTGCTTTTGATCATTAGATGTCGTGTAAAAAATATTATTCTGGAACGATGCCACGCCTGCCAAGCAATAACCTGTTGACGATCTTTCAGAAATACACTGAAAAAACAGGATAGTCCGGCAGTCATTACGGAATTTTTCCTGCAAGGGAGAATGTTACTACCAAGCAGGCACATATTCGCGCGGTGCCGCAAATACAGCATCGTTTCCGTTACACGTAATCGCAGAAAAAAATGATCAGATCGGTACCGCGATGATGAAGCGTCGTCCGAAAGTCTGCAGAGTCACTTCATGCATCAAGATAAGGAAAGCATAAAACGGATGACACAGGCGTCCACCTGCGTGAAAACCCGTCATGCGCTTTTACCGCAAAAATCCCGTTCGCTTACGCTCTCGAAGTAGCGTCGAACGAAAATGCCGGTGATTTTATCGGCATGGGGGGGATCGCACGCCGGTTGTTGGCCCCGGAAAAATCGTTGAGATTGCCAGTCATCGAGATCACATTGCTCTGCATCGAGATGTCATCTTGAATCGATTCGATATCGGCCATCAGTTTTAAGAGCTTTTCGAGCCAGGGATAGCGTTTGTAGCGCAGGTCGGCATTGGTTTTGCCAAGTTCGCCAATCATTTGCATTGTCAGTATGCGGGGCTGCGTCCTGCTGCACACACCACCATGCTTTTGTGCCCTTCGTCCAAGATAGGCAAGGGCGCAGGCGCGTTTGCGCTCGATCACCTCTTCAAGCGCTTCACGGCTCAGAATATTTTTGCTGCAATTGATAGTTGCGGCAAGATAGCCCGGCCAGTCGCCTTCGGAAATCGAAACGGCATGCGACTGTTTCTTTTCGACAGAGAGAGACTCGTATTGCTTGGAAGGTAATGACATGGAAATCCCCTTTTCATGAAATCAGCGATGATTGCGTAAGTGCAATTCGCTGCAGGCCATGAAATCAATAGTAATTGCGCAGGAATTTCGCCTCTATAGGACAGTGCCGCATTCATTTGTAAGACAAAAAGAAGTGTTGCAGGAAACGCACATATTTTATAAAAAATTCTATAAAAAAATATATTCAAGGATAAATTAACCGCGCAACAGTCCGTTTCAGGCTGGATTTATTATAGAAAATTGCCTTTAATTTTCGGAAGAGATACTTCTTTTCATTGCCGCTGACAGTCGGCAGCGCTTCATATCGTAATCACGCCAAGGGTCGGCTTCAAGACTGGCCAGCCGCTCCGGCAGGTTTACGATGTTCCATTGGGCCGCGCTCTTAACCTGCGACAGTTCGGCCCATTCCAACGGCGTCGACACCCCCATGCCAGGCCGGGCTCGAACGGAAAATGCGCACACTGTACTGGCATGGCGTTTGTTGCGCAAATAATCAACAAATACCTTGCCTACACGGTTTTTGCTACCTAGCTTGGCGCTGAACAGACTAGGTAAGGTGCGCGCCAGATGTTGGGCGACGCTTTGTGAAAAGCTTGCTACCGCTTCCCAGTCATGGTGCCTAGTCAGCGGCACTACAAGATGGAATCCTTTTCCTCCGCTGGTTTTCAAAAAACTTGTCAAGCCAAGTTCATCCAGCAACACCTTAGTCAATTTCACTGCTTCTACCAGTGTTGGCCAGGGCAGTGCGGTATCCGGATCGAGATCGAAAATCATGCAGTCAGGCCGGTCGATCCTGTCTTCGGTGGCATTGCACGTGTGCAGTTCGATGGTGCCCATTTGGGCGGCGCCGATCAGGGCTGCCACATCGTCGATCGCCATCAAGGGTGCATGGTCCGGATCAAGCGACTGGTCGAGGTTACGTATTCCCGGAATAGCCATGCGTTCGACATGCTTCTGGAAAAATTGCTCGCCGTCGACACCGTCCGGCGCGCGCAGCAGATAGACCGGTCGCCTGCGCAGATGCGGCAAGATATACAGCGCCACGGCTTCGTAATAACGTGCGAGATCGAGCTTGGTATATTCGCTGCTTTGGTCGAGCACGCGGTCCGGATGGGTGATCACGACACCAGCGACCCGATTGCAAAGCGTGTTTTTCTTGGGTGCCGCGTCGGCATGATCGGCCAGAGGCGCCAGCGCAGTTTCACGCCGGATTTCGGCGGCAGGCTTATCAGTGCGCATGCCCTGAAAACTGGCTTGGCGCAGCAAGCCGTCGTGGGTCCATTCCGCAAACGCAACTTCGGCAACCAGTGATGGCTCGACCCAATGTACCTGGGTACGGCGCACGTCGGCCGGATGGCGCGGCAATGGGCAAATCTCGGTTTCCAGTGGGCGCAGTTGGTGGTAGAGGGAGGCCAGCATGTCCGCATCGAATCCGGTGCCGACCCGGCCGGCATAGCGCAGCTTGCCATCCTCATGAACTGCCAGAAGCAGCGCGCCGAATTTCGAGCGCGTACCCTGCGGTGCGGTATAGCCCACCACGACGAACTCCTGACGCCGGCCACATTTGAGTTTGATCCATGATGTGCTGCGCCCTGACCTGTAGGGCGCATCGCTACGCTTGCCGATGATGCCTTCCATGGACAGTTTGCAGGCGCTGTCGAGCAGTTGTCGCGCCGGTTCGGTTATCGGCGCGCTGTGGCGCAACGTCGTCGATTCATGCCCCTCCAGGACTACCTGCAGCACCTGGCGCCGGTCCGACAGTGCCGCTGCGCGCAAATCGTAGCCGTTCAGGTATGGTATATCGAAGAGGAAAAAAGCGATGTCAGCGGTACGATCGCGGTCGAAAGCGTTTTGCAGCAGCTGAAAAGAAGGAATGCCTGCGGCATCCAACACCGCGATTTCTCCGTCTAGCCACGCATTCTCGAGACCGAGCGCGTTGAGCGCCTTTGCCTGGTCGGGCAGTTTAGCCGTCCAATCATTGCCAGCCCGCGTCAACAACTTGACATCGTTTCCGTCGATCTGGGCCAGCAATCGATAGCCGTCGAACTTGATTTCGTATTCCCAGCCATCCGTATCTGGCACCGCATCGACCAAAGTTGCCAGTTGCGGTTTCATGGTCGCCGGCAGAGGTGCTTTTATGCTGCCTTTTATTACGCCTAGTCCGCTTTCCGGCTGCTGCGCGGTTTTCGGCTTCGCGCGGCCGGCGGGTTTCGCAGAGGTCGGTGGGGTCGACCGCTTGCCGAGCACGCTGTCGGGCAGCGCGCTGGTCACGTCGAAATCCGCGGCTGGACGCGCGCGATCGTCACGTTCTTTGATCAGCAGCCATTGCTCCTTGCCGGAAGACCCGGGAAGGCGGGTGCGCACCAGCGTCCAGCCACCTTGCAGTTTGGTGCCTTCCAGGTGGAATTTGAGTTTTCCAGCGGCGTAGCCGGCCGCCGGATCTCCATCAGGAATCCAGTTGCCGGTATCCCAGACGATGACCGTGCCGGCACCGTATTGGTGTGCCGGAATGATACCTTCGAATTCGGCATAGTCCAGCGGATGGTCCTCTACATGCACCGCGAGCCGTTTGTCGGCAGGGTCAAGGCTCGGCCCTTTCGGCACTGCCCAGCTTTTGAGCGTGCCGTCGAGTTCGAGACGGAAATCATAATGAAGATTGCGCGCATCATGCTTTTGAATCACGAACCGAAGCTGTTTCCCTTTGAGCCTCGTTTCGCCTTTGGGTTCAGGGGTGATGCCGAAGTCGCGCATGCGATGGTAGTCGGACAGTTTTTGGTTCATGGCCTGTGCTCGTTCTGGCGTTCAGCTAGCGAATCATCCATCATCATCGATCAACCCGCAGCCTTGCGGGTGCGCGGGGCGGCAGCAGGTTTCTTTTTAACTGTTTTGGCGGCCGGCGTTGCGGATTTTTCTTTCGCTGGTCCACGCAGGCTGCGGCGCAGGATTTCGGTCAGATCGATGACGTTGTCGGATTTTTCTTCGGGCTTGTCCGGCGCAACATCAGCGATGATTTCTGCCTGGCCGGCATCGATCTTGCGCTTGACCAAAGCCATGATGTCATCGCGGAAGGTATCGTGATACTGACTTGGATCCCATTTCTCGGACATGCTTTCGATCAGCTGCGCGGCCATCGTCAACTCTTTTTCCTTGATACCAGCCGCTTTCGCGCCTTTTTCCGGAATGGCGAGATCGTCGAAAGGGCGTACTTCGCTGCCCCAGCGCAGTGTATTGAGCACGATCATGGTGTCGGTAGGGATGAGCGCCGCCAGATGCTGCTTTGTCTGGATGACGACGTTGGCAACGCCGATTTTCTTGGTTTGCAACAGCGCTTCACGCAGCAGCGCGTAGACTTTTTCGCCGCCTTTGGTGGGCGCCAAATAATACGGCGTCTCGAAAAACAGGAAGGATAGTTCGCTGGCGTCGGCAAAGGCCAGAATATCGATCGTGTGCGTCGACTTGACATTGGCAGAGCGAATTTCGTCGTCCGATAACAGGACGTACTTGCCCGGTTCGTACTGGATACCTTTGACGATGTCTTCCTTGTCGATTTCCTTGCCGGTCTTCTTGACGATGCGTTTGTAGCCGACCGGTTCCAGGGTCTTTTTTTGCAGCCAGTCGAAATCGATATCGTCGTGTTTGGCCGCCGGATACAGCGCAACCGGCGCATGAACCAAGCCAAAACTGATGGCGCCTTTCCACATTACTCGCGGCATGTCGTCTCTTTCACCATGGTTTGAATGGCTGTTCGACATGGTTTCGCGTGATCGGTTCTGCAACTTTTGGTTTTGCAAATTCAGCGCGTACAGCTTGAATATTTTGATTACAGGAGCCGGCCTGCGAGCCGCGTTCAGAACTGCGCACCGGCCTTTTTATGGTCATCGCCGAGCGGAGCGACACTGTAAGTATTGCGGCCGGCCGCCTTCGACTGGTACAGCATGGCGTCGGCCAGCCCGATAAGGGATTTCGGGTCTCCGTCGCCGCCCTGATAGAAAGCCACGCCTACGCTGGCGCTGACGGCGACCGGCACGCCTTCGAGTGAAAACAAGGATTTCATCGACTGTACGATTTTTGCGGCGACAGTCACGGCGTCGTCAGGCTTTGCCAACCCTTCCATGATAACCGTGAATTCATCGCCTCCGAGGCGGGCGATGGTATCGACCGAGCGCAAAGTACGCGCAAGGCGTGCCGCAAACGCTTTGAGCAACGCATCGCCGACCAAGTGGCCTCGGGTGTCATTGATGTTTTTGAAGCGATCGATGTCCAGGTACATCAGCGCCATCAAGCTATGTTGTCCGCGACTCGCTGTCATCGCATCGAACAGTTTTTGTTCGAACCCGGTGCGGTTCATCAAGCCGGTCAAGCCATCGACCTGCGCCAGTTGTAACAGGCGTCGCTCTTCGAGTTTCTTATCGGTGACGTCCTGGATCATGACGTTGAATCCGACCACTGCATTGCCGTCATCGGCAAACTGCGGAATAAATGTCGACTCCATGTAGCGATAGAAACCGCCGCGCAGTTCTTCCTGTTCAAACGTCACGCGTTCGCCGCCCAGCGCGCGCCGAACGTACTGCGCGATCTGCCGATAATTGGTTTCGCCGACAAATTCACGAACGGTCTTGCCAAGAATAGCCGAACGATCAACGCCGAAAGCGGTTTCATAGGCGCGGTTGTTGAATCGGTAGCGCTCGTCAGCGCCGATGTAAGCCACTAGCGCCGGCAGCGTGTCGGTGATGGTACGAAGCCGTTGTTCGCTTTTCGACAGTTCCTGGTCTGCCGCGCGCCGTGCGGTAATGTCGTCGACGCTGCCGACATGCCCTTGGATGTCACCGTCGACGAGGATCGGCGAGGTTTTCATCGACACCCATACGACGCGACCATCGGCGTGTCGAAAGCGGTACACACCCTGGTAAGGTTGTTGTGTGCGTGAACTCTGCCCCCAAGACTGGAATACCTTCAGACGGTCTTCCGGACAGATCGCCTTGACCCAGCCATCGCCCATTGCCTGCTCGGCGGTCAGGCCCGACATTTCTTCATAGGTGCGATTGACATAGGTGCAGTCACCCTTGGGACCTGTGCGAAACAGCCCGAGCGGCGAGGCGTCGTTGGCAGCCGTCAGTTCTGCCTGCTTGGTACGCAACGCCAAGTCTTGCTCGCGCCGACTCGTAATATCTTCGGCAATGCCCAGCAAATATTCAAGCCGCAGGCTATTGTCGTACAGTGGAACCGTAGTGACGTGGATATAGCGCAAGCCGCCGTCCGCGCGCCGGAAAGCGATTTCCGGGATGTCGGTCACTTGGGGATTCTGGCGGATCTTATGTTCGATCCTGTCAAACGCGTCCACCATGTCGCCGGGAAAGACTTCCCGATCTGACTTGCCGAGGACGTCGCGCGCGAGGTAGCCGGTTGTCTCCTCGGCCTTCCGATTCCACACCAGCATGCGGTGCACGGCATTTTCACGCATGTCGCGCACGTAGATCAAAACCGGCAAGTGATCGATCAGCGATTGCGAAAAGGCATGGCTATTACGGTTTTCCAGTTCGGCTCGTTTGCGCGGTGAAATATCCCGTGTGGTGATCGCAATGCCTTCACCGATCGACGTAACCTGTTGCCGCAACCACTTTATTTCATTGGCGTCGGTAACGATTTCCGATTCATCTTCGAGGGCAACACCGGTTTCAACCACGGCGACGTATTTGTCGAAATAGCCGTTCGCTCGTACCGA
>JACMQD010000467.1 GCA_014377155.1 Herminiimonas sp.
AACTGATAATAGGTCCCCCGGCGCTAATAGTAGCGGCGGTTCATGACACGGGTATTAACTGACCATGGCAAGTTGCACGAAAGAAGAAGCACTCGAAACCCGCTGCCGGATACTGGATGCGGCGGAGGACATGTTCCACGCGCAGGGCGTGACACGCACCTCGCTGACCGATGTCGCGCGCGCCGCGGGTGTCACACGCGGTGCAATCTACTGGCATTTCGAAAACAAGGCTGACCTGTTCAGCGCGATGTGCGAGCGGGTACGCCTGCCGATCGAGGCAATGGTCGACGCTACCGCCGACGAACGCGAAATTGATCCGTTGGGACAATTGCGAGCGACCTGCGTATTCGTGTTGCGCGACACGGTGCACAATCCGCATGCGCGCAAGGTAATGGATATCGTTTACCACAAATACGAATGCACGGACGCGGTTGATCCGATCCTGCTGCGTCAGCAGGACTGGTATCGGCAAGGCATGGATAACATCCGGCGCATTTTGCAGCGCGCGGTGTCGCAAGGGCAGTTGCCGAAGAGTCTTGACGTGCGCCTGGCAGGGATTGCATTCCATGCGAGTTTTCATGGATTGCTGAGCAACTGGCTTTTCAGTCCGGAGAGTTTTGACCTGTCGGGCGACGCGGAAAAACTGGTGGACAGCATGATTTTCACGTTGCAGCACGCGTCGGCTTTACAGGGAAAATAAGTCGGAGCTTGTCGCCAGTGACGTAGCCGAAATCGGCCCTCAGCATGCCAGATCCGGACCGGACGCCCAGTACCGGCGGGCTGCAGCGGTCGGGTTAAACTAGTCAACTCTTCAAACCACGCGGCCAGCATGCACGCCCACCAATGTCAATGAATAGCCATTTTCTAAACAAACGCGTTGCTTACACGCTGGGCTTCGCCGGACTGGCACCATTTGCGATGTTGTCGCTGGCGTGCTGGATGGTGCGTCCGGACTGGCTGCTTTCATGCATTCAGTGGCAACTCGCCTACGGCGTCGCCATTCTGTCTTTTTTGGGCGGAATACATTGGGGCGCAGCGTTGATGTCGTCCACGCTGACTGAACAGCAGAGCAAGAACGCGTTAGTGTGGAGTGTCGTGCCCGCCTTGATCGCGTGGTCGTCCACCATGGTCGGTCGCGCGTCGTTCGCGGTATTAATTGTGGGTTTTATCGCAGCCTATCAGGTCGACAAGCGGCTGTTCGCCTGGTACGGACTGCCGGAGTGGTTCATCCGCCTGCGTTTTATGCTAACGTGCGTCGTCGTCGCCGCGCTCGCGCTCACCGTCTTCGCAGCCACCATGCGGCTTTAGGGACCAGGAAGCGCGCCCGATGACCACTGCCTCACTCACCTTCGCTTACATACAATCGCACTATTTTCGTGCCTCGGCTGGTGCGTTTGTATGGAAGTTCTAAAAAATATCGCACTGTACGAATGATCCTTCGTCCCCGCAAAACAAACAAAATCGATTTAATCGAATAAAAACAGCGCTTTGCTAAAAACATTCCGAAAAATCAGTAACTTGGCATGATGTATGCAATACCGGAATGGTCTTCATCCAATCCCGGAGCACTTCATGCACTCGTTTTCGCCACGCATTTCCACGCATCTTGCCCGTTGCCTGTTCGCTCTTCCTGTTGTTTTCGCATTGCATGCAAGTGCCAATGCCGAGACCGTCGCGCGGTATGGCATTTCGATGGCAGATATCCCCCTGACGACCGGCCAACCCGACCGGGGTGCCGGGGCGTACCAGTTCACAGGCCACACGATTTACGATCCGCTGGTTGCCTGGGAGTCGAATATCGGCACACGTCCCGGCAAGTTGATGCCAGGTCTGGCGACCGAGTGGAAAGTCGATCCTAAAGACAGCAAAAAATGGGTCTTCAAGTTGCGCAAAGGTGCCATGTTCCATGATGGCTCCGAGTTCAAGGCAGACGCCGTGATCTGGAATCTCGACAAGGTCCTCAACGACAAATCGCCGCAATTCGATGCGAAGCAAAGTGCCCAGGTCCGCCCGCGCATTCCATCGATTGCGTCCTATTCCAAGATCGACGATTACACCGTCGAAATCACCACCAAGGCCGTCGATGCGCTCTTCCCGTACCAACTGCCGTGGTTTCTGATTTCCAGTCCGGCACAGTTCGACAAAGTCGGTCGCGACTGGAACAAGTTTGCGTCGCAGCCGTCGGGTACCGGCCCGTTCAAGCTCGATAAACTCGTGCCGCGCGAGCGCGCTGATCTGGTCAAGAATGCAGGCTATTGGGACAAGACGCGCATGGCGCAAACCGACCGCATCGTGCTGGTGCCCATTCCGGATGCGTTGACACGCTCGAATGCGTTGCTGAGCGGTCAGGTCGATCTGATCGAGACGCCACCGCCGGATGTCGTGCCGCAATTGCAGGCCGGCGGTTTCAAGCTGGTAAAAAACGTCACGCCGCACGTCTGGCCGTATCACTTCAGCACGCAGCCCGGCTCGCCGTGGGCCGATATTCGCGTGCGCAAAGCTGCCAACCTCGCGATCGATCGTGAAGGTATCGTCAAATTGATGAACGGCCTTGCGGTGCCGGCATTTGGCCAGGTCGACGCCACCAGCCCCTGGTTCGGCAAGCCGACATTCAAGCTGACCTATGACGTCGCGGCAGCCAAGGCGCTGATGACGCAGGCGGGCTACAGCAAAGCCAAACCGCTGAAGGCCAAGGTCATCATCGCGCAGGGCGGCACCGGTCAAATGCTGTCGTTGCCGATGAATGAATACATCCAGCAAAGCCTAGCGGAAATCGGTATCCAGCTCGAATTCGATGTGGTCGAACTGGAGAATCTGTATCTGCACTGGCGTAGCGGCGTCAAAGCCGACATGAACTCGGGCAAGGGCATCAGCGCGATCAACCTGGGCTATGTGACGGCCGATCCGTTCTACGGCATCACGCGTTTTGTCGACAGCAAGTATGTGGCGCCGAATGGCGTCAACTGGGGTGGCTACAGCAACCCGGCAGTCGATGCGTCGCTGGATAAAATCCGCACCAGTTTCGATCCGAAAGTTCAGGATGCGCTGCTGGCAAAAGTCCATCAGACCATGGTCGACGATGCGCTGATGCTGTGGGTTGTGCATGATGTCAATCCCCATGTTTTATCGACGAAGGTAAAAGGCTTCGTTCAGGCGCAACACTGGTTCCAGGACCTGACGACATTGAAGATGTAATGCTGACGAAAGGGGCGTGCAGACAAATTGCGCACGCCCTGCCAGCGCAAAAATTGATTTTCAAAAAACGCTTCACTGCCAGTCCGTTCCATCTGAAAGTTCGTCATGTTCTCGTACATTCTGAAGCGCCTGTTCTATACCATCCCGATCGCCCTGAGCGTGACGGTGGTGTCGTTCATGCTGGTCTATCTGGCACCGGGCGATCCGTTGAACGCGGTGGCCCCCGCCGATGCGCCGGCCGAGGTCATCACCGCACTAAAAAGCGCGTATGGTCTCGATAAACCGATCCCGGTTCAGTACGGAAAATGGTTGCTGCGCGCAGTCCAGGGCGACCTCGGCAAATCGATCGCGTCCGGTCGTGAAGTACGTAGCGAAGTCATCGGCGCAGTCAGCAATACGCTGTTGCTGGCCGGGGTCGCCGGTCTCGCCGGTGTACTGGTCGGCTGCATATTAGGCGCGCTGGCCGGTTACTGGCATGGCGGCTGGATCGATCGCATCGCGACGGTGCTGTCGGTGGTCGGCGTCAGTATTCCGCACTACTGGCTAGGCCTGGTCCTGACAATTATTTTTTCGACATGGCTTGCGTGGTTTCCGGCGATGGGAGCCGGACCGGGCGGCTCGTCCGAATGGCTGTGGGACTACGAGCACATGCGTCATCTGGTGCTGCCCGCCTTGACCCTGTCTGTGATCCCGCTGGGGATCATTACCCGGACCGTACGGGCGCTGGTGGCCGACATGCTGGAACAGGAATTTGTCGTCGCATTGCGTGCGCGCGGATTGAACAACCGCACAATTTTTCGGCATGTCGCGAAGAACGCCGCGCCGACGATTCTGGCGGTCGCCGGATTGCAGATCGGCTATCTGATGGGTGGATCGATCCTGGTCGAAACGGTCTTCGCGTGGCCGGGGACGGGCTTCCTGCTGAACACCGCGATCTTCCAGCGTGACATACCTTTGCTACAAGGGACGATCCTCGTGCTGTGCATGTTTTTCGTGGTATTGAATTTATTGGTCGATATCGTGCAACCGCTGATCGATCCACGCATGGGACGTGCCTGATGGAGTCCGCCATGTCTATCCCTACCGCCGTGTCGGCGCCATCGATCGCCAGTGCGCCGAGCCGCAGTTACTGGACCGTCGTGCTGCGCCAACTCAGTCGCGATCCGGTTGCGCTATTGAGCAGCGCCGTCCTGTTGCTCATCATCGGCGCAGCGGTCTTCGCACCCTGGCTGGCGCCTGCCGATGCCTACAAGGCCAGCATGCTGCAGCGCCTGTTGCCGATCGGTTCACCCGGGCATCTGCTCGGCACCGATGAGCTTGGGCGCGACATGCTGACGCGGTTGATGTATGGCGGTCGACTATCACTGCTGATGGGCGTGGTGCCGGTGCTGGCCGCCTTCCTGATCGGCACGTCGATTGGCTTGTTTGCAGGCTATGTCGGTGGTCGTTTCAACATGGTCACGATGCGCATGCTGGATGTGTTCTATGCCTTTCCATCGGTGCTGCTGGCAGTGGCAATTGCGGGCGCACTCGGTCCCGGCATGAGCAACAGTCTGATTGCACTGACGCTGGTGTTCGTGCCGCAGGTAGTGCGAATTGCGGAGAGCGTCACCACGCAGGTTCGTCGCCTCGATTACATCGAAGCGGCGCGCATGAGCGGTGCCAGCTCGTTTTCCATCATTCGCGTGCATGTATTGGGCAACGTGCTCGGCCCCGTGTTCGTGTATGCGACCGGCTTGCTCAGCGTGAGCATGATTCTCGGTTCCGGCTTGTCGTTTCTCGGGCTCGGTGTCAAACCACCGGAGCCGGAATGGGGCTTGATGCTGAACACGCTGCGCTCGGCGATTTTTCGTAACCCGATGGTCGCGGCATTGCCGGGCGCGATGATCTTCTTTACCTCGATCGCGTTCAATCTGCTTGCAGACAGTGCACGTTCGGCCATGGATATACGCAAATGATGACCAGCCCAAACGAAATCCGCATCTTGCCACCGTCTGTGGATCGCGGTGGCCCGGCGCAACCTTTGTTGGTCGTGCGCGACCTGAAAAAATACTTCCCGGTGCGTGGCGGCATGTTCGAGCGTGAACGTAAATTCGTGCACGCGGTGGACGGTATCAGTTTTTCCGTTGCAAAAGGAAAGACACTCGGCGTCGTCGGCGAATCCGGCTGCGGCAAATCGACGACCGCACGCCTGATCGCGCGCCTGATGGCGCCCGATAGCGGCGCGCTGATTTTCGATGGCGACGGCGTGGGCGAGTTCGGCGGGCTTGAACTGAAAGCATTCCGGCGCAATTTGCAAATGGTTTTCCAGGATTCGTTCGGTTCGCTCAATCCACGATTGACGATCATCGAAACGATCGCCTACGGACCGAAGGCACACGGCTTGCCGAGCGCGCAGGCAATCGACCGCGCGCGCGGCCTGCTGGCTCGCGTCGGTCTTGAACCCGACCAGTTCGGCTCGCGTTATCCGCATGAATTGTCCGGTGGCCAGCGACAACGCATCAATATTGCACGGGCGCTGGCCTTCGATCCGCGCATGGTGATCCTGGACGAAGCCGTCGCCGCCCTCGACAAATCGGTCCAAGCGCAGGTCCTGAATCTGTTGCAGGAATTGAAGGCCGAGCATCAGCTGACGTATCTGTTCATCTCGCACGACCTGCATGTCGTGCATTACATTTGCGACGACGTGATGGTGATGTATCTCGGCCAGGTGGTCGAGATCGGGCCGGTGGAACAGATTTACGGCAATCCTGCACATCCTTACACGCGCGCGTTGCTGGCGGCCGTGCCCTCCATGGACCCGGCCCATCGGACCGAGCGACCACCGTTGATCGGTGACCCGCCGAATCCGATCAACCCACCGGCCGGTTGCCGCTTTCGTGAGCGCTGCCCGCACGCGGAAAAAATCTGTTCAGCGGTGGCGCCACAGCTTTTTCCGGCGGCCGAACTGCATGGCCA
>JACMQD010000468.1 GCA_014377155.1 Herminiimonas sp.
GCGCGCGGCTTCGGCTTGGGTGCGACGGATTTTTTCGGGGGTAGCGTGCGCTTTGGCTGTACCTGTGGTTGCGGCTCCGGTATGGCTTGTGGCGGCGTGATTGGCGCCGGCGGCAACAGTAAGGTAATCGGGCTCTGTTCCGGAAATACCGGCTCGGTTTTCATCAGCGGCGGGCTCTTTAGCACGCCAAGCAAGAGCGCCGCGTGCACCAGTAACGACACGCCGATCCCGATTGCAGTACGCGATCTGCTGCGCAACGACAGTCGGCTGCTGATCGTGGGTGCGTCAGTTTGGGGTGCTATTTGCATCGGGGCGTTTTATTGTGTTGCATCACCTAATCGATTTCGGAATGCTCCGATGGTTCAGCAATCATGCGTCTAAGCTATGAATTTGAACCCTTGAGGCCGTTCCATCTTGGCGTCAGGTCATGCGGCACCGCAAACAGATCCAGCACGCGGCCGACGGTGTGATCGACCATTTCGTCGATACTTTTCGGCCGGTGGTAAAAGCCCGGCAAGGGCGGAAATATGATGCCGCCCATTTCGGTCACCGCCGTCATGTTGCGCAAATGCGCCAGATTGAAGGGGGTTTCGCGCACCATCAACACCAGCCGGCGGCGTTCCTTGAGCACCACGTCGGCGGCTCGTGTGATCAGATTATCGGCCATGCCGTGCGCCACCGACGCCAGGCTCTTCATCGAGCAAGGCGCAATGATCATGCCGTCCGACTGGAACGAGCCGCTGGCGATCGATGCACCGACATCGCGCACGTTATGCACCACGTCGGCCAGCGCTTCGACATCCTTGCGATTCATGTCCATTTCCTGGTGCAAATTGAGCACCCCGGCATCGGACACCATCAGGTGGGTTTGAATACCGTCGATCTCGCCCAGTACTTGCAGCAGGCGCACGCCGTAGACGGCGCCAGTGGCGCCGGTGATGGCGATGATCAGACGACGCGGCGGCATCGTAACAACCGGAGCACCGCCGGACGCCGTCATCTCAAGCCTTCAGCAAGGTCTGCAGTTCGCCGGACTCGAACATTTCATTCATGATGTCCGAGCCGCCGACGAATTCGCCCTTGACATACAACTGCGGCACTGTCGGCCAGTTGGAAAATTCCTTGATGCCCTGGCGCACGTCGGCGTCGTCCAGCACGTTGATGGTCACGATGTTCTCGGCGCCGCTGGCTTTGAGCAACTGGATCGCCTTTCCAGAAAATCCGCATTGCGGAAACTGCGATGTGCCCTTCATGAATAACACGACCGGATTTTGCGTCACGGTCTCTTGGATCCAACTTTGTACGTCGCTCATGGCTGCCTCACTGTAAAAGATAGGGTCATTATAGGAAATTAAGCGCTTGCCTGCATGGTCACGGCTTGAGTTTGGCAAAAGCCGCCGCCATGGCGCTATTGGCCGGCGGCGTGGCAGGACGCTGTTGTTGATGCTGCGACAACCTTTTTGCGTCGTTACGGTCGGCGCGCTGCGCCGGTTTGGCGCCAGGCGCCGGCGCTTCGTCGGCAAGGCGCATGGTCAGCGCGATGCGCTTGCGCTTTTCATCGACTTCCAGCACCTTGACCTTGACCACCTGGCCGGCTTTGACGACCGTGTGCGGGTCCTTGACGAAGGTATTCGACAAGGCTGAAATATGCACCAGGCCATCTTGATGCACGCCGATGTCGACGAAAGCCCCGAACGCGGCAACGTTGGTAACCACGCCTTCGAGAATCATGTCGGGGCGCAGGTCGCGGATTTCCTCGACGCCTTCCTTGAAGGTCGCCGTGGTGAATTCCGGACGCGGATCGCGGCCCGGTTTTTCGAGTTCCTTGAGAATATCGGTAATGGTCGGTACACCGAATTTGTCATCCGCGTATTTGGCCGGATTGAGTGACTTGAGCAACTTGGCGTCGCCGATCACACCCTTGACGTCTTTCTTGAGGTCGGCCAGGATTTTCTCGACCAGCGGATAGGATTCGGGATGCACCGCCGAGGCGTCCAGCGGATTGTCGCTGACCATCACGCGCAGGAAGCCGGCGGCCTGCTCGAAGGTCTTGTCGCCTAGACGCGGCACCGCCCGCAAGGCCGTGCGTGAGGTAAACATGCCCTTGAGGTCGCGGTACGTGACGATGCTTTGCGCCACGCTGGCGTTGAGGCCCGAGACCCGCGCCAGCAGCGGTGCCGAAGCCGTGTTGACATCGACGCCAACCGCGTTGACGCAATCTTCGACAACGGCGTCGAGCGAGCGCGCCAGTTGCGTCTGCCCGACATCGTGCTGGTACTGGCCGACGCCGATCGATTTCGGATCGATCTTCACCAGTTCAGCCAGCGGGTCTTGCAAGCGACGCGCAATCGAGACCGCGCCACGCAACGACACATCCATATCGGGCAACTCGCGCGAAGCGAATTCCGAAGCGGAATACACCGAGGCGCCCGCTTCCGACACCACGATCTTGGTTAAATTCAGATGCGGGCACAGCTTAATCAGGTCCGCCGCCAGCTTGTCGGTTTCACGCGAGGCAGTGCCGTTGCCGATCGAGATCAGCGACACATTGTGCTTGGCTGCCAGCAGCGCCAGCGCATGCAGCGAACCATCCCAGTCGTTGCGCGGCTGATGCGGAAAGATCGCGGTGGTGTCGACCACCTTGCCGGTGGCATCGACCACTGCGACCTTGACGCCGGTGCGCAGGCCGGGATCGAGACCCATCGTCGCACGTGGTCCGGCAGGGGCGGCCAGCAGCAGCGCTTTCAGGTTCAGCGCAAAGACGTTGATCGCTTCGACTTCGGCTTTTTCGCGCAGTGTACTCATCAGTTCGGTTTCGAGGTGCATGAACACCTTCACGCGCCAGGTCCAGCGCACGGTGTCGAGCA
>JACMQD010000469.1 GCA_014377155.1 Herminiimonas sp.
ACGTCGAATATTATCCAACGACCGGTGGCGTATGCAAATTGATTGATAAAGTTGGGGAGATTTATGGGTTCTGGCCGACCTTCCATGCAACGCATCGCTGTAACTGCGATTATCGATGCCATTTGATCCGGCCGATCTTGGTCGCGAATTTGCCCAGCGCGGCGTCGCCTTGAACGACGCGCCCATGCGCGCGGGTGCCCGCTATGTCTTGTGCTGGTTGCAGCAGACGTTGCGGGGCGACGACCATCCGACCATCGATGCCGCAATCATGCTGGGCAACCGCTTGAAGTTACCAGTTCTGGTTTATCACGGGCTGCGCCAAGACTATCCGCACGCGTCCGACCGGCTACATCGCTTCATTCTCGGTGCGAGCCGGGCAATGGCGTGCACGCTGGAAGATCGTGGGGTCGCGTGCGTGCAATATGTCGAACGCGACGGCCACATCGAGCGGGGACTTGTCTATCGACTTGCTGCCGACGCCGCTGCCGTATTCGTCGATGAACATGCCACTTTTGTCGGTGCTGCGCAGGCACGAACCTTCGCCGCACGAACGGACGTGGCAACGATCGCGGTTGATGCAACAAGACTTGTCCCGTTCCGCGCTCTGCCGGGCAAGTTGCATGCGACAAAGGACTTTCGAGCTTCTCACACACCGCTGCGTGCCGAGTGGCGCGCGCTGCGCATGCCAGTTAAGCCAGAGATTGAACCGTTCGACGGAAAGCTCGACTTCAAGCAAGAACATCTGGTGCGAATGAGCGATCCCGAGCTCGACATGTTGGTAGCATCGTGCGGGGTCAATCATGCATTGCCGGGTGTGTCGGACCATGCAGCGACAACGCAAGAAGTCGAGCGTCGCGTGATGGTTGCGGCCGACGTGATCGTGCCCGACTATGCCAGTCGCCGTAACAACGCCGCCGATGCACATTCATGCACGCAGCTGTCACCTTACCTGCACTTTGGGATGGTCAGCCCCTGGGCAATCATGAATGCCGTCGATGCCAGCGTTGAGAAGGCATCGGCGCGATACAAATTCTATGACGAATTGTTGACATGGCGCGAATGGGCGCACTGGCGCATGCAAGCGTCACCTGACCTCAATACCTATGCATCGCTGCCCCGCGCCGCGCGCGCAACGCTTGACGCGCACCGTGACGACGCACGCGAGCCGGTTACCATCGCTCAAGTAATTTCAGGCTCTACACCCGACAAAACATGGAATGCCTGTCAACGCTACTGGCGGCAAACAGGATGGCTTCACAATAATCTTCGAATGTACTGGGCCAAGCAGATCTTGCGTTGGGCACCGACACCCGAAGACGCGTGGGAACTTGCGTGCCAGCTCAATGACGAGCAATCCCTCGATGGCCGCGATCCTGCGACATATATCTCGATGCGTTGGGCCTTTGGTGAAGCGAAGCCGGGATGGGGCGACCGGCCGATTTATGGAACCGTCGCGCCGCGATCCGATGTTGCCATACTGAAACGCGCTGGGATGACTGATTGGATAGAAAAGTGGTCGGTTAGACTAACGAGCGGCGAGTGATCGCTTACGGGTAAGTTATCGGCCGCCGTCGAATACAGCCGCTCACTTGATTGAAAGTTGCCGACCAGGCACCCAACAGTCCGCGCTGGTTGGACGCCAGCTGAACGAACGGCAGTTGCCGGCGCAACCGCTGTCCTGGCAGAGCGACCGCGATGCTAGCGACAGCCGACAGACCTCAAACAAATTCCATCAACGCTCACTTCGAGGTTGCGGCAACGTCTGGTTCGTACTTCCGAAGGACCACATGCCTCTGCCGTACATGTCTTGTGCCGTGACGGCGCGGCGAGGGTCAGGAAAGCCAAACATGCGGCGTTGAATCGCCCAATCGAGTGGAATGTGCGCCGATGCCAACGTCTTGCAGTCGAGTTCCAAGGGCTGCGTGCCGTCTGCAATTGCGGCGACAATGTCAGGTGCCAGGTAGTTAAGTCGGATCAATCGAGAAAAATATCCCGGCGAGCGGCCGAACCGCCGCGCCAACCCCGAGAGATCGAGTTCACGATGCGCGTCAAACAGCGCCTGCGCTGCGCGGGCGCTACAAAGAAGAACGTTGAGTTGCTTGTTGGGTTTGCGCGAGATCGCGGGATCCCGAGGTTGCACCGTGAATGCTGGCCAGCGCTCTGGCGCAATTACGCTCACAGGAACCTCCAGCGCATATCGCGCCTTGCTCGTCGGCCAATCAGCCGGCCGGCCGACGAAAGCTCCCTGACCATCCCAGTCGAGAAAGCGCCGCAGCTCAATTAGGCGGACGTGCATGGTGAGCACGTCGGGCGCAACCTCAATGCGCGAAAACAAGGCCGCAAAGAGCGATTCGCACTGATCGGTAGGTGTGTTCGCAATTCGATCAGTTGCGACAGTCGCGCGAGCAACCAGTCGATCGAGCTCGGCTCCGAACAAGCCGTGAGCGCCAAGGGCTGCGCGCAGCCGACTCCTGTCCTCTAGAAACACCCTGAGTGCTGCTGAAACGAGGCTGTCAAGCCGATCGGCCCGCGTCCGGTAGGCACGGCGATATTCGGCCTGCGACCAAAGCGCGTTACTCGACACGTAGGAGTGATAAGGGCAACCGTTCATCCAGCTTAAGTGAAGCAGCATATGACGGCCAAGATCATCCCAGAGAATGCCAGCGAGGAAATGATTGGTGCCGAGGCCATCTGGGCTTTTCCGAGTGCGCGTTTCCGCTAGCGTGCAAGCTGCATCCCACATGGCGCGATCGATAATAGGAGCATGGCGCCCTGGCCATGTCCGATCATGCCCGCGGATCTCGCCCACATAGATCGGATTGCGCAAGATGTTGTAGACAGATCCGGGGCTCATCTGCCTTCCGCCTCGCACGATCCCATTCCTTGCGGTCTTAAGCGAACTGCACAAGCCCGCCTCCCGTACCGCCGTCATCACCGAGGTGTATGTCCCGAGACGGAGGAACGTGGCATAGATGAACCGGACGATCTCTGCTTCCGCCTCTACGACCTGCAGCTCCCCGTCGCGGTAATCATACCCGAATGGGGCTAGTCCGCCGTGGATGCGGCCATGGCGCTTACGAGTGCGGATGCTGTCGCGCACACGTTCCGCAATCAACTCGCGTTCGAATTGCGAGAAGGTCAGCAACACGTTCAAGATCATGCGCCCCATACTGTCGGCAGTATCGAAGGCCTGCGAGACCGACACCAAGCCGACTGAGCGGCGGTCAAAAATCTCAATGAGGCGCACGAAATCAAGAAGGCTACGCGTCAGCCGGTCGATTTTGTACACTACAACCGTATCGATCTCACCAGCCTCAATGTCGTGCATAAGAGCTGCGAGAGCGGGCCGCTCAAGTCCGCTTCCAGAGTGGCCGCCGTCGTCGTAACGCCGGTCCAGCACCGTCCATCCGCGATATCGCTGACTCGCAACATACGCAGTACAAATCTCGTGTTGGGTGGTGAGCGAATTTACTTCGTGCTCGAGACGACTGTTGGTGCTTTTGCGCGTGTAAATGGCGCAACGTTTCGGGACAGTGAAGGTGCTATCTGACATCGGCTATCTCCGCTCATTGTAAGCAGATTTCTAGCCCGTCTGTGTCGCAGGGACGGTATGCAACGGGACCGAATCGCTCGCGATCTGTTTGGCGACCTAGCGGAACCTTACAACCAGGCGGCATCTCCGCCGCGCCAAATGCAGTCGTCTTGCCGATGACGCGTGATCAGGAATTGTGGGGCGTTGCCGAATGCAAGGCGTTCAGTCCAGCAGCGACCCAGGCCTGACCTTCAGCGGTTTAGCCAGCCGCTCGACAACGGCAATGGTGGGGTTGCGCGCACCACGCTCAAGATCGCTGACGTAGGTCCGGTGGATCCCCACACGCTCGGCGAACTCTTCCTGGCTCCAGCCCTGCTCGTGGCGAAGGCGGCGCAGATTGGCGGCGAGGCGTTGACGGACATCCATTGCGAGGATGTGCCGCCCATGTCGCCGATCCGACTACAGACGATCAGTGACAATCGACTTGACTTGCCCGTGCCACCAAGCACGGTGCGAATGTCACTTATCGTATGCAGGTTGCCAAATGAGATTTTCACTGAAGACATCAACGCACAGGCTCATGGTCGCGGCAAGTGCTGGCGCGATGGCCTTGGTGGCGAATCATCCTGCCAATGCGAAGGAAGAGAACGTCGACTGGACCGTTTATCCCGAAATGTCGCGCGAGCGAGCCCTCCCCCAGATCGTGGCTTCGCTTCGCGGCTCTCTGACCGATGCAGGTTCGATCACAAACTTCCTGATTTGCTACCCCCCGGTCAAGGTGAAGGTGAAGGACGGGCGGCCGGTCCGCTGGACCATCATGTTATCGCTCAATGCTAAGAACCAGTACGGCGGTTATAGCGGCAATCAGGGCATGGCGGCGGTGTTCTATCCGGACAAGCCAGTCTGGACGTTCTCGATTCAGGGGCCGCTACCTGGCAGCATTCTGGCCGGATGCACCCGGGTCCCGGATGCTGAAATTCAGCGCCTTCTGACTCAGTAGAGCTGAATGATCATACTCGCCCAATCACGCCGCGTCGCTTCTGAAACGCAGCGCCACTCTTCTTTGCAAAAGCCCGATCTCTGATAGGTTGCTCGTCCACTGACGGGCGATCAACGGGGGATGCGAAG
>JACMQD010000470.1 GCA_014377155.1 Herminiimonas sp.
CCGATGGCTTGCGCATGACACTGAGCATCGGCTGAACAGGAACTCCGCTACCGGCAAATTTTTAAGTTTCCATCGTCTGCAAACGCGGCCGGTTTTCAGGACCGTTTTGGCGCGGTTAGCCGTTATGATTTCGGATTGGCGCTTTGTGAAAAAAATAATACGACCGTTCGTTTTGCGGTATAGTTTGACATTAGAATATACCTCTCGTATTCATCGTTCTAGACTCCAGAGACCTCAATTCACAAAGGAAGAGATATGACTGCCGAATATCAAGTCAATGGCGCGGTTGCCGTCATTACGCTAAACAATCCCCCGGTAAATGGACTCGGTCTGTCGACGCGCACTGCGATCGTCGAGTCGATGAACAAGGCGCTAGCCGACGATGCCGTCAAGTCGATCGTCATCACCGGCGCCGGCAAGGCGTTTTCCGGCGGTGCGGATATCAAGGAATTCAATTCTCCCAAAGCGCTGACGGAGCCGTCGTTGCATACGGTGATCCAGGTTGTCGAAAGCTCGACCAAGCCGGTGATCGCAGCGATTCACTCGGTCTGCATGGGTGGTGGTCTGGAACTGGCGCTCGGCTGCAACTACCGCGTCAGTGCCCCCGGCGCGCAAATCGCACTGCCCGAAGTCAAGCTTGGCATCTTGCCCGGCGCCGGTGGCACGCAGCGTTTGCCGCGCGTGCTCGGCCTCGAAATGGCCTTGAACATGATTGTTTCCGGCACCCCAATCGCTTCCGAGAAACTGGCCACGACCGCGCTGTTTAGTGAAATTATCGAAGGTGACTTCTTGCAAGGCGTGCTGGCGTTTGCCAACAAGGTCGCCGACACGCGGCCACTGCCGAAGGTGCGCGACCTGAAGGTCGATTACCCGAACTACGAAGCGTTCCTGCAATTCTCGCGCAACACCGTGCGCGCCATGTCGGGTCCTTACCCGGCACCATTGAAATGCGTCGAAGCAGTCGCGGCGTCGGTCACCAAGAAATTTGACGATGGTATCAAGTTCGAACGCGACCTGTTCGTCGAACTGGTCCAGACGACCGAGTCGAAGGCGCTGCGTCACGCGTTCTTCGGCGAGCGCGCTGCCAGCAAGTTGCCGGACGTACCGGACGACACGCCAACCCGCCCAATCAAGTCGGTTGCTGTAATCGGTGCGGGTACCATGGGCGGCGGTATCGCCATGAATTTCGCCAACGCCGGTATTCCGGTCATGATGCTCGAAATGAAGCAGGAAGCGCTCGACAAGGGTCTGGCGACGATTCGCAAGAACTACGAAAACACCATGAAGAAGGGCAAGCTGACGCCGGAAAAATGCGAACAGCGCATTGGCCTGATCACCGGCACGCTGTCCTACGAAGCGATCGGCCAGGCCGATATCGTCATCGAAGCGGTATTCGAGGAAATGGGTGTCAAGGAGGCGGTATTCAAGAAGCTTGACGAAGTGATGAAACCGGGCGCTATCCTGGCCTCGAATACATCCACGCTCGACGTCGACAAGATCGCCGACTTCACCAACCGCCCACAAGACGTTGTCGGTACGCACTTCTTCAGCCCGGCCAATGTCATGAAGCTGTTGGAAATCGTACGTGGCAAGAAAACTGCAAAAGACGTGCTCGCTACTACACTGGCGTTGTCGAAAAAAATCAAGAAGACCGGCGTTGTCTCCGGCGTTTGCGATGGCTTTATCGGCAACCGCATGATCGAGCAATACAGCCGTCAGGCCGGCTACTTGCTGGAGCAGGGCTGCTTGCCGGAGCAGGTCGACAAGGCGGTAGAAAAGTTCGGCTTCGCGATGGGTCCGTTCCGCATGGGTGACTTGGCAGGTAACGATATCGGCTGGTCGATTCGCAAGCGTCGCTATGTCGAAAAGCCAGAAATCAGCTATTCCAAAACCGCTGACCTGTTGTGTGAAATGGGCCGCTACGGTCAAAAGACCGGTGCCGGCTGGTATGACTACAAGCCGGGCGACCGCAAGGCGTATCCGTCGCAGGTGGTCAACGACATGATCATCAAGCACTCGGCCGATCTGGGCATCGAGCGCGCCAAGGTCAGCGATCAGGAAATCGTCGAGCGCCTGGTCTATGCGCTGGTTAATGAAGCAGCATACATCCTCGAAGAAGGCATTGCTACGCGCGCCTCCGACATCGACATGGTGTACCTGACCGGCTATGGCTTCCCTCTGTTTCGCGGTGGACCGATGTTTTATGCCGATACCGTCGGCTTGTCCAACGTCGTAGCCGCAATGAACAAGTATGCCAAAGGAACGCACGGCGAAGCATGGAAGCCAGCGCCATTGCTGGCCATACTGGCAGCTGAAGGCAAGACTTTCAACTAGCATTCATTGCGGGTCAGCGCGGTATTCGTTTCCGCGCAGTCAGTGACTTGCTTCCAGAAATAGCGAAAGCCCCGGCTGCGTTTGTAGCAGTGCGGGGCTTTCGCTTTTTGGACACTGGCCACGCACGGGGCAGTTGGCAGATGCCGCTTTCCCGTCATGCCACAAATCGCTTCCTTTTCTACCAGTAGTTTTCAGTCAGGAACTGGCCCGGCAGTGCACGTCGGCATGGGCGCATGCCGCGTGCATGCAGTAAGCGCCGGGTTTCTTCAATCATCGCCGGGTTCCCACAAAGCATGAACCGTGACGATTCCACGGTGATGAGCAGGCCGGTGACTTTTTCCAATGTTCCCGATTCCAACAATGTCGTGATGCGTCCCGATAAGCGGCTTCCTGCAATTTCGATGTCGCGTGTCGAGGCTTGCACGATCTGCAATCGTCCGGGATTAATGGCCGCAGGGGGAGGGTAATCGCGCAGGGCGAACAGTTCGTCCTGATAGGCGAATTCACTCTGATGTCGCACGCCATGAACAACGACCAGATTGCGAAACTGCTGCCACACTTCCGGGCTGCGCAGCATCGAAATGAACGGGCCAAGGCCCGTGCCCGTTGCCAGCATCCATAGCGTATCGCCTTCCTCGAACCGGTCCGCCGTCATGAACCCATACACCTGCTTTTCAATAAGGATGCGGTCGCCGGGCAGGGCAGTCGTCAGTGCACTGGTAAAAAGGCCCCCCGGTACCAAAACGCTGTAGAACTCGAGTTCGGCTTCGGCAGGCGTCGATATCATCGAATAGGCGCGCCATACGACTGCGCC
>JACMQD010000471.1 GCA_014377155.1 Herminiimonas sp.
CAACAGGCGGCGTAGATGCTGGACCGGGTTACCCACCGCGCCGCACGCTCTTGCTCTGCAAAGGGAGCAGCGAGCGGCGCCGTGGATAACCCTACATCAGCAAGGCACCACTTAAGAATCAACAGATTCTGTCCAAACAAACGGGGCCACCTCTCGCCACGCGCACGGGCGGTGCGGATTGGCAGAAAGCAGCACCAGTTGGACCGCTTCCGCATCCTCGCAATGCCCCTCAGTGCGCCTCTTGTCCTGCGGCCGTTAGCGCGTCGTCGACCAGCCTGCCGGCGACTAACGTCAGTACCCGCTGAGCGGAGGCGATCGTTTCGGGTCGGTGGGCAATGATGATGCGGGTAATACTCAGATTCCTGATGGCAGAGTTGACCTGCTGTTCGCAGGCGACGTCGAGATGACTAGTGGCTTCGTCGAGCAACAGGATTTTCGGGCGCTTGTAGAGCGCCCGCGCCAGCAGCACCCGCTGTTTCTGCCCACCCGACAACACCGTTCCCATGTCGCCCACCTGCGTGTGAAAGCCCATCGGCATGGCGCTGATCTCTGCTGCAATCGACGCCATTTGCGTGCACTGCATTGCCCATGGGAGGTCCGGGTGTGGATCAAAAAAGCAGATATTGTCCATGATTGAACCTGCGAAAAGCACGTCGTCCTGCAACACAGTACCCACGATCTGACGCAGTCCCGACAGGCCGATCTGGCTCATCGATTTGCCGCCAATCAGGATGTCGCCGCTGGTGGGGCTTAGCATGCCGAGCATCAGCGACAGGAGGGTGGTCTTGCCAGAGCCGGAGGGTCCGACGATGGCGACTGACTCGCCGGCGGCGATGTGGAAACTGAGATTGTCGAGCGTGAGGGGTTCATGGTCGCCGTACCGGAACTGTAAGTTTGAGACCGTGATGGACGTGGTGCCGGCGTGCTGCGAGGCGGTTGCGTTTTCCACGAGGTAGAGGCCCTGCCCTTCCAGTGACTCCGGGTTGGTCATGACCACGTCGGCAAGACGCTCGCCTTGTAGCTGTAGCATCTTAAACTCGGACAGCTTGTCGATGAGTGCGCTCATGCGCGCGTCGAACTGGCTCTTGTAGGCGTGAAACGCGAGCAGCATGCCAACCGTAAAACTGCCGTCCAGAATCAACCGCGCCCCGAGCCAGATGATGAGTAGGTTTTCGATGCCAAACAGGGATTTGTTCAAGCCCTGATAGAAAATCTGCAGCTTTTGCAAGCGCAGGTCGGCGTTGATCTGATCGACCAGCAGCGATAACCACGCCGAGACGCGCGCGTCCTGCCGTTGAAAGAGCTTGACCGCCCGGATGCCTCTGATTGACTCGATGAAGTGACTCTGCTGCTTGGCGGCATGCACGATCTGCTCGGCTGTCGCTTCACGCAGAGGCCGGTACCAGCACCAGCGGGCCAACGCATACAGGGCCATGGTGCCGATAGCGATCCAGGCCAGTGTTGGACTGTAAATGAACATCAGCACCAAGGTGACGCTGGTCATGACGCCGTCGAGCACAGCTTCGAGAAACGAGGTAGTCAGAGTTTTCTGAATGGTATCGATGGCGCCGAAGCGGGAAAGGACGTCGCCGAGATGGCGCTTTTCGAAGTACGAGACGGGTAGCCTCAGCAGGTGGGTAAACACGTTGGCGCGCCACTGCAGGTTCATGGTGGTGCCCATGTGCATGATGACCCAGGAGCGCAGCGAGGTGACCGCCTGCTGCATCAACAGCAGCAAGCCGAAGCCCAGCCCGAGAGTGGTCAACAGGTCGCGGTCGGCAGCGACAATTGCATGGTCAACCACCCACTGCAGGTAAAAGGGCGCCACCAGTGCGAACACCTCGATGCCAAGGGCCAGCAGCAGAATCTGGGTGAACGATCGCGCCAGTCCGGTCACGCGGCCCAGGAGCTGGTTCAGTGCCAGCTTCGGTTCGGGCGGCTTTGCCTCGAAGGCCGGATTTGGCCAGAGCTCGAGTGCCACTCCGGTGAATGCCTGCGATACCTCGTCCCTTGGCACCACCCGGGCACCGAAACCGGGATCATGGATCGTAATCGAGCGCGCGTTGACCTCCTTTAAAACGACGAAGTGGTTGAAGTTCCAGTGCAGGATGCACGGCAGGCGCAAGTCACCTAGGTTGTCGAGTCCGAGCTTCAACGCCCGGGTCCCCATCTGTAGGGATCCCGCAAACTGCATTAGGTGAGCAAGTGTGGCGCCCTTGAGCGATATCTGAAACCGACGGCGCAGCGAAGCAAGGTCGGTACGATATCCATGAAAATGCGCCACCATACCGACGCAGGCCAGTCCACATTCGGTCGCCTCGGTTTGCAGGATGACGGGGAGTCGCCGGCCCAGGCCCAGAGACAGCCGCTCAAGAAAAGGTTGCATGGTGGGGTCCGATCGGTCAGAGCTTGCCAGAGAGGCTGAAGACGGGCTCGAGTGCCCACTCGATCAGGCGCCGGGACTCCTGCCGGATATCTGCATCGATCAGCATGCCCGCCTGGAGCGGTTGCTGCTGCCCGCTTGCCAAGATCGACTGGCGGTCCAGGTGCACGGTTACTCGGTACATCGGCTCATTGCCCGGCGCTGCGCCGGCGCCTGCCGCGCCCACCTCGTCTGGCGCCAGGGCGACCTTCGAGACGAACGCAACGGTACCCCGGGCGTGTCCATATTTCTGATACGGATAGGCCTGATAGCGCAAGTGCACCTTGTCGCCGGGGTGGACGAAGCCAATGGCGCGGCTTGGCGCATACAGGCTGGCCAGCATCGTCGCGCCTCTGGGCACGATGCTCAGCAGGGGCTTGGCGCTATCGACGATCTGTCCTACCTGGGCGCTCACGGCAGTGACGGTCCCGGGCTGTGGCGCGGTGACCGCCAGCGTGCGCTTGGCTTCGCTCTCGGACCATTCCTGGCCGGTCGACGCCAGCAGCCGGTCGGCCTGTGCGAGCTGGTTGGCATGGCGCGCGGGCAGGCTCGCGAGGTCGGCTTCGAGCGTGGCCTTTTCTCGTTGCAGAACCATCGCATCGCGCTCGAGCGCCTGCAGCCGGTTGCGCTGGTCAAGCAGGTCGGCTTGTTTTTGCTGTGATTGTTCGCGCGAGACGTAGCCACGGGTGACCAGCTCGTTGGCGCGCTCGACCGTCTGGACCGACAGGTCGACACGATCCTGCTGGCCCAGGATCTGGCTGCCGATTTTTTGCAATTCGCTTGTCATGGCGTCGATGCGCTTTCGCAGTGCCAGCCGTTCGTCGCGCTGGAGGGCATTCATTTTCTCCCTCTCCGAGCGCAGCGACGCCTGCCGCTGCCGGATCTGCTCGCTGACAGCACCCTGCGTCCGGCTGGCGTCAATGTTCTGGCGCTCAGTGGAGACAACGTACAAGACGTCACCCGCATTGACCTGTTGTCCCTCCTCGACGCTCTTGCTGACGATCACCCCGGCCTGAGGAGAGTGAACCCGGATCAGGCCCGTATCCGGTATGAGCTGGCCAATGACAGTGCTGCGGCGCGTGTAGCTCGAGCCTACCAAGAAAACCACCACCAGGATGGCGAGCGTGGTCGCGGCAACGGTCAGAACGGTAAAGGAGACCGGGCGCACGAGAATGATCGTACCGAGTCTGGTGGTATTTGTGGCCGCGAGCGCCTCTTTACGAAACAGCGGCGCAGTCATCGGGCGACTAATGAGAAATGCAACGAAGGTGCCGTGGCACCCGGACGGCTCCGCATGCACGGGCCATTTCCGGCCATGCGGCGACTGGTCGAAACCGCGCCGGGGATGTCCGGCAAATGTGCGGCGGGACTGCAGGGCAACAGCCTGGTCCGGCAGCTGGGATGGGACGCATCGCAAGTCATGGGAAATGGAATCCGGGTCAAGACGGCCGGGGGTATCGAGCCGAATTGGTCAAGCGTAGACGGGGGGCGTGGAAGCGACGGGATGCCATTACGAAGCGTCGATCACAAGAACGAACAATATTGTAAATTTACAATTTTCCTGACGCGAACCCTATCGCTCTTAAGCTTGACTACGTGAGCGACAGGTAACTGGAAGAAGGATAGTCGACCTGTCTGGCGTTATGTTTCAAAACATCGTCACCACGTCTGAGGTCAGATCAACAAAAGTCGAATTAGATTTTTTATGATTTTTAATGCGGCTCGGCAGCATCACGAGAGATTGCAATACCATGTGAATGACTTAGATCGTGCTTTGCATGATGATGACCACCCCCGGTGTCAGCATAGTTGGCAAGTTTCCGATTCGGCATTCTTACCACTGCCGGGGGTGCAAAGGCGACGGTCAGCCGGGAGCTAAGGCCATCTGGAGCAGTATGCAAGCGCTGTATTTCTTCGTCGAGGGAATGCGTGCCGCGCGCGAAATCACGGAGTGCAAAAGTTATGGGTAATGGGATGGGCTAGATGTTACCGGCGGCACCCCCGTCATGTGCGCTGCACCTTGCAAGGTGCTGTTGCTCTAAGTTGGCTGGGCTCGCGCTTTTCTATGTGAGCCTGAGGCTTTTTCCAGACTTATAGTGGGAGTATCCTGCTATTACTAGTAAGACCAGAAAAAGCACACTTTCAGCAAAGTTTGCGTGCGCGTTGAAGATGCCCTTCAGCGTGATAGGTGTGTCTCCCGTCATACGAATGCTCGCTGTGAATGTTTCTACGCCTAGATACAGAAAATCATGAAACGCATGGATTGCAATTGGGATGAGCAGACACCTAGCTTTACGCATGACGAGGGACATCAGTACTCCGAACAGGAACGCGATGAAAAATCTGGTTCCATGGGACAGGCCGAACAGAGTTGATGAAATGACGATTGCCCACACAGCTGAGCCCGTCATTTTTTCAAAGAACGCGGTTGTCCATTTCCGGAAAATAGTTTCTTCACAAACCGCGGTTCCCAAAGCATAGACCGCTATCGACCACCAGTGCACGGCACTGGCTCGGACGGCTTCACTCATCAGTAGCGATATGGCAGAAGTCTGCGGTGCCGTTGCGCTGGCGAGGCAGACAAGAAAGCCGATGCCCGATGCAACGTACAGAAAAAATCCAAGCAATGCATAGCCAAAAAGGGCGACGCGGTATTGGGTGAAGCGCTCGTTGAAAAGAAACGCTATACAACTAACGATCAACAGAGCGATTGAGATCAAGCTACTCCATGGCGATTCAAAGCCGTAGATAGCGGTGGCAATCACGAGCGATGCAGTCAACCACACCGAAATCGACCGAGGATACGACTTCTGTTTGTCAGTGTCGCAGGTTTCTGCTGCCATGTCGGGTCTGAAGTGAATGTTGAATCGCACCTAAAGTAGGAATACCGGCAGGGGCCGGCTCCGCACCGAGTCGCAAAAAATGCCGGCCCGGCGCAAAAACCTTATGTCATCTGACGAGATGGCACCAGGCAGCCGTACTTCAACTTCTACAACGCGTTTTTACCAGCTATTGCCAAGTGCGTCCGTACCATTTGCTGATCCACCCTGATTTGCACTAACCGCAGCACCAACAGCCGCAGAGCCGATCGCATACGCCGCGCTAGCATATTGATAGACATCATAGAGGTTTTTAATTGAGATGCCACCGGATACTGTACTAATTTCCAAATCATTCAATGTTTGCATAGAAACTCCATTATGTTTTGCTATCAATATCAGGGATAGCAGTCCTGTTCAACTTATTCAATCGATTGCAGCAGGTAACTTTGCTTCGGAATTACTATGCAAGGGGCTGCGCGTAGATTTCGGGCTTCTGTAGAAATAACCCTAGTTCCCTTTATACTTACCAGTTATTTCTCATTGATCAGTACCATCACTCGAACCGCCTTGATTCAGCGAGTTGATCGTGTTAAAGAGGTTGTAGAGGGCATATGTGAATTCACCTGATACTTCATCCAACTCTTATGCAAAAATAACTTCCATTGTTTGTTTTTTTTGATAGTAACTGCCAAGCCCGGCGGCAGTGTTCCCGGTTCCTAGACGCTAAAAAAGGACGCTGAGTGGATATCATCCAATAACAAAGCGCGTGCACTTTGTTCCGTTTATTGCCGTTTCGATAGTGCTTAAAAGATAATATTTACGGCAGATTTAGCCAGTGGCAATGCGCCTCGAGTTGCGTTATATCAATGCTGTGCAATGTATTTGTATTTTGAAAAGTAGGGTAGCGTCGCTCTGCGTCCATAAAAAAGAGGCACATCGTCGTCACGACGTCGTTGAATGGTGCGCGTGAATTTAAGCACATCTATTCCGCCTAGTTAAAAGGGCGCACGATTGGGTGTTGTCGCGATTGCGCAATGAGACGCAGTATTTCTACGAGATCGGTGGCGATCAGAATGCCAGCGATTAGAATTGACTGGCCGCCGATGAAGTTTGGTCTTTGATGTCTGTAAGTTGACCCTTGCGAATAATATGCATGGTTTCAATACCCGCAATGATAATTCGGGCACAGCGAAAGGTCTTGAAACCGAGGATCGGTCGCGTGACGCGCTTGATGGCCCGGTCGTCTTGCTCCACGATATTGTTGAGGTACTTTGACTAGCGCAGCACGGTGGTCTGACCGCTGCCGGCCTGGAACCTGACGATGGCGGCTGTGTTGGAGCCGCTCTTGTCGATGGTTATTTTGTCGGGCGTGTCGCGCAAGCAGAAGGCGCGTTCGAAGACGGTGCGGGCTGCGGTATGATCGCGCTCCGCTAGCTCGTACGGACTGGGCGCTTGCGTCGTCGGCAAATCGTGGCGTGCACAGGCAGCATCCTGCTGGCCCACGCGCGAGTTGGCGAGCAGAGGTTTTATTAAAGCTGCAGCCTCAACCTGATGACGCAGAAGCTCGGGCAAGGAAAATTGGGGCGACTGCATGCGAGTCGCGTATCCGTCGCTTCGAGATTTCCGATTAGCCTTACACATTGGCTTCGCCTCTCAGCTGGTCAGAAAAGCGCCAAGCTTGAGGGTCGAAAATAGTTATTTTAAGGCAACTTTTCGCATAATTGTTTTTATGTAAAATTGGTGGGCGCAGAGAATGTCGAAATTGATGGCTCGCAATCGAACCATGGCCGCAACTGACCACAGCACCGCCTATTACCAACCTGCCCGGCTACGGCGGTCATCTGGCCACTGATCTGGGACAGGGTTTGACAGATCGCGGGTTTCATATTGCCG
>JACMQD010000472.1 GCA_014377155.1 Herminiimonas sp.
ACCGGCCAGCAGGCGCGTGAAAAAGCTCGGCGCATTGCCGGCGATAATCAGGCCGCGTCCGATCAGGGCCAGATACAGCAACAGCAATACGATATTGCCGATCAAGCCGAATTCTTCCGAATACACGGCAAAGATAAAATCGGTCGTGCGTTCGGGGATGAATTCCAGATGTGCTTGGGTGCCCTTGAGCCAGCCCTTGCCGCTGATGCCGCCCGAGCCGACCGCAATGGTGGACTGGATGATGTGGAATCCTTTGCCCAACGGATCGGAACTCGGATCGATCAGCATCAATACACGGTGGCGCTGGTAGTCATGCAACATCGTCCAGACGACTGGCAAGCTGGCGGCAACGACCACGCTCAGTCCTGCCAGGATTTTCCAGGACAGGCCAGCCAGGAAAATCACGTAGAAACCGGCAGCCAGCACCAGCAACGCCGTGCCCAGGTCAGGCTGCTTGGCAATCAGTCCGACCGGGACCACGAGCAGGAGACCGGCGACCAAAAATTCCTGCCACCGCACCATGCCTTCGCGCTTCTGGAAAAACCAGGCGAGCATTAACGGCACCGCAATTTTCATGAGTTCGGATGGCTGCACCACCATGCCCAGGTTGAGCCAGCGGCGCGCACCTTTCTTGACCAGACCGAACATCATTACGGCGACGAGCAGCGCAATACCCACCGTATAGAGCGGCACCGCAAACCGCATCAAGGTCTGCGGCGGCACATTGGCAGCGATAAACATCACGATAAACGAGACCAAAATATTGCGCATCTGGTCTTCCACCCGTCCGGGAAAATCGATGCCAGCCGAATATAGCGTTACCAGGCCGGTCGACAGAATCAGGAAGATGATCAGCGACAACGGACCGTCGAACACGGTCAGATGCGGCTTGAGTCTGGGCCAGAGTGGTCGTTTTTCAATCATGGCAGTGAGGGCTTGCGCGTCATATGGAAATGGATCGGGACGGGTAGCGCCAACTGCAGGCGGGGCGTGGGAGACATCGGCTATTCCTTGTTGCCTTCGGTTTCGAGGCCGGGCCTCGGCCCGCCCACCGATTCGTCGAAGGCCTTCAGCGTGGCCGCGGCGGCAGCGTCGGTATCGACCGGCATTTCCTTGGGAGCCGGCGGCGTGATGCTACCGTCGGGGCGTTTGCCGAGCAGGTAGTAATCCAGCGCCTTGCGCACGATCGGCGCAGCGGCTTCCGAACCGAAGCCACCGTTTTCGACGATGATGGCGAGTGCGATGCGTGGCTTGTCGGCCGGCGCGAAGGCGATGTACAGGGAATGGTCGCGATGCCGTTCCTGCATGCGACCAGCGTCGTATTTTTCGTTTTTACGCAATGCGACTACCTGTGCGGTGCCGGTCTTGCCTGCCGAAAGATAGCCGGCATTGGCAAACGGCCGCACACCGGTGCCACCGGGTTCACGCGTGACGCCCACCATGGCTTGCTTGATGACTTCGATGTTTTCCGGCTTGAGGTTGATGCGATAGCTTTCTTTGGGCACGGTCTGGGTGCGCTCGCGGGTCGTGCCGTTTTCGATGATCTTGACCAGATGCGGTTTCATGACGACGCCGTTATTGGCCAGGTTCGCCACCGCATGCGCCATCTGCAACGGCGTAAAAGAGTTGTAGCCCTGGCCGATACCCAGCGAAATGGTTTCGCCGGCATACCATTTCTTTTGTTCGGGCTTCTTGTAGGCGGCACGTTTCCAGGCCGTCGATGGCAACAACCCGGTGCGCTCGTGTTCGAGATCGATCCCGGTCAGCTGGCCGAATCCGAACGGCTTCATGAAATCATGCATGGCATCGACGCCGAGGTCATTGGCCAACAAATAATAATAGGTGTCGCATGACGCCACGATCGACTTGTGCATGTCGACGCGACCGTGACCGCCGGGCTTGTCATCGTTGAATTTGTGGTTACCGAAAAAGAAAAATCCCGGGTCCGAAATCGCCTGCGATGACGTTCGCTTGCCCAGTTCCAGCCCAGCCAGCGCCATGAATGGCTTGTAGGTCGAACCCGGCGGATAGCTGCCGCTCAACGGCCGGTTTAGTAGCGGCCGGTCGAGCGACTTGTTGAGTGCATCCCAGCTTTGAATATCGATACCTTCGACGAACAGGTTGGGATCGAAGGTCGGCAGCGAGACGTAGGCCAGAATATCGCCGGTTGCCGGCTCGATCGCCACCAGCGCGCCGCGCCGTCCGGCAAACGCTTCCTCGACAATTTTTTGCAGTTCGATATCGATCGACAAGATCAAATTGTTGCCAGGCGTGGCCGGCGTGCGCGACAGTGTGCGCACCGCGCGGCCACCGGCCGACACTTCGACTTCTTCGTAGCCGGTGGTGCCGTGCAACTGCTTTTCGTACTTCTTTTCGACGCCTTCCTTGCCGATATGGTTGGTGCCGTTGTAATTGGCGGCGTCCTCGGAATCGTCGATCTTTTCGGCGTCCTTCTGGCTGATGCGGCCGATATAGCCGATCACGTGCGACGCCACCTCGCCCAGCGGATACTGGCGAAACAGCCGCGCCTGAATATCGACGCCGGGAAAGCGATAGCGCTGGGCGGTAAACCGCGCCACTTCTTCGTCGGTAAGACGGGTACGGATCGGTGTGCTTTCGAAATTCTTGGATTCGTCGAGCAGCTTGCGAAAACGCTTGCGGTCCTTCGGCTGGATTTCGACCAGTGTCGCCAGCTCATCGATGGTGGCTTCGAGATCGCGGATTTTGGAGGGCGTAATTTCCAGCGTATAAGCGGAAAAATTACGCGCCATCACGACACCGTTGCGGTCGACGATCAGGCCCCGGTTGGGGACCACTGGCACGATCGAGATGCGGTTGTCCTCGGCCTGTGCCGCATAGTCTGAGTGCTTGAAAACCTGCAGCCAGATGAAGCGCGACAGCAACAGCGCAAAGCAAATGAATACGAACACGCCGGCAACGGAAACCCGAATCCGGAAAAAATGCATTTCGCGTTCGGTGTTTTTAAATTCGGTCATACGATTTCAACAATGACATGGGCATCAACGAAGTTGGGCAAGACGCCGCGCAGGGCGCTCGATGATGTCGCGCGTGCGGGGCAACTGCATTAAATAGGGCGGGTATCGTCGCGATCGATGGCCCGTCGCTGCGGCGCCAGCAAGATCCAGGTGATCACCGGCCACAGCAAGGCGGCGGTAAAACTTTGTGCAAAAAAGAACCAGCCCGGAAATTTGCCGCTGACCGCCAGCCGAATCAGCATTTCGATCAACTGCGTGACCAACAGCAGCGGCAGGATGTGCAAGGCCTGCGTTCCAGACGGAAACCATAACACGCGCCGATGGATCATGATCGCAAAATACGATAACAATGTGTAAGCCAACGCATTCTCGCCCAGCAGCGTTGCCTCATGAACATCCATCATCAGGCCCATGAAAAACGCCACGCCGATGCC
>JACMQD010000473.1 GCA_014377155.1 Herminiimonas sp.
CAAGGCCAAAATTCGCCAGCAGCAGCGTGAGATGGCGCGGCGCCGCATGATGGCCGACGTGCCGACCGCCGACGTGGTGGTCACCAACCCGACGCACTACGCCGTCGCGTTGAAGTATTCGGAAGGCGCGATGCGCGCACCAAAAGTAGTGGCCAAAGGCGCCGACGAAATCGCGCTGAAGATTCGCGAACTTGCCGGCGAGCATAAAGTCCTCACGCTGGAATCGCCTGCCTTGGCGCGTGCGTTGTTCCGCCACGCCGAGATCGGTGACGAGATTCCCGAGACGCTGTATACCGCGGTCGCCGAAGTGCTGGCGTATGTGTTCCAGTTGCGCGCCTTCCGCAAGAACGGCGGCGCCCGTCCCGACCTGCCGGGTGTGCTCGACGTGCCGCCGGAAATGGATCCGCTTAATCCGGCATCGCAAGTCGCTGCCAATCCGGGAGCGCCAGCATGAACGGCTTCAAACTGCCGGCCTGGTTATCCGGCGCAGGCTCGCGCGCCGCCGCCGCGCCGATCATCATCATCATGATGCTATCGATGATGATTCTGCCGCTGCCGCCTTTTGCTCTCGACATTTTCTTCAGCTTTAATATCGCGCTGTCGATCATCGTGCTGCTGACCAGCCTCTACACGGTCAAGCCGCTCGACTTCATGGTGTTTCCAACCGTTCTGTTGGTGAGCACCATGCTGCGCCTGTCGCTCAACGTCGCGTCCACCCGCGTGGTGCTGACCGAAGGCCACACCGGTCCGGATGCAGCGGGCAAGGTCATCGAGGCTTTCGGCCATTTTCTGATCGGTGGCAATTACACGGTCGGTATCGTGGTGTTCGTTATCCTGACCATCATCAACTTCACAGTCGTGACCAAGGGCGCCGGTCGAATCGCCGAAGTCGGTGCCCGCTTTGCCCTGGATGCGATGCCCGGCAAGCAGATGGCGATCGACGCCGATCTCAACGCCGGTCTGATCGCCGAAGCCGAAGCACGCCGCCGTCGCACCGAAGTCGCCCAGGAAGCCGAATTTTACGGCGCCATGGACGGTGCCAGCAAATACGTACGCGGCGACGCCATTGCCGGCATCATCGTCACGGTCGTCAACATCATCGGCGGCCTGCTGGTCGGTTTGCTGCAGCATGACCTGAGCTTCGCGACCGCGCTCAAGAACTACACGCTGTTGGCAATCGGTGATGGCCTGGTAGCGCAGATTCCATCGCTGATTATTTCCACCGCTGCCGGTATCGTGGTTTCGCGCGTGGCCAGTGACGAAGACATCGGCGGCCAACTTGTCGGCCAGTTGTTCGCCAAACCGAAGGTGCTTTACATTACCGCGGCGATCATCGGCGGCATGGGTGCCATTCCGGGCATGCCGCATGTTGCGTTCCTGTTACTGGCCGGGCTGTTGGCCGGAGCCGGTTACGTCCAGGCCAACCGTCAGAAAGTCGTACCGGAAATCGCGCCCGAAGCTGCCGCTCCATCGGCTGCGCCGGAGATGGAAGAAGCCACGATGCAGGACATCATGCCGGTCGATACGCTTGGGCTCGAAGTCGGCTATCGGCTCATTCCGCTGGTCGACAAGACGCAGGGTGGCGAACTGCTGCGCCGTATCAAAGGCATCCGCAAGAAATTCGCCCAGGAAGTCGGCTTCCTGTCGCCGCCGGTGCATATTCGCGATAACCTGGAATTGAAGCCGTCTGCTTACCGCATCACGCTCAAAGGTGTGGAAGTCGGCAACGGCGAAGCGCACAGCGGCCAGTTTTTGGCGATCAATCCCGGCATGGTCACCGGTGCCTTGCCGGGCCCCGTGACGAGCGACCCTGCGTTCGGTCTGCCGGCGACCTGGGTCGACGCGGGAATGCGCGAAATGGCACAGACCATGGGTTACACCGTGGTCGACGCCGGCACCGTCGTGGCCACGCATCTCAATCACCTGATCACCACCCATGCCGCCGAACTGCTTGGCCGCCAGGAACTGCAACAGTTGCTCGACCATCTCGTCAAAGAGTCGCCGAAGCTCGTCGAGGATCTTGTGCCGCGCATCATTCCCTTATCGACCTTGCAAAAGATCCTGCAGAACCTGCTGATCGAAGGTGTGCATATCCGCGACATGCGCACCATCATCGAGACCATCGCCGAACACGCCGGTGCCACGCAAGAGTCAAACGAGCTGACATCGCTGGTGCGCATCGCACTTGGACGCGCCATCGTCCAGCAGATTTTCCCAGGTACCAACGAGCTGTCGGTCATGACGCTGGATAACCGTCTCGAACGCCTTCTGATGCAAGCGCTGCATTCGAGTGGCCCTGACGGCGGCGGCATCGAACCTGGCTTGGCCGATACGCTGGCAGCGCAAGCAGAGCAGGCCACGCACCAGCAGGAACAAATGGGCCTGACGCCGGTACTGCTGGTGCCGGGTCCGCTGCGTGCGCTGGTGTCGCGTTTCCTGCGTCGCGCCATCCCACAATTGAAGGTGTTGTCGCACTCCGAAGTTCCCGATTCAAAAACGATTAAAGTTACCAGCCTAGTTGGAGGACACGCATGAACGTCAAGAAATTTTCTGCCAGTACCACACGCGAGGCTTTGCGCATGGTCCGTGAAGCGCTTGGCGCCGATGCTGTCATTCTGTCGAACCGCAATGTCAGCGGCATGGTCGAAATTCTCGCGCTTGCCGGCGACGACATGTCGGAGATCGCGCCCACGCCGCCGGAAAGGAAAGTATTGTCCGAGCCGGTACTGGCCGCTTTCGCCGTTAGGCAAAAGGTCGTGGCCGAACGAACAGAATCCGAACGCAAGGAAGCCGAACGCAAGGAGTCGGAGCGCAAGGACATGGAGCGCAGCGACGGCGACCAGGCATCGGGCCTTGCAGGAGCGCTGGAGTCGGCACGCATCGCGTCACTGGCGACAGCGCCTTCGAGCAATGAATTCACGGCGATGATGAGTGAGATTCGTTCAATGCGCGGCATGCTGGAGTCGCAGCTGGCCGAACTGTCCTGGGCCAGCAACCAAAAACGCGAGCCTTTCAAATCGGCAGTGTTGCGGGAACTGCTGGCAGCCGGCTTCAGTGCCACGCTGGCGCGCTTCCTGGTTGAAAAACTGCCCGCCGACGGTACTGTCGAAAGCGGACTGAGCTGGGCCAAATCGATCCTGGCGCGTAACCTCAATATCATGGATAACGAGAACGAGATTCTGGAAAACGGTGGCGTCTACGCACTGGTTGGTCCGACCGGAGTCGGCAAGACCACCACCACCGCCAAGCTGGCAGCACGCTGCGTGATGCGACACGGCCCCAGCAAGCTGGCGCTGATTACGACCGACGGCTATCGTATCGGCGGCTACGAGCAGTTGCGCATCTACGGCAAGATCCTCGGCGTGATGGTGCATTCGGTCAAGGACGAAGCCGACTTGCGCATCGCGCTCGACGAATTGAAGGGCAAGCACACGGTCCTGATCGATACAGTCGGCGTGAGCCAGCGCGACAAAATGGTCTCTGAGCAGGTCGCCATGCTGTCGAGTGCCGGTACCAATGTCAAGCGCCTGCTGTGCCTGCCGGCGACTTCGACGGGCGAGACACTTAACGAAGTCGTGCGTTCCTATCAGGGTGGCGGCTTGGCCGGCTGCATCATGACCAAGCTGGATGAAGCCGCTACGATCGGCAGCGTGCTCGACGTGATCATCCGCCAGAAACTGAATCTGTACTACGTCGCCAACGGCCAGCGTGTGCCCGAAGACCTGCACGTCGCGAATCAGCACTATCTGGTCGACCGCGCCTTCAAACTCAAGCGTGAAACGGCGCCTTTCGCTTATCAGGACGATGACCTGCCACTGGTCATGGCCAATGCGTCGCATGGCATGAATGACCGTAACCTGCGCGGGGTGAGCCTTGGCTAGTTTCGATTTTGACCAGGCGGAAGGATTGCGGCGCATGCTGGCCGGCCCGAAACCTCGTGTGTACACCTTCTTGTCAGCCACAAGCGACGAAGAAAAAAACGCGATGCTGATCAATCTCAGCGCATCGCTTGCCAGCTCTGGCAGCGATGTTCTGCTGATGGACGCCACAGCCTCCGCGCGCGGCGTTGCCTCGCGCCTCGGTGCCAACATCGGAGCCACCTTGCAGGAGGTCGCGTGTCAGGAAAGAGCATTGAATGAAGTGGTACAAACCACGCCGCAGGGTTTTGGCGTGGCGACGCTGAGTCGCGGATTGGTGCCGGCAGCGGGTTGTCATTCCGATCAGGCGCGTCGGCTTGCGAACGCTTTCGGCATTCTGGCGAAACAGGCAGACGTGTTGATCGTCGATGCCGAGCTCGGCGACGATGACGGTTTCCCCGTGCCGGCCATGGCCAACGGCGAAATAATCGTTCAGGTGTCGTGCAGCGCCTCGTCGATTACCGCCGCGTACGGTATTATCAAGCGACTCAATCGCCGGTTGGGCAGACGCCCGTTCAGCGTGTTGGTAACCGGCGGCACAGACAAGGAAGCACAATTGGTATATGCAAACATGGCCCAGGCCGCAAGTCGCTACCTGGCGGTGCAGCTCAATTCGATGGGATCGGTGCCTGCCGACGAGCATCTGATGCATGCTGCGCGTTTGGGTCGTACTGTGATCGATGCATTTCCCAAGGCTTGCGCATCGCTGGCATTCCACCGTCTAGCAGGCCGGTTCGCTAGCGTCGGTGCGCACACGGCCGCTATCGGCACAGGAGCCTGATGCATGTACACGGCGGCCGGAAAATCAGACAAGAACCACCTGCTGACCGAGCACGCGCCGTTGGTAAAAAAACTCGCCCATCAAATGAAGGCCAAGCTGCCGCCCAGCGTCGAAGTCGATGACCTTATCCAGGCCGGCATGATCGGACTGCTCGATGCCATCAAACGCTATGAAGAAAACCATGGCGCGCAGTTCGAAACTTACGCCGTGCAGCGCATTCGCGGCGCCATGCTCGATGAATTGCGCAGTACAGACTGGATGCCGCGCAGCATGCGCCAGAACATGCGCAAGGTCGAGGTTGCGATGAATTCGCTGCAACAGCGCCTCGGTCGTGCCCCCAATGAAAGCGAAGTCGCCCAGCAACTGAAATTGTCTCTCGCCGAATATCAGGACATGCTGACAGACGGCGGCGGACACCAGCTGGTGTACTACGAAGATTTCCATGACGGCGATGGCAACGAACATTTCCTCGATCGCTATTGTACCGACGATGTAAGCGATCCTTTGCAGAGCTTGATGAATACCGGGTTCCGCTCGGCCGTCATCGACGCCATCAATGCCTTGCCCGAACGCGAAAAAATCCTGATGGGTCTGTACTACGAGCAGGAGATGAATCTGAAAGAAATCGGTGCGGTTATGGGGGTTTCCGAATCGCGTGTTTGCCAGCTGCATAGTCAAGCTATCGCCCGCATGCGTGGCAATCTCAGGGAGAAAGCATGGACTGGGGTAGCCTAGCCGGGCTGGTTCTTGCGCTTTCAGCCATTCTGCTCGGTCAGATGCTGGAAGGCGGACAGGTGTCGTCATTGGTGCAGCCAGCGGCCTTCGCCATTGTTTTCATCGGCACACTTGGTGCAGTGATTCTCCAAAGCGGCCTGAAAAATTTTGTCGCCGGGGTCGGCATGGCACGCCTGGTTTTCATGCCGGTGCCTGACGAACAGCGGCAGATGGCGAGCAACATCAGCTTGTGGAGCGCGACTGCACGGCGCGAAGGACTGCTGGCGCTCGAACGCTACATGGAAGCGATCACCGATCCTTTCACCGAACGTGGCCTGCGCCTTATCGTCGATGGTATCGATCCGCACAAGCTGCGCCAGATTCTCGACCTTGAAATTTCTGCTTATGAGATGGATCGGCGTCAGGCGGTTAAGGTTTGGGAATCCGCAGGCGGTTACGCCCCGACGATTGGAATTCTCGGTGCGGTTATCGGTTTGATTCATGTGATGGAAAACCTTTCTGATCCGAGTCGTCTGGGTAATGGGATTGCAGTCGCTTTCGTAGCAACCGTGTATGGCGTTGGCCTGGCTAACCTTATTTTCCTGCCCATTGGAAGCAAACTCAAAGCGATGGTCAGTCGCGAAATCCTGCAGCGTGACATGTTGGCGGATGCATTCGCAGGCATCGCCACAGGTGACAATCCGCGTGTCATTTACGAGCGTATGGCGATTTACCAGAGGTAGCGCGATGCGTGCAATTTCCCTTTTTCGCCGATCCTGTTTTTTTTCCCATTAACCTGCGATGGCGCGCAGACGATACGAAGAAGAATCCGATAACCACGAGCGCTGGCTCGTGTCATACGCCGATTTTATTACTCTGCTGTTCGCTTTTTTCGTGGTGATGTACGCGATTTCATCAGTCAACGAAGGCAAATACCGGATCCTTTCGAATTCACTCGTTTCGGCATTTGGTAAAGCACCGATCGGCCCGTCGCCGACCAGTTCGCCGACACCGCCGGGGGGTGTTATTCTGCCGCGGCCCATGTCGCCGCGCGAACGCGCTGCCGAAGGCGCGCTGCGGCGCGAAAAAGAGCAATTGACGACTATTGCGCGGAATATTCTAAACGTGCTGGCGCCGTTAATTCGGCAGGGAAAAGTGCGTGTCACGCAGAATAGCCGTGGCGTCACTGTAGAAATTAATGCCAGCGTCCTGTTTGCTCCAGGCGAAGCGAAGTTGACAAACGAATCAAGCCAGGCATTGAAGGCAGTCGCGGCAGTCGTCAAAAGCGATACTCATGCAATCCAGATCGAAGGGCATACCGACAACCTGCCGATTTCGAACGCAGCGTTCCCGTCGAACTGGGAACTATCGGCTGTAAGGGCCAGTAGCGTGGTGCGCCTGTTCGTCGACAATGGTGTTGCAGAGGCGCGCATGGTGGCGGTAGGACATGGTTCGAATCAGCCGGTGCAAGATAATGGCACCGCAGACGGCCGCCAGCGAAATCGCCGAGTGCAACTGATGATCCTGTCAAACCTTCCTGACGTGAGCACGGAATTGCCAGTCAATGCCGGTGTCATCCGGTAGAGTCAGTTTCGCGGCGATCCCTGCTGCTGATGCCTAAATTTTAGGCATTTAACTTTATTCTTTTTAAATCATGTACTTGGGATAGTTATCCAAAGTTATCCACATGTATTTGCACGGTTCGCGGGGATAACTGCAGGCAGGAAAGTCGTTGTTATAATATTGGTAACTAAATCAGCTGTTCTATAACGCTTGGCAGTAATGCCCCTATCGGAGACCAAATTGACGTTCAGACGCAAAGCTGATGGATTCTTAAAAAACGTGTTGATCCCGGCATTCATTGTTAGCCTGTCTTTTCCTGCTTTAGCGCAGCAAACGAAAATCGGCTTTATCGATACCCAGCGCGTATTTCGCGAAGCGGGCGCGGCCAAGAGCGCCGATGCCAAGATTGCGCGGGATTTCACTGCCCGGGATAAAGAGATCAAGGAGTTGGGTGCACGTCTGAAACGCGTATCGGAAACCTTTGAGAAAGAGGGTCCTACGCTTACCGAAGCAGAGCGGATAAAACGCTATCGAGATTTATCTGATCTCAGCCGAGATTTTCAGCGCAAGCAAGCCGAGTTCCGGGAAGACCTTAGCCAGCGCCAGAGCCGGGAGCACAGTCTGTTTTCGGAGCGCGCGCTTGCAGTCGTCAAACGTATTGCAGAGGCCGAGAATTACGATCTTGTTGTCGATAAGTCGGCTTGGTCGAATCCGCGGGTAGACATCACCGAGAAGGTAATCAAAGCCCTGGAAAAATAGTACATCTTCCGATTAAAAGGGTCGAAGATGGCACCACCTGAGGTTAAAGACCTCAATTTTGATGCGTTGGCCAGCGGATGCGGTGTGCGTTCCTATTAATCCTATACAATCGAACCAGAAAACAGGTGGTCCATGGGCACACATATTCTGGCACTCGATATTGCAGGCAATCCGTTCGACTGGATATCCGCCGAAGATGCGGTTTATTATTATGCTTCCGGCAAAGTCGCATGGGAATTGGGCGAGCAGGAATTCAAATTCCGCGGCGGTTTCTCGAACGCAGGAATCCAGTCAGTTATCCTCGTCAGGTCGATCATCGCCATCGCCGGCAGCCAGATCATGGCATCCAAACTACGGTTTCAAATCCCTCTGGGTGATAACAACGATCTGTTATTCAATCGCGATCGACACACCTGTGCCTATTGCGGGCACAAATTCGCACGACATGAATTATCGCGGGACCACATTCTCGCGCGAACCCGCGGAGGCAGTAACGACTGGATGAACTGCGTTACTGCATGCAAGCAATGTAATCAGGCGAAGGGTTCCAGGTTAGTTCACAACTTCAAGCCTCTGGTCTATGTCCCCTACATACCATGCCGCTTTGAACATTTCATCCTGTCCGGGCGCAACGTCTTGGCGGATCAGCATGATTACCTTGCCGCGCGTCTGCCACGTCATTCGAGGTTGAATTCCTAAGTCGATCACGACTCAGGCCCTTCTCAAATACTGCTTAGAACATATTTTTAGTAACCGCCTTGGCATTTCTGCAAGTTGATTGCAGGATTAGCTAGCCATTTTCTTAATCTATTCGATTTTTCATTTAAATCGCCAGATATCTCTTGCGGAAGATGGAAAGGGTTTGCTATAGTTCGGCTCCGGTCGCAGAGCAAGCAACCAGAAGCGCAGAGTAAGACGCGCAACTGGGACAGCGACAGGCGCAAAGATTACTCGCTGCAGCCGAACAAAACGATTCGGCGGTACGGTGAAAGAGGCTCTCCGAGGAGAGTCTTGAGTAGCGAAGCGGGGCAGATTAAGCAGGACAAGTTCTTTAACAATTAACAGCCGATAAGTGTGGGCGCTTGATGAAAGTACACCGGTGAGCTGCAAGGTTTGCCGGATGCTTTAAATATTAAGTGTTCACAAAGAAGTAAATTGAAGGACAGTTTGGCAGAAATGTTGAATTGGCCTGTCAGACTTTTGAGTGAGCGATAGCAGGAATGCTAGGCAGAGATGCCACAAAAACAGGTATTAAACTGAAGAGTTTGATCCTGGCTCAGCTTCAATGGTACCGGCATGTGTTAGACATCGAAGTCGTACGGCAGGACGCGCAGCAGC
>JACMQD010000474.1 GCA_014377155.1 Herminiimonas sp.
AACTATGGGATCGGGCAGCTGGCCCGCAGCAACGGCGGCTTCGCGCGACGCTCTAGCTGCAAAATCCTTGGCCGGAAGCTGGCGCGAATGCGCAATGGCGCGGCGCTGTGCTTCAGCAAGCGTCAGCGGCGCTTCTGCCGCACTGGCCCATGAAAGCGGCAATAAGATAAGACCGATGAGGTGGATGCGGGACCACATGGCCCGGCAGATTTGACGGCCCGAGGGGCGCGCCGTGCAAGCGAAATACATACATTCTCCAGAAAGCGATAGTCATTACCGGTTGCGCGCGGCGCAGCCATGGCAAACCGAGCAATCTGGAATATTAAATGCGGAAACAGCAGTGACGAATTGCGAGCGGAGGGGGGGGTGCGCCTGACTGGCTGACGGTGTTGAGTTTCCGAAGATTGGATGCGATCGGCACCGTGGTGGGTACCAGAACTAGTGAAATGGTCGCTGGCACAAACGCCTGCACTGCCGGTATTTGATGCGTGTCCAGTGACTGGTCCAAGGTATGCGCGCTGGCATGGCAAAGGTTTGGCTGGCCGGAATCAATTTGCACGCACCCTGGCATATCGACCATCGAAGCCGAAATCGCCGGCTTCCCAGAAACAGCCGTGCTTCCCTTCGACTGTGGACACACGTACCCCGCAAGCACCAGCTGCATAAACAGCATGCTGAAGATGGCCAGGACTGCACCAGCGATGCGCGAGGGTCGATTTTTTCTCATAGCAGCAAAATTAAATTCCCTTTTAGCCTACCATACGATTCGCTATTTGTATCCGAACACGCAAGTTCGAGTCGTCAACTGAACAGTAAATGGGTGGAATACGTCAGGTAGCTGTGGGGGTTTTGTCGCGATAGCGCAATGAGGCCCGATATGTCTGAAAGGTCTGCGGCGATCAGAATGCCAGTGCGTAGAATTGATTGGCTTCCGACGAGGTTTGGTCTTTGATGTCGCCATGTGGCGGTAACCGCAGCTATGTGCGTACACCCCCGACTGGACGAAGATCGGCCAGCAGATTGCTGGAAAGAGGGAGGTATGCAGAGCATACGTGAGCGGCGCATGCGTAGTTTCAAGTCCGCTGGACAGGCCCAGCGATTCTTGTCGAGCTTTGGCGGCTGTCGGCAAAGAACTACCGTGAAATCATGCGCGATCATTTGCACAATGGTCCGATGTTACCGCCTTCAACTTTGTTTTTCAATGATAGGTCGAGCAAATGCATGAAAATTCTCGTCTGAATTTTTCGGTGCTGTTCTTCAAAAAGTTAACCTGACAGTGCCGGTACCACTCACTGCTCAACCAATTCGACACGCCGGTTCTTCGCACGTCCCGTTTCAGTCGCATTCGACGCGACCGGTGACAGACTCGCGGCACCACTCGATTGCAATCGCTTGGCGTCGATCTTATAGCTTTTGATAAGCACTGCCGTAATCGCTTCGGCCCGCTTTTGAGATAGCGCTCTGTTACTTTCGAGATTTCCCTGGTTATCGGTATGACCAACGATATGGACTTTCAAGTTTTTCTGTTGGTCGAGTAATTTGGCCATTTCATCAAGCTGCGCCTTTGATTCTGCCTTGATTTCGGCTTTGCCGGTGTCGAAAAGAATTCCGTAGAGCGCGATCTTTCCTTCGGCGGCAAGGCCTTTTCCGAGTGCGTCCGCGTTCACCTTGACGCTCCCGATTTCCATCGGCCCGGCTTCAATTATTTGCAAGAAGTAGGGTCCGCCGGCACCTTTATTCGCCTGCGTGCTTGAAGGGTCAAGCACAGTGAGCAACGCTGTCACATCACCTTCGGGGCGTGCCAGGCGAGCCGCCAGGAAACGTGGTGGATAGTTGCCATTGTTATCGAATCTGCTCATGGAATCGTAACCGCCCGAAAACGTTGCGGGCTTCGATGTCCACTCCTGAGCATTTTTGATCAGGCCTTGCTCGGCGCAGCGCGGTGCGTCCTCGCAAGCGAACAGGATTTTGAATCTGTTTTTCTCCAGTGACTGCTTATAGTTGCGGAAGACTTCAAGTGAGCTTTTGTCCTTCGGCGTAATGTAGAGATAGTTAAAGACCTTGCCTTCTACTGGTTCACTCGTCGTCGCGGATAGCGGAACGTTGACACGTTCAAAACTGTATAAGCCGTAGTTATGCAGGATCGAGCCCTGGAACCGGCCGACTAGTGGGTGGTCTTTGGCACCTGCTTTTTCCTTGTATGGATCGGCGTTCGCAGTCGACAACGTGAGCAGAGTAAGCATGCTGATTAAGAGGTTTCGGCTAAATCGATTGAACGGATGGGGCGATATGCGCTGGGAAGTGGTCATGGTGCCGAGTTGGAGAAAATGAATGCTTGATCGCAATCGGTGTTTAGATGGCGTAATTGTATCAGCGTGCCAATTGGTGCAATCTGACCGCAGCGGGTTCGCAGCGAAGCGATCTTTCCACAGCCGCGGCGTCAATTCATGCACGCACGTTGCCGGATGCTGTACCACCCGCAAAACATCGACAAAGTAATAGTAGGGATTGATGTCATGCAGCGCGTCGGCCAGCATCCGGCGTCATTGATGCATCAGCTCACACCGCGCATCTGGAGGCAGATGTTTGCCGCCAGCCCCTTGCGGTCCAACTCGCATGATCTTGCCGGGCTGCGCACGCCGGCGGATGATCGGTTACGTTCAGTTACCAGTTACTTCCTGGCCTCAATGAAAGGCGAGCCAATTCTGGCGGGCTGGCAGGGCGAACGGTCACGCGTGTTTGAGAATGAATTTGGAGGTACTTCCGCATCGGTCGTGATACTTTGCGTGCAACAATCGCAAACAGGGACAAATTTATGTGGATAGGCAATCTAATTAAGCGGATCACCGGAAACGCCGCTACGGCGTCGGAGTCCGACGGGGAAATGTCACCAGTGCCGCGTACGTTATCTGGAGTTGTAAGTCTGGCTGAACTGAGGGCGACAGGCATCGACGTGGTCATGACGACCGGTGCCGGCATAACCGCCGCCAAGTCGGTCGGCACCAAGCTCGATATCGTCGAAATTCACGGCGAAGTGAAACCTCAGGACCAGCTTGCAATGGTCGAACGTCCGACGTCAATAGCACGAGGGTTCTGGTTGCTCATATTCGGCTTTCCAGCCACGGGCCAAAGTCGATCCTTACCAATTTCTTGAAAAGCCCATTCGGCGATATTCGCCCTCGCCTCTTATTACCCGAAGACCCGGCGCGACGCTTTGAGGCGTCGTTGCGCCGCACTGGTGATGTACCCCATGGTCGTATCTAGCGAGGCGTTGGTGCACTTCGAGCCCGAGAAACGGTTGATGATACGATGCTGATCGATTTTTTCTGAACTCTTCTGATGCCGAACAAGCACAACACCGACCGCCGTCATCACATTCCGAAGATGAAGTTCAAGGTTCAGAACTGGCCGGAATATGAAGCGGGACTGCGGCGGCGTGGCAGTCTGACTTTGTGGATTGAAGATGCTGCACTGGCCCAGTGGCAAAGCGTTGGGCCGCGTGGGTAGGCACGCTATCAGGGCATCGCCATTTAGACGTGCTTGATGCTGCGTGCCGTCTTCAAGATGGCGCTGCGACAAACGGAAGGCTTGTTGGCTTCGGTGCTGACGTTGATGAATCTGACGATCTCTTCACCGGATCACACCACGGTCAGTCGCCGGGCGGTGGGATTGCCGATCATGAAATCAACGTCGGCCCCAAAGGGTCCGTTGCAGGTGTTGATCGACAGTACGGGTCTGGAGGTCTTCGGTGCAGGCCAATGGCTGGAAGCAAAACATGGTGCGAAGTCGCGCCGGACGTGGCGCAAGCTGCATCTGGCAGTCGATGCCGACAGTGGCATGATCATCGGCCAAATGCTCACTGATCAGCATACGGACGACGCGTCGCAGGTGGGGCCACTGCTGGCGCAGATAGAAGAAAAAATAGAAAAAGTCGTCCCCGATGGTGCCTACGATGCCGCGCCCACCTAAGAGACGATTGCGGACCATGGCGCCGATATCGAGGTGGTAATTCCGCCACGCAAAACCGCTGTTCCCGGTACAGCGTTGTGTGCGCCCAATCAGCGTGATCGTCATCTTGAGAAGATCAACACAGAAGGCCGGTTGGCCTGGCAAACCGCCACTGGCTATGGACAACGCGCCTTGGTCGAGACAACCATGGGCCGCTACAAATCCTTGATTGGTCCTCGGCTGCGTTCACGAGGGTTTGCGGCGCAGCAAACCGAAGCTGCCATCGGGGTCGCTGTGTTGAACCGCATGCTGGCCGCTGGACGCCCAAACTCCGTTCGCAGTCAAAAAGTGGCCGCATAATCGGGCAGGGGTTGGGGGACCGTTGCCTTCAATTTTGAAGTGCACCAACGCCGAAGCGCGTTCCAGATCCGAGATCTGCCTGTGGATTCGCCCAGTAAGCTTTTTACGATGGGCTTTGTAACAAACTTGTTCAATCCAAAAATTGCTTTCATGTATCTTTCAATGCTTCCCCAGTTCATCAGTCCTGAACGAGGGCATGTACTGGCGCAGTCACTTATTCTCGGCACCGCGCAGATCAGCATTAGTTTGACTATTAACGCACTGATCGCCATGACGGCTGGATCAGCCGCAGCACTGCTTTCCAAACGTCCTTCGTGGATCCTTGCTCAGCGATGGGTGATGGCTTCGGTTTTGTTCGGACTTGCAGCACAAATCACGATGGCAAGCAAGTGATGGCACATGCGCTACCGGGCAAGAGAACTTGCCTAAACACCCCGAGGTTGCGGTCGAGGTTCAGGAAACAGGACGTCAAGCACGCCGACCCGCTAAATGTTTTTAGCGAGTGAACCGTTTTCAGGCCGGACAAGAAACGCGTTATCAGTCATCACGCGTGCATAGTGGGCTCTTTTGATTTGCAATCACGTCAGACGCAGTGGTTGTTCGACGATTTCAATAACGTATTTCCGCAAAATAAAGCCCCTGATTCTCGGCCTTCTCGGCTCTCTTACAAACCTCCGTTTGTTATATTTATTGCTGTAAATTACTCCACCTCGCGCATGAGGAAAGGCCAAAAAAAGCAATGGCGGCCGGTTGCATAAAGCAGACTTACAAATGCTCTCTGGCTTCTATTTGTTCTTCCAGGAATTGACGGGTCATTTGCTTATTTAGCTTTTGAATACTGGCCGCTTCTTCCGCTTTTTGAGCGTCAAGTGATGCCATCCATTCACCCTCCGACATCCGCACGGGCTGGATCGATATTGCTTCTCGCGATTCTTGATGCACAAGTCTTACCCGGGCATAGGATTCTGGGTACTTGCGTTCCATTGCCTGACACCACGGCGCCCATTGCGCCAGAAATTGAACGGAGGCACTCCCTTCCAGTTTTTCTCGTACTTCTTGCTCTGCCTTGTCGATCGCGGCGGCCGAGACATGGGCAGATCTGCGGTAGCGCATGGACTGTGCAACACCCGGCAGGTTCAGGCGATCGCGCAGCGCAACCTGGTAGGCAAGCCGTATTTCGACTTCGTCCATAGGCTCACCCTGATGCTGCTGCCGCGTGATTTCGGCGCTTGCGATCTTGTTGAGGACCTCTAGTTTGAAAAAGCCTTCTCCGAGGTCAAGCAACTCTTCCACCGTATATTTTCCGGCCTGTGCATCGTGACTGATTTTGGCCAGTTCCATGTCGTTCAGGCCGAGTGCGATCCGGTCTGCGCAAGACGTGATTGCCTCATGGGCAATTACAAAGCATTCACTGCGTAGCGACGCCGATTCACGCATGGCGGTGACGAGCGCATTGGTGCGGGCAACTAGATTTTGCCGAACATGCTCAGCTCCATAGTCTACGGTTTCCGTCAGACGCGCCTGGAACGTATTGAAGGATGCTGCATTAGCCTCTGTTGTCGGGAATTCCCAGTTTTGTTTCACCAGCGCCGTTGGTGCTGAGGTCGATGCAGATCCATCTACTGGCAATGGCCCCCTGGGCTTTTAACGTTTGTCGCCAAGTATAAAGAGTCTGTTCCGAGATGCCATGTTCCCGCGCCAACACCGATACCAGCTTGTTCGTCGGCGCCATCATCTGCCGTAGGATCGATTCCTTGCGTTCTGCTGAGTAATGCTTCACTGCCTGTCTTTGCTCCGCCCCCTCTGTGATGATGATTAATCAGGTGACACGACAACTACCCTGACACAGGGGGCTGCAGCGACCGTATGAATTTCGTGGATTACGTCTCATCACCACTTGCTCGCGCTGCTATGGCGTGAGCCCACGATTACTTTTATACGAGGAATACCATGCGCAAAATCACTCAAGCTGTCCTGCTGTCTTTATCGGTCGCCGCTACCTCTTTCGCCTACGCCGAGACCAACGTCATGGTTGGCGGCCAAAGCATGTTGCCATCGAAGGACATCGTTGACAACGCTGTCAATTCCGCGGATCACACGACGCTCGTGGCCGCTGTCAAAGCTGCGGGTCTCGTCGACACCCTTAAGGGCAAAGGTCCTTTTACTGTCTTCGCGCCGACCAATGCTGCGTTCGCGAAGCTGCCAGCTGGCACCGTCGACACCCTGGTCAAGCCTGAAAGCAAAGCAACCCTAACCAAAATTCTGACGTATCACGTGGTGCCGGGAAAATATGATTTCATGAAGCTGTCGAGTGAAATCAAGTCGCATAACGGCAAAGCCGAATTGACAACGGCTAGCGGTGGCAAGCTGATGTTCGCCATGAACGGCATGCATAACATCGTCGTCATGGACGAAAGCGGCAATACTGCCAACATCAGCACGTATGACGTGTACCAATCGAACGGGGTCATCAATGTGATCGACACGGTTCTGATGCCGAAGTAATCAGAACACGGGAGCCGCAAGGGTTACCTCTGCGGTTCTTGGTGTCGCACTGTTCATAGTGCATCAGGCGAATTTTGTAAATTAAACGGTAGTTTGTAAGACAAACAATAAAGCCCCGATCGGGGCTTTTATTTTGCGGTGCGCCCGGCAGGGCGCACCATGAAAGAAGCCCGGCAAGTGCCGGGCTTCTTATCTATTCAGGCCAGTGGTTCAGGGCATGAAGCGGGTAATGCGGGTACCCCAGTTGGCCAGCGAGGTACGGGTGCCGCCGCAACTGCCGAACGGTGCTGCCTTGTACTGGCCATACGTGCAGGTCTGGGCAGTGTACTCGTTAGCGATCCAGATCGAGGTACCGTCGGTGGCGGCCGCGCCGTAGTCACCCCAGCGCGGACGACCGCTGAATGGCCGGTAGCCCGAAAAACCATCCTGCGGACCCAGACCTTCCTTTGCGACCTTGATTGGACCGGCACCTGCCTTGGCGTCGAGCGAGGCGTAGCCAGCGCTCGGGAAGTAATCGTCGCCAACCAGGCTGAAGCCAAGCACGCCACGGCCGCTGTTAGTCACGGCAATCGACGGATAGATCACGTTGTTGCCCGCCAATGCCACCGTTCCCTCGTTTTCCAGCTTGCCTGAGTTCGGGTTGATCACGAAATACGCGATGCCGGCTCGGGTGACCGGATCACCGGAGATGGTGACGCCCGTTCCGAGTGCACCCCACAGCTTGCCGTTGGCAAAGAACACCTGCTGCATGCGCGAGTCGCTGCTGTCGATCGGGGAGATCGGGTTCGCGGTCGCGGGCACGCCCAGCAATTTGTTGCAGCCGTCGTTGTAGAGGTTGGCGATGCAATCACGCAGCGGCGTGCTGCCGGCTTTCTGCGTTGCTAGCGGCGGCACGCTGTAGGGCGAGGTGGTGATCGGCTTGATCGACAGCTTAAGGTTCGGCACAGAGGCGTCGATGCTGGCGCTGTTGTCGATGGTCCAGAGCAGGATCTGGTTCGAGGTGCCGTCGTTGGAAAACACAGCCAGCGAACTGAGCAGGAATTCCGTCTTGTTACCGCCCGCGGCAGAACTGCTCAATGCCTGTGCCGGCCAGACCGTGAAGCCAGGATAGGGAATCGACGGGTCGCCGGTGTTGATCAGCACTGCAGGCACGGTGGTCGACGCATTGACCAGGGCTCTTTTCGAGAGCGTGTAGATCTGCGCGCCATAGAAGCCACTGCCGAAGAGCGCGAACTCGTTCGTCGTCAGGTAGATCGCATTACCGTCGGCGCCGATGTGTGGATAGTCGCCCAGGCAGAAGCCGCCGGCACACTGGTGATCCGGCGTGCCGTTGGTGCCGTTGTTCTGCACCGGCAGGCGGTAGATCGTCCACGGATCGAGCGGACTCGCAGTACTGCTAACGGCGATGTCGAGGTGATTGGTGCCCGACAGAGCCGATGTCGTGCCCTTGCGATCGAGCGTCAGGACGACATGAAACCAGCGTTGCGTATCCTGATCGAACAGGCAGACCGGGTCGGTAATCGAGGGCCCGTAAGCACCTGTCGCGCGATTGATTGCCGGCTTGTATTGATAGAACGTGTTCAGGTCGATCACGCCGGTCAGCGGATTGCCGACCGCGTCGAACACCCGCAGCACATCGTTGACAGACTCCAGCACGTAACCGTTACCCGCGCACAGCGCTTGGTCGGGCGGTTCGACCGTGAACTGGTTGCCGCCATTTGCCAGGCGCTGCTGACGCAGATTCAGGCCATCAAAGCCGGCCATGACCTCGGGCTGCGATTTTGATTTGGCGGAACTGGTCGCCGGACGCCCGGCGCCACGGGTCTTGGCGATGCCGCGGTTAACGACCTTACCACCGCCGATGGTGCTGCCGCTGGTGTTGCCGCCGCGGGTATCTGTACCGTCGCCATCGACGATGCTGTCGAGCTCGGTACTTTGGACGCCATCGTCGGCGCCGGCCGGCGCGGTGGACAATGTGGCGGTCTCGCCCTTGGTGATTTGCAAGGTCACCGGAGCTGCGCCATACGCAGCAGCCGTACCAAGGCAGAGACAACCTGCCAACAAAAGCCTGCGAATTTCGGATGTGGTCATCGTCATTTCCTTCAAGACTTGCGGCCTATGTCGACGGCCGTACGATCGACCAATGTTGAAACATTGGAAACAAGATCCTATCCGAAATGAATTAATTTGAAATCAAGTTTTTGAAATATTTCGATACAAACCCGGCGATTCAATTGCCCTAACGGAAGTTACCTAACTTGTTAATTTAAAGAAATATTTTGGGCCAAGCAGCCTGACGGAATGTCAGGTGAACCGCATCGCACTATTCAGGGGTTGCTCGATTGCATGACTAGAGCGGCGGGCGCCAGGATGGCTGCGGCAACCTTCTCGTCATGCAGTTGGAGAAATCGGTCCGACTGTGAATGGCCCTTGGCCTGTGCTTGCCTGCTGAGGTGACGAACTTCAGCTTGGATATTAGGCCTGATTCCGATGAAGCACATGCGTACTTTCATTTCCATTGCAATGTTACCGGTCGCGCGGAATTGAGCCAATTTGCTCGAAAATTATCGTATGTGATTGACCCAGCATCCCGGCCAAGAGATACAGAAGTGTTATCGCCGAAAGCGCTGCTCCAGCGGGTAAGTCGACGGTGAAAATGGTGGGTCAAACCGAAGCGATCGTCAACACACTGGGGGAATTTCGGGCTGGACGTCCTGCCTGATTAGCTGAGGACGTTGACCGCACGCGCGGCGACCAGACCCACCGTGAGGAGCGACGCGATGGCCTCGACAACAAACAACAATTTAATACGGGCAGTCAGGGGAAGCGTGTCGGTCGGCGAGAACGCTGTTGCATTAGTAAAGGACACGAAGAAGTAATCTACGAATCCAGGTGTCCAGTTTTCGTAG
>JACMQD010000475.1 GCA_014377155.1 Herminiimonas sp.
CCGCGATGGAAGGCTTTGTCAATGCCAAGGTATTGGTGGAAGGACTGCGGCGCGCCGGTCGCAACCTGTCACGCGAGAGTTTCATCCGCGGACTGGAATCGATGCAGCGGGTGGACCTGGGCGGCGTGCTGATCACGTATGCCGGCGACGATCACAGCGGCAGCGAATACGTCGAGCTGACACTGATCGGCAAGGATGGGCGTTTCGTGCGCTAAGACTTTTCGATCGCCTGCGCGACGGCAGCCACGCGCGCCGCGTGGATCGCTTCCGGGATACGTTGTGGCTGGTCCGGATAGCGCTGCACCGCCTGCGCCGCGATTCTGCCACCGTCGACGGATTGGGCCGCCGCCAGCGCACCGGTCAAATATTCGGCCTGCGGAAACGGGCGATCTTCAAAGCCGGTACGCCCGCGACTGTCGCATTCCGACGCGCGCAGCATGTCAACGAAGCGCTGCGGCTTGCGAAACGCATCGCAGCGTTCGAACAATGTCACGATCGTGGCGGCGCGCAGCTCCTGTGCACGGCCGACATTGCCATGTTCGCGCGCAGTCATCAACGCGAGATCACGGCAGTCATTGGGAATTTTCAGGCGCTTGCACACATGGTCGGCCAGTCTCGTACTGTGCGCTTCGTGACCGTGATGGCGCGGCCACTGGTCGGGTGGCGTGATGCCTTTGCCTAGATCATGCAACAGCGCCGCGACGCGAATCGGCAAGCCATAACCGTGATGCGCGGCGTGGTCGATCACCATCATTACGTGTACGCCGGTATCGATCTCGGGGTGATGCAGCGCGGGCTGCGGCACGCCCCACAACACATCCAGTTCCGGCATCAGCCGCGCCAGCGCGCCGCAGTCGCGCAGTACCGCAAACATGCGCGACGGCTGCGCTTCCATCAGGCCGCGCGCGATTTCCTGCCAGACCCGCTCGGGCACCAGCGCATCGACCTCGCCGGCGTCGACCATCTTGCGCATCAGCGCATTGGTTTCGGGTGCCACCGAAAAATCGGTAAAGCGCGCCGCGAATCGTGCCACCCGCAAGATCCGCACCGGATCTTCGGCGAAGGCTTCGGAGACATGGCGAAACACGCGGGCATCGAGATCGCGGCGACCGCCGAACGGATCGACGATGGTGCCGTCTTCGTCTTGCGCCATCGCATTGACGGTCAGGTCGCGCCGCACCAGGTCGTCTTCCAGCGAGACTTCTGCAGCGGTGTGGAAAACGAAACCTTTGTAGCCGGGTGCGGTCTTGCGCTCGGTGCGTGCCAGCGCGTGTTCTTCGTGCGTGCGCGGATGCAGGAACACCGGGAAATCCTTGCCTACCGGCGTGAAACCCAGGTCGAGCATCTGTTGCGGCGTGGCGCCGACGACCACATGATCATGGTCCTGCACCGGCAAACCCAGAAGCCGGTCGCGCACCGCGCCGCCAACGATATAGGTCTTCATGCAGAGAACCGTCTCAATCGGGATGGACGTCGTATTTCTGGCTGCGTTCTTTTTCAGCCAATGCCCCTTCGATCCATTGCGCCACGGCAGGATAAGCGGCGACACGATCGGCATAGCCTTGCAAGGCGGGCGCCAGCGACACGCCATAGGTGCGAAAACGCATGACCACGGGTGCATAGAACGCATCGGCAATCGAAAAGTCGCCGAACAGAAATCCGTGTGCGCCCGCCGCGGTCAGGCAGTTTTCCCAGATTTCGCAAATACGTCCGATATCAGCCTGGGCCGCCGGGGTGTGGCCCTTGCCCGGAAAACTGGCGCGGATATTCATCCACATGGCCGAGCGCATGCCGGTAAAGCCGGAATGCATTTCGGCACAGATCGAGCGCGCCATCGCGCGCGCGGCGACATCCTGCGGCCACAGATTTTTTTCAGGGAACTGCTCGGCAAGATATTCACAAATGGCCAGCGAATCCCATACCGAAGTTTCACCGGCGATCAGTACCGGCACGCGTTCGGCAGCGGAATATTGGGCGATGCGGGTCGAGGTATCGGCCTGGTCGAGCACGATGCGCACTTCCTGGAACGGAATGTTAAACGCGGTCATTGCCACCCAAGGCCGCATCGACCAGGACGAATAATTCTTGTTGCCGATGACGAGCTTGAGGCCGTTTTTTTCGGCGTCATCGAGAGCCTGGGAAAGCGTGGGATCGAGTTCTGTGGTTTGCATGATGGGCTCTTGAGAGTGAAAATATTTTGCGCCGCTAGCGCAGGTAATGCGGTGCGATTGATTCCAGCGGCTGCGGTACGATGCCGAGTTCCGGCGGAAACGGGTGCGATGCGACATTGGCGGTCTTGAGCGAATCAAGATTGTCGCGGCTGAGCAGCGGCTCGCCTGGCAAGTGTTCGAAGATGAATGCCTGCAACCGCGCCAGCGGCAAAGGCAGGCCCAGCACCGGGCGAACATGTCCCGAATAGGCACCGGCCAGCATGACAAGTTGGCGCAGCGTGTACACGGTGGGGCCGGCCAACTCGAGGGTCTTGCCGAACGTGGCGCCATTGTCGAGCGCATTGACGAACGCCTGCGCGACGTCGCCGACAAACACCGGCTGCAGTTTCGCCTCGGCGCCGCCGAGCAGCATCAATGGCAAGAATTTTTGCAGGGACGCAAACATGTTGAGAAATTTATCGTCGGCGCCGAAGACCACCGAAGGCCGAAAGATCGTGGTTGCAATTTCAGGATGGGCATGCGCCGCCGCTTCACCAGCCGCCTTCGAGCGCTGGTACATCGAAGGCGCGTCGGCCGCAGCACCTAGCGAACTCATGTGCAGATAGCGCGACACCCCGCGCGCGGCGCAGGCGGCGATGATCTTGCGTGGCAGCTCGACATGCGCACGCGCAAACGCCGGGCCATACGGCGTACCCGGTTTCGAATGCAGCACGCCGACCAGGTTGATCACGGCATCGATCCCCTGCAAAAGCCGGTCCAGGGTTTTTTCATCATGCACGTCGGCCTCTACCACCCGTACGGTGGGTAGCACCAGCAAATGCCGTGCGCGCTGCAAGCGGCGAGTCGGCACGACCACGCGTCGCCCGCTTGCCGCCAATTGCGCGATAAGGTGGCCGCCGACGAAGCCGGAGCCGCCGATGACGAGGATGTTGCGGAACGACGTTTCGGATGAAGGAAGTAGGGTCATCAATGTCCAGGGTGGCAGGTCAGAATAATCGGAGTCAGGCTCGTCGGGGTTACGGTAACTCGGAGGCGATAAAACCCTTGGGCGCGACTGTGCCGAGCCGCGCCTTCAGCGACTGCGGCTTGCCTTCGAACAGGGCAGCATAGTAGGTGGCATTCGACAGCACGTTCTTGACGTAGCCGCGGGTTTCGGCGAACGGAATCGACTCCGCGAAGATCGCGCCTTCCACCGAGCGCGTCAGGGTCGAGCGCCACGCGCGCGGCCGTCCCGGACCGGCGTTGTAGGCGGCCGAGGCCAGCGCCTGCGAACCTTCGAGGTCGTTCAGCACCATGTTGAGATAGTTCGTGCCGAGCACGATGTTGGTATTGACGTCGTTGACCTGGCTGGGGGTGAAACCGGTCATGCCGATCTTGCGCGCCACGAAGGCCGCCGTCGCCGGCATCAGCTGCATCAGGCCGGATGCGCCGACGTGCGAACGTGCATTCATGATGAAACGCGACTCTTGCCGAATCAGGCCATAGACCCACGCCATATCGAGATTGAGCGCTTGCGTGGCCGGCAGCATCGCGTCGCGGAATGGTGAAGGAAAGCGCTGTGTGAAATCGACCTCGGCTCGGGTGCGATCGGAGGTATTGACCATGCGGTCAAGCACGTTGCTCTGGCGCGCGAACTCCGCCGCCGCCAGATGCTGGCGTTCGTTCATGCGGCGCAATTCCCAGTTCCATTCGCGGTACCCTTCGAAGCGCAGTCCCATGTCGAAAAATTTGAAGGCGCGCTGGAAGCCGGCGTTAGCGGCCATCGGTGCCAGCTCTTCCGCCGTGATGGGCAAGGCGCGCTGCGGAATCGTGATTTTCTGGCCCAGTTCTTCCAGCGCCAGCTGACCGTAAAAATTGGTCTGGGTGGCAATCGACTGGAACTGCAGTTGTGCATCTTCTTGCCGTCGTTCGGCCTTGAGCGCGCGGCCGACCCAATAGATCCATGTCGGATCGACGCGCAACGCCGACGGCATCGAGTCGACCGTTGCCTTGACCAGTTTCCAGTCATTGGCGCGCATGGCCATGCGCGCTTTCCACTGGTAGGCTTCGGTGGTCAGCGGCGCGCCGATGGTGCGGCGCCAGTAGACCACGGCTTCAGGTGCCAGCTTGAGCGACAGCGGCAGGGCAATTTGCGCCCAGCCTTGTGCCTGTTCGGCGGCGGGCAACTGGTCTACTGCGTTAGTCAGAGCGCTGATGGCGAATTCCGGACTGGTCTTGGCGGCCCGGCCTAGCGCCAGCACAAAAATTTCATGCGACATGCGGCCCGAACCGGCACCCTTGGCAAGGATCGCTGCCGGGCGGTCGAAAGCGATGGCAATCGCGCTTTCGGAAGCATCGACCAGCGGCGCCAGCCGGCGTGCCAAATTGGGTGCGTTGACTTCGGCGGCCAGCCGGATCTGTGCCCACACGTCGTTGGGGGTGAACTGATTGGTCTGCACCAGCGTCGAAATCAGTGCCGTGCAGCCTTCGCCATAGTCCTTGGGATTGATGAGCAAGGCCCGCGCCTCCTCGGCGGCTGGCTGGCCCTTGATCGCACGCGACATCAGCGCAAAACATTTCAGCTGCAAGTCGTCGTTGAGGGCAAATAGCGGATACTGCTCATCGAAAGTCGTCCAGTCGCGCGCGCGGGCGAGATTAAGCAGCCAGTCATTGCGCAAGCGGTCGCCGATCGCCGAACCCTCGTAGCGTGCCAGGAAAGCGCGGATTTCGCTCGCCGAGGCATCGCGCAGACGTGGCTTGAGCCGGTAGTAGTCGATATACGACGGGATCGCATAAGTGGCCAGGCGCGCGGCCAGCTCTTCGGCACTGCGCGCATCATCCCGGCGCGCGGCGTCGCGCAGTGCGAGAAAGGCGTCATCGTCGCTGGCGTAACTGGCGGCCGGGCGCTTTTGCGCATGCGCGGCAGGCAGTAGGGAAATCACTGAGGCGGTGGCCAGCACCATGCCGGCAATCCATTTATTCTGAAACATCACTTTACGGTCCTTCTGACTGGCATGAACGGTGTACCGGCGCGAAAATATCGGCACTGCGGTACGCCTGATTGAGTGTGCGGCACGCGCAATGCGAACAGGCGCAACATCGCGATGTATGCTCTACGGGCACTTAGGATAGCATGTGGATCTTTGCGTTCAATAGATAAAATAATGCCGGACAAGGATGAATTACGCCGCATTTTGCTGCAGACGCGCCGGGCGGTGATGCCGTCGTTGCGCGCAAGTTGGGATAAAGCAATCAGCGCGCGGATCGGGGACTGGTGCAAGGCCCGGCCTTGCGCCACGCTCGGGGTGTACTGGCCGATTCGCGGCGAGCCGGACTTGCATTTGTTGTATGCCGAATTGACTACCGCCGGGATTGCGCTGGCGTTGCCGGTGGTAGTGGGTCGGGAGCAGCCACTACGGTTCGCCGCCTGGACGCCGGGCGACGCCATGGTCAACGATGGCTACGGCATATCGATACCGGCGGCGCAGGATTTTTCGATCGTTCCGGACGCGTTGCTGATCCCGTGTGTCGGTTTTAATCGCGCGCGATACAGGCTGGGCTATGGCGGCGGTTTTTATGACCGCACGCTGGCGGCCTTGCCGCGCCCTGCCACCATTGGCGTCGCCTACGCCAATGCCGAAGCCGAATTCGAGGGTGCCGCGCACGACATTGCGCTCGATGCCATCGTGA
>JACMQD010000476.1 GCA_014377155.1 Herminiimonas sp.
ATGGCGCACAGTCTGCGGCTTCAGGTCGTGGCCGAAGGCGTGGAGACGGCAGCCCAACTGGCTTATCTGCGACGCCACCGATGCGACGAGATTCAGGGATATTTCTACAGTAAGCCGCTTCCGGCCGTCGAGATTGCGCGACTGCTGATTGCCAGGAAGCCGCTGGCCACGATCCAGTTCGAGCGCGCGATGGAGGAGTTGCGCAATCCCGTCCGGACCCTGCTTCTGGTCGATGATGAAAGCGACATCCTGTCGTCCTTGAAACGCCTTCTGCGTCCGCTCGCGTATGACATCGTGACTGCGACGTCCGGCGAGCAGGGGCCTGCAGATCCTGGCGGAGCAACATGTTGACGTCGTCTTGTCCGATCAACGCATGCCAGCCATGAGCGGGGTGGAATTCCTGTGCCTGGTCAAGGAGCGTTATCCCGACGTCGTGCGCATGGTGCTTTCCGGTTACGCTGATCTGCAGTCGGTGACCGACGCGGTCAACGAGGGTGCGGTCTACAAATTCATGACCAAGCCGTGGGATGACGAGCAGTTGATCGGCAGTATCAGGGATGCATTTGAGCTCAAGCGCATGGCCGATGAAAATACCCGGTTGAGCCAAGAGCTTCAGCTCAGAAACACGGACCTGGCGCTCGTCACTCGCCAGCTGCAGACAATCACGTCGCAAGCTGGCAGCGCGTCGGCCGAGTCAGCCGGGGCGCAATGAAGGCTGCCCTGCCCGAAAACGAGGCGGCCCGTCTGGATGCACTGTATTCCTGCACGATTCTCGATTCTCTGCCAGAGCCTGAATATCAGGACATCGTGCAGTTGGCGTCGCTGATTTGCGAAACGCCGATCGCACTGGTCAGCCTGGTCGATCAGGACCGGCAGTGGTTCAAGGCGAAAGTCGGGCTTGATGTGGTGCAGACCGAGCGCGATGTCGCGTTCTGCGCGCATGCATTGCACCTGCCTGACGACCTCATGGTGGTGCCCGATACCAGTCAGGACCCGCGTTTCTTCGACAACCCGCTGGTCACGGACGGCTTGCACATCGGCTTCTATGCCGGCGCACCGCTGAAAACCGGATCCGGCCTGGTGCTGGGTACGCTTTGCGTGATCGACCGCATGCCGCGGATTCTGAGCGCGCCGCAAAAAGCATCGCTCGCCGCGCTTGCACGCCAGGTCATGTCGCAGCTCGAACTCCGGCGCAAGATCTCCGAAGTGCAGGAAGCGCAGGCGCAACTGCTGCAGGCAGAAAAAATGGCGTCCATCGGGCAGCTCGCCGCCGGTGTCGCCCATGAGATCAACAATCCGGTGGGATTCGTGCGATCGAACATGAACACGCTGGCAAAATATTCCATGACGCTGTTCGACGTGATCGATCGCTGCGAGGCGTTGATCACGCACGGTGAACCGGGTCCGCAGGCACTGGCGAAATTTCAGGCCGTGGTAACACGCGCCGACCTGTCGTATCTGAAAACCGATTTGCCCGACCTGATCACATCCTCGCTGGACGGATTGAACCGGGTAAAGGACATCGTCGGGGCACTGCAAGATTTTTCGCATGTCGGAGAAGTCGACTGGCAGCGCGCGGATCTGCATGCCGGCATCGACAGCACCCTGAAAATCGCCTCCAGCATCATCTGCAAGACCGCAGTCGTGGTCAGGCGATACGGTGATCTTCCGCTGGTCAATTGTCTGGTATCGCAGGTCAACCAGGTGCTGATGAATCTTCTGGTCAACGCCGCGCAGGCGATCACGTCAAACGGCACCATTACCATCACGACGAGCTGCGACGAGAAGGAGGTGCGGATCGCAATCGCCGATACAGGTAGCGGCATCCTGCCGGAGCACCTGCCGTTCATTTTCGATCCGTTCTACACGACCAAGCCGGTTGGATTTGGGACCGGACTCGGCCTCTCGATTTCTTATAAGATCGTCAAGAATCACAATGGGCGGATCGACGTGCAGAGCGCGCCTGGAAGCGGTACGACGTTCACCGTGTGCCTGCCGCTGACAGGTGTCGAAATGAATGGGCCCATCACAACCCGGATGGATAGGCGCGCTGACGCAGAAAGTACGCCTGTACGGCAAGCCAGTGCAACGACGCGAGCGGGGTTTTGACAGGCGCAGTGAACTGAATGCCACGCGAGCCTGTGATACGCCAAACGCCGCCGGTCAGATCGGGGCAAACTTCCCATCGCTTTTTTTAGTTACTGTCGGTAATTTTTACACTGAACAACATTTTTATTTCGAAAAATATTCAAGTGTTTGATTTTTATCAATAATTTTTTATGGCCTGAATATTGCTCTAATTACCATCACATGTGCTTTGAGTTCGACCGTCTTTCAACCCTCACATGACCGGGCGCACTAGCGAGACCTGACACCGATGCGGCAAGGGGGTGTCCCGACGTTAGCGTGATTCTGATAGATGGTCGAGATTTGCGGCAGATGGAATCCCGTCGGGCGGCACCGCTCCGGCAGGACAAATCATTCGGTTTAATCCAGGGGAAAAAATGATCAAATTAGCGAAGGTTTTAAAAGTCGTTGGCGCATTGAGTCTGGCATTCGGCGCACTCTCCACCGCACAGGCAGCAATGACATACGGCGATATCGCCGCGCCAGGTGTCTATTTCGGCACCGGGAATGTCAATGGCAACTACACGATTGATACCACCAACGGGATCGAGCTCGCGTTGCGGGCAAAGAACTACGGTGATGCGACGATCAACGGTTCCAGCGGCACCTACCAGGCAGCGCTTGGTTTCTCGCCAATCAAATCGAATCGCCTTGCATGGAATTACGAGTATTCCATCAATACCTTCGAAACGATGCTGAGCCAGTATGTCTTCCTCCTCGGCGTCGACAATGATCCGACTGCCGGCATACATTTCACGTTTGCGAATGCGAATTTGTTTGCTGATCCTAAGGATATCCACGCCAATGGATCCCAAGGCTCCCAGAATGGTATTTTTCGCAGTACGCCAGGTGGTCCGATCAGCCCAACGAAGGATGGCCTCTACAGTTTTGAACTGGCGGCATACGCTCTGGGTGACACCACATTCAGCAACGCCCTGTCCAAGGTCGACATCCTGGTGCGCGTCGGCGATCCTGCGCCTGCCAACGTGCCGGAACCGGAAAGCATTGCGCTGCTGGGACTCGGGCTCGTCGGTCTGGTTGCAGCACGTCGCCGCAAGGCTTGACGCGTCTCGCATCCATGTGAGTCGGGTGGCAGAAGCCGCCCGACTCACGTGAATGCAATAAAAAAAGCCCGGTCATCATGAACTGATGTTGAGCCGGGCTTTTTCACGCTGGTCACCGGCGCAATCCAAAGCTGCGCCGGCACGGTACCCCCTTGCGCACTACGTTACAACACCTCGCTCGCGTGATCCGCCAGCCGTGACCGCTCGCCGCGCGCCAGCGTCACATGCCCGCTGTGCGCCCAGCCCTTGAAGCGATCCACCACATAGGTCAGGCCGCTCGATCCTTCGGTGAGGTAGGGCGTATCGATCTGTGCGATGTTGCCCAGACAAATGATCTTGGTGCCCGGACCGGCGCGCGTGACCAGCGTCTTGATCTGCTTCGGCGTCAGGTTCTGTGCCTCGTCG
>JACMQD010000477.1 GCA_014377155.1 Herminiimonas sp.
CCTGCAGTTCGGGATGGGCCAGCACATCCTGCATCAAGCGACGCGACAGGCCTTCGCCGCGTCGTTCGGCAATCACGAACACATCGCTCAGATAGGCATGCGTCGCACCGTCCGTGACCACTCGGGCAAAGCCGATCTGCGCGCCATCGTCATAGATCCCGAAGCATAGCGACCGACTGATCGCCTTGCGAACCAACGCCAGGGAAATGCCGGCTGCCCACGCTGATTCTTCACTTAAAAAGTGGTGGATCAGGCCCACGTCGAGCCGGGCGGGGTCATCCGATATCTGGATCATAGGTGCTCCTCGAAAAGCTTCGCGCGCTATTCCGTTATATCGGTCAACAAATCCGATAGCATGGCAACCATTTGATCGATCTCGGCAGTCGTCACATTCAGCGCCGGCATGAAACGCAGCAGATCGGGACGTGGCGAATTGAGCAGCAGCCCGACAGGTTCGATATTACGTGCGGCCTCCACCAGTTGCGGTCCGATTTTCTTGCCGAGCTTGAGGGCACGTAACAGACCTTCGCCACGCTCGCCCTGCAAGCCGTGCTGCTCGGACAGTTTCAGCAACGCCGTCTTCAGGTATTCGCCCTTGTTTTTAACCGATTGCAGGAAGCCCTCCGCCAGCAGCGCATCGAGCACGGCGACACCAACCGCAGTCATCAGCGGATTGCCGTTGTACGTGCCGCCCTGGTCGCCGGGTTCGAAACAGGCAATTTCCTCGCGGCACAGCAGCGCTGCCAGTGGCACGCCGCCGCCGATGCCTTTTGCCAGAGTCATGATGTCCGGTTCGATGCCGGACAACTGGTAGGCGAACAACTTGCCGGTCCGGCCCATGCCGGATTGGACTTCATCGACAATCAGCAGCAAGTTGTGTTTCCTAGTAAGTTCGCGCAGTGCCTGCATGAATTCCGTTGTCGCCGGAATCACACCGCCTTCGCCCTGTACCGGCTCCAGCATCACCGCCACCGTGGTCGGCGTGATCATGCTTTCGACGCTGGCGATGTCGTTGAGTGTCGCCTTATTGAAGCCCGGCACTTGTGGCGCATAGATCGTATCCCAGCCCGGCTTGCCGCTGGCCGACATCGTCGCCAAGGTGCGGCCATGGAAGCTGTGATCGAAGGTAATGATTTCAAACCGATCGGCCGGTGCGCCGTTGCGATTGAGCCTGCCCCATTTGCGCGCCAGTTTGATGGCACCTTCATTGGCTTCGGCGCCGGTGTTGGCAAAGAACACACGGTCGAAGCACGAGTTTTCCGTCAACATCGCCGCCAGCGCAATCGCCGGCGCATTGTAGAAGGCCGGTGACGGATTGATCACCTTTTTAGCCTGGGCGGTAAGGGCTTCCTGGATGCACTGCGGCGAGTGGCCGAGGCAGTTGACTGCCCAGCCTTGCAGGTAGTCGAGATAGCGTTTGCCGGCATGGTCGGTCAGCCACATGCCCTTACCTTCGGTAAACACCAGCGGCGGGCGATTGGTAATGAACATCAGCTTGTCAACTTCGTATTCGCTAAATTCCATGGCGGGACTCCTGGGTACTGTTTTGAGGGTTTGTGTATCGATCATACAAAAAAAAAGCCACAGGGTTTGCCTGTGGCTTTGTGATCATCGAATCGTCACATGCACGGCTTCCCTGGCTGCGGCAGCAGGGGGCGGCGTCGTGAAGCGGTCGATGTCAGGTTCATGGCTTTTATATTAGGGTGTTTTTTTCTGTGCGTCAAAATTAATTTGAGGCAGGGTCGCTCATTCGATCGCCAGATCGGCCTCCGACGTGAAGGCATCCGCAAAAAACTCGTCCGCCGGCAAGCCGCATGTTCCGATGAAATCGCGTTGCGCCGAATCGACCACGATGGGCGCACCGCACGCGTATACCTGGTACGGCGACAGGTCGGGCAGGTCGGCCATAACGGCCTGGTGCACGAAACCGGAGCGGCCTTGCCACTGATCTTCCGGCTTAGCGTCGGAGATCACCGGGACGTAGCTGAAGTTGGGCAACGTGCGCGCCCATTCTTCGCACAGCGCCTGCATGTACTGGTCTTGCGGACGGCGGCCACCCCAGTACAGCACCATTTTTCGTGTGGTGTTCTTGTGGATGGCCTGTTCGATGATGGCCTTGATCGGCGCAAAACCGGTGCCCGATGCCAGCAGTATCATCGGCTTGGGCGAGTCCTCGCGCCAGAAGAAGGTACCGAGCGGTCCTTCGAAACGCAGGATGTCGCGCTCTTTCATGGTGTTGAATACATGGTCGGTAAACACGCCGCCGAGCATGTGGCGGATGTGCAAGGTGATGCGTTCGTCGAGGTGTGGCGCGTTTGCCATGCTGTAGCTGCGGCGTTTGTTGTCCTTGAGAATGAATTCGATATATTGTCCGGCACGGTATTGCAGCCGTTCGCTGGCCGGTAATTGCAGCGACATCACCATCACGTCATCTGCGAGTTTTTCCAGTTTAGCTACCCGTGACGGAAGTTTTTTAATCGGGAATTCACCAACGCCGCCGACTTCGCGGACTTCGATGACGATATCGGCGTGCGGCCTGGCGCAGCAAAGCAAGGTCCAGCCCTTTTCTTCATCGGCCACCGATAGTGCCCGTTCCTGATGGGCGCCATGGGTCACGTTGCCCGTCACCAGTTTGCCGCGGCAGGTGCCGCATGCGCCGTTCTTGCAGCCATAGGGCAAACCGACACCGGCGCGAATCGCCGCCGCCAGGACGGTTTCGTTATCGTCACACGTAAATTGCCGACCACTCGGCTGTACAGTTACTTGGAAAGTCATACAATCCTGATCATGAAAAATATTCGTCAGATTAAAAAATTTGCCAAGCCGCGCCTCTTGATCCTGGGCTGCGGCGATGTCGGCATGCGCCTGTTACCGCTGGTGCGCGATCGCTTTCGGGTCTTTGCCGTGACCAGCCAGGCCGCGCGATTCGCCGAACTGCGCGCTGCCGGCGCCATTCCGGTCTTGGCCGATCTCGACCATGTCCCGAGCCTGGCACGGCTCGGCCGACTGGCGCACAGCATCATCCACCTGGCGCCACCGCAGCAGGAGGGCTTGACCGACCGTCGTACACGCAATTTGACCGCCATTCTACCGGACGGTGCCGATCTGGTTTATGTCAGCACCAGCGGCGTGTATGGCGACTGCGCCGGCGAGGTGGTCAGCGAAACGCGCACCGTCAGTCCGCAGAATGCCCGCGCCAAGCGTCGCGTCGATGCCGAACAGGTCCTGCGCAGGTGGGCCGTACGCGCCGGTGGCCGCCTCGGCATCCTGCGTGTACCGGGAATTTACGCTGCCGACCGCTTGCCGATCGAGCGTCTGAAAAAGGGCACCCCGGCCCTGCTAGCCGATGAGGATGTCTATACCAACCATATCCACGCCGATGATCTGGCGCGCATCATCGTGGCAGCGCTGTGGCGCATGCAGCATGGTCGCATCTATCATGCGGTGGACGATTCCGACCTGAAAATGGCAGAGTATTTCGATGTCGTCGCCGATGCCTTCGGCTTTGCGCATCCGCCACGGCTGCCGCGCGTGGAATTGCAAAACGTCGTGTCGCCGATGCTATTGTCGTTCATGTCGGAATCGCGGCGGCTGTCGAATGATCGCCTTAAACATGAGCTGGGCGTACGGCTACGCTATCCGAAGGTACGCGATGCGCTTGCGGAAATCATCTCAGCAAGCCCGTCAGGCGGTCATTGACGACGTTACTTTCAGCACCTCGTCAGCCGTGGTCACCCCGTCGATAATCTTGCGCGCGCCTGCCAGGCGCAGCGGCGTCATGCCATCCATCGTGCTTTGCGCGCGTAATGCGCCGATATCGGTCTCGGCACGGATCAGCTTCGAAAAATCCTGCGTCACGGTCAGCAATTCGTACAGTCCGGTACGGCCGCGAAAGCCGGTCTGCCGGCATTCGGGGCAACCGATCGGTCGAAATATGGTGGCCGGCTTGCGCAAGCCCGTGCCTTCCGACAAGCTGTTCCAGATGTCGTCGGTCATCGTGCCGTCCGGCGCCTTGCAGTCCGGACAGAGCGTGCGCACCAGGCGCTGCGCCATGATGCCGATGATGGTCGCTTCCAGAAGGTAATACGGCACGCCCAGTTCAAGCAGACGCATGATGGCCGATGGCGAGTCGTTGGTGTGCAGCGTCGACAGCACAAGATGGCCGGTGAGAGCCGCCTGGATCGCGACTTCGGCGGTCTCAAGGTCGCGTATCTCTCCTACCATGATGATGTCTGGGTCCTGCCGCATCAGCGCTCGCACGCCGTCGGCGAACGACAGGTCGATGCCGTACTGGACCTGCATCTGGTTGAACGACGCTTCCACCATTTCAATGGGATCTTCGACTGTGCAGACATTGACTTCAGAGGTCGCCAGCGCCTTGAGGGTGGTGTACAAGGTCGTGGTCTTGCCAGAGCCGGTCG
>JACMQD010000478.1 GCA_014377155.1 Herminiimonas sp.
AATCGCCGCTGCCCGCATGCGATAGATTTCGTCGTCACTGGCACCGCCCTGGCGCATCTTCAACACCGATTCTTCAAGCCGAATGACGGCCATCGGCGCCTCTCTCGCCTCTCGTAGGGCCGCCGGCATCGCAGCGTCGAGCGCGGCGATCCTTGCCTGCTTTTGCGCGGCGGTCAGTGCCGCATTCTGACTGATTTCCATCCGCGCGACGGCGTCGAGATCATAGGCATCGTCGAAGCCGAACAAGCCGGCGTTTTCCACGGCGCTGAAATAGCGCGAGCGCACCTGCTGCATGGCGTCGATGCGGGCACGTACGGTGGCACTGGCGTTACCGGCCAGTTGGGCGTTTTTTTCCAGTTCCAGCAAGGCGCGTTTGTAGTCCAGATACCGGCCCAGCAACTGCTTGGCCTGGGAGGCGATGGCGGGTTTCAGTTTTCGATCAAGCTCACGCTCGGTTTCTGCGCGGATGTCATCGATCGATTTTTCGCCTACGGCCGCGAGATAGTATTCGAACAGGTTACGCAGCGCGACATCGACCACGAGTGCCTCGCCAGCAGCGGCTTTGGCGTCGCCGTCGGGACGGGTACCTTCCAGTGATTTCACGAAAGGGAACAGATTCGGTTCGGCCATGGCCGTGGCCGGTGTCGTGTCATTTTCCGTTGTGCGGAAAGAGATAAAAAAAGCGGCAGCGACCAGCGCCGCCGCAATCAAGCTTGCTGCATACGTTCTTGTTTTCATGCGGTGGTATTACAGACCAAGATTTTTCAGGCGATTGGCGTGCTGGCGATACAGCGTGACCGGATTGGTCTCGAAAATATTGGTCAGGCCGACAGTCTGGTTGACTTCATCCAGATGATTCATTGCATAGTCATCACGGATGACACGTCCGAGGTGGCTGGAACAGCTCGACACCAGGCCGTCGTTTTTGGCGAAGCCGTATGCCAGCGAGGTCAATGCCAGGGCCGGATCGATGATGTCGAATACATTGGTATAAGGCTTGGCGCCGCTCCACGAAAAATACGATACGCCGCGTGCTTGATAATCCCCTTCGCCGCATGCCGAAGTCGGGATGCCTTCTGGATGCGCAAGATTGAATTTTAACGAACCTGCGGTGCTCAATGAGGTAACCGCGCCACGCGAATTCTGCGGCAGCGTCGGGCTACCGGACAAAAACGAAATGATCGTCGCCAAGCCATTAGTAATCGAGGTGATTGCCGAATTGGATAACGTGCCGTCCGGTGCCACGCCGAGCAGCACGTCAGCGACTTTCGAGCCCTTGTTGACGCCGCCGACCGACGTAACCGATGCCACCAGATCAGGCCGCACCGAGGCGACATAGCGTGCAGTCGGTCCGCCATGGCTGTGGCCGATCAGGTTGACCTTGGTGGCGCCCGTTGCAGCCAGAATTTGCTTGACCTGCACCAGCAATTGTTCGCCACGGATTTCTGTGGTGTTAGAGGCCGATACCTGGGTCGAATACACACGCGCACCATCGCTGCGCAGCGCCGACGGAATGCCGTACCAGTATTCGACAGGGCCGATATTGTCGAAGCCGAACAAGCCGTGTGCCAGCACGATCGGATAACGGGTCTCGGTATAGCCGGCGGCGTGAGATGCCACAGGCGACAGGGAAAGCGTGAACAGCGCTGCAGCCATTACTTTCAAAACTTGTTTTTTCATACTGTCTCCGGATTTTTTTGGAAATTATGTTGAGTATGTATTGATGTGATGCGTCTCCTACATCGGGGTCTTCCTGTGCAGCACCTCCTCGGTGGCGTTATCGGACTGTCCGTGGTGCTCGACTGTTGCGTCCTGTTTGTCTTTCCCGGATACACGGCGTGTCATCCGAAAAAGCCATCTGGCGTCTGATCTGTCAAGAAACATAACCGAGCGAGCGCTCGGTATGTGTGGATCGTACGGGCTTTTTGAAAAAACACAAGCTGCACTGCACCAAGTTCCCCTTGCAAACTTCTCCTGTGTCCGAAGCGTTCGGCCCGTCGATCACGGGTCGTGCGTGCTATAGTTTTGGCAACCCGTACCGACCCTTGCGATGTACACATGATCGACACCCTCCCCGTCAATTTCACGCTTGCCGAATTCCGCAAGGTCACGCCGATTAACGAACTGAACATCTGGGACTGTCTGCTCGAGCGCAACGGCGAGCGTATCAGCGTCAAGCGACGCGACACCGCCCGCGATAACCTGCAGCGCATCTTGATCTCCACGTTCGGTCTCGCCAATACGGTGGGTTTTCGGGCGATGACATTGCGCGACCTGTGCCGCGAAACCGGCATGTCGATGGGCGGGCTGTATGGCTATATCCAGAACAAGGACCAGCTCGCGGCCATGATCGAGGATATGGTGCGGTACGTCAGCGGCATGCTGCCGGACTGGTTCCGGCATTTGCCCTCGCCGCTGGACCAAGTCGAGTGCATGGTGCGAGCGCATATTTATTTCGCAGAGATTTTGCAACCGTGGCTGTTCTTCGTGTTCCTTGAATCGCGCACGCTTGCGCCGGCACAGCGCAAGGTCGCAAAGGCGTCGGAACTGACCACCCATGAACACATCGCCACCTTGCTTGAATCGACCGGCAATCTGACCGCGGCGGAGGCTTTCCTGCTGGCGGCGCACTGCATGGCGCTGGCGCAGGACTGGCATGTCAAGCGTTGGAAATTTCGCAGCACGCCGGTTTGTGTGGATGAATTCGCCGATAGCGTGGTGCAGCTTATCCGGGCGCGGGTAACGATGGTGTCAGGTCGTGCACGCTCGGCCGGTGCCACGGATCTGGCAACCGCTTGAAGTTTATCGCGCGTTGTGCAGCGGCCGCGCCAGGCGCGATGTTTACAGCAGGTTGAACAACGACAGTCCTGATACTTTGACAAACGATTTTTGCGCGGCTTCGAGAATGGTTTGCTGTTTCGTCAGATCGCTGATGGCGACGTTGTAGTCGAGGTCCTGGATAGTCGACAACGATTCGGCGTATTGCAGGTTGCGGTTGTCGCCGGCTTCACCCAAGGCGTCGAGCTCGCGCAGTCGGGTGCCCACCGAAGTCCGGGTCACCAGCACGTTATCGAGTGCATTGTCGATATTGCCGTTGGCGATCTGCAAACCGTAGGTGAGATTAGCCTTGCCGGTGGCACCGGTGGCAGGCGTCTCCAGTAGCGTGATCAAATCCTGCAACGTCGTAAAGATACTTTGCTTGCCGCTCGGCTTGACCGAGACCAGGTCACCGGCGGCCGGCGCACCGCTGACCGTCAGCTTCTGCCCATCGAAGGCAATCGTTTGCGGCGTGGTGTACGCGCCGGTCGTGAGCGGCGTTCCGGTCTTGGTCGGATCGAGTGTCAGGTCATAGACCGCGAACGCCGCCGGCGAGGTCTTGAAGGAAATATCGTAATTGTGACCGGTCAACAGCGTCGAATCGACCACGCTCAGTGGCGCGGCAACGTTCAGCGCGCCTTTTTCGACCCGTGCCTTGAATGTCCCTGTCGCCTTGACGCCTTCGAACAATGCTTCGCCGGAGTCACCCAGTGCCATCTGGCGCGAGGCGTCGACTTGCAACATCGTCTGGCCCTGGTCGCCGGCATAACTGGCACCGGTCGTGGTTTTGGAGAACGGCTGGGAAGTGACCTGGTAACCGGCAAACATATAATTGCCAACACCATCACGGCTATTGGCCAGCCCCATCAATTCATCGAAACGCGACCGCAGATCCTCGGCCAGATACTTGCGCTGGCCATCGTCGAGGGCGCCGTTACCGGCCTGAACTGTCAGCACCTTGGCGTCCTGCATCAGGCTGGTCACGCTTTGCAATACGCCCTCTTCCACACTGAGTGCATTGACCGCATTCTGGCGGTTCGACGCGAACTGAGTGTTCACCGCTTGACCTTGCGTCAGGTCCAGTGCGCGCGCCGCGCCGACCGGATCATCGGCGGGCGTCAGGATGCGGCGGCCGGTCGCAATTTGCTGCTGCGTTTTTTGCAGGCCGGATTGCAAGTCGCCCAGGCGTGCGACGCCGGCGTCGTAAATTGAATTGGTACTGATGCGCATGATTGTTTGCTCCAGGTTTGCGCTACGGTTTATCGGCCGAGCGACAGCAGCACATCGAATAACTGGCTGGCCGTCTGCATCAGTTTACCGGCGGCCTGGTAAGCCTGTTGGTAGCGCAACAAATTAGTCGCTTCTTCGTCGAGGTTGACGCCGGATTGCGCTTGCTGCGCGCCGACGGCCTGGGTATAGAGATTGTTGGCGGCGGCGCCGGTAGTCTGCAGTTCGCGCGTCTTGTTGCCGACCTGGTTGACCAGTTTCGAATACGCGCCCTGATAACTGGTGGTGCCGCCTTCGAGCAGAGTCGCGGTCTGCAAGGCACCGAGCAGCACGGCGTTGCGACTGTCGCCCTGGCCAGTGGTATTGGCACCGATGACAAACGTGTCGTTATTGCCGGGCGCACCCGTCATAGTGAAGCTGAGGCCGCCATAAGCATAGGTGGCACCCGAGGTATAAGGCACGACTGCCCCGGCAAAATAGGGCGTGACGGTGCCGCCTACGGTCACCGTAACCGCTGCCGTGGCGGGAAAGCCGGTCAGCGTGCCGGATGTGCCGGATGTGGCGACATATTTCAAGGTCGCACCCGGCAGCGCTGCGGTCGAGTTGATGACCGGCGGCGATATCTTGACCGTGCCGGTGTTGTCGGTGGATGCGGCTGAACGCATCGGCGACGCTGCCGCAATGGCACTGGTGTCTTTGATCGCGACTGAAAAATCCCGTGCACCGTTGCGCGTCGGCCGCACCAGAAAACTGTCATTGGCCGCCGGCGTGCCGGAGGTTGCGAAATCGAGGCCGTAGGCAGTGCCGCCGGGCGGGGCGATATTGGTGACATCGCCGTCCGACAGGCGCGTGACCTTATAGGACGTTGCCACGTACTGCACGCGAAAATCGCTGGTACCCAGATCCTTCAGGTTCGCATTCGAGATCGTGGCGACGACGTTGCCGCTTCCGGTATTGGCGGTACTGGCAGTGGTCTGCGGTACGCCGACATTGAAGAATTTTCCGCCCAGCGCACCGTTCTGATCCTGGCCCAACGCATGCTGCGCGTTGAATGACGTACCAAGTGCGGTGGCGACCCGTCCCAGCGCATTGACCGACTTGTCGAGTGTCTCCGACCGGAACGACATGGTCCCGCCCAACTTGCCACCGCCGGCAAACGCCGTCTCGGCAAGCTCGACCGTTGTTCCGTTGGCGACGTAAGCCACTTCGGTGCGCAGCGGATCGGTCTTGGAGCCAACAGCGGCCAGCGTGAAGGTCGAGGCGCCAACCACCAGCGGTTGTCCATTGCCGACGAATATGCTGTAACTTTCGCCCTGCTTGACGACACTGACCTTGACCTCTTTACTCAGGTCGTTGATGGCCTGGTCACGCTGATCGAGCAAGTCGTTGGCGCCGATGCCGGTACGGCCGGCCTGGGCAATCTCAATCGCATCGTTGAGGCTGGCGATTTTTTGCGACAGGACGTTGATGCCGTTAACACTGGTGGAAATCTGGGCGTTAACGCCTTGGCCTATCTCCCGCAACTGACCGTCCAGACCTTGAAAGCGGCTGGCAAGCGCCTCGGCGGACGACAACATCGACTGCCGCGCGGCGGCACTGTTGGGGTCGGCGCTGAGCGCCTGAACACCGTTGAACATGCCCTGCATCGACGGCGAAAGACCGGCTGTCGGATCGGCCAAGACGCCGTTGATCTGCTGGATCTGCGACAGGTAACCCTCGATCTGGCTACGCGAAGTTTGCGCCGCAACCACCTGGTTGCCCAGGAACTGGTCGTAGATACGCCGGATCGCCACTACTTCGGTGCCGCTGCCGGGAAAGCCGTACTTCTGGCTTTCGCCACCGACGGCGCCCTGCAATACGGTTTGCCGGCTGTAGCCCGGCGTGGCGGCATTGGCGATGTTGTGGCCGGTCGTGGCGAGCCCGATCTGCGCTGCAGATAGGGCTCCGGTACCGATACTGAGAATATTTGCCATGGTTTTTCTTCTTTACTGCGACATCTTTGTCAACGGCAGATCGGCGCAAAACTTGAGGCCAGCACGTGCGGCGGCGCTAGCATGGTCAAGCCGACAACTCATGCCGACAACGACTGCTTGATGATGCGCGAGAGTTTTGCGGCGTAGTGCGGATCGGTTGCATAACCGGCTTTTTGCAGGCCGTGCGCAAAACTGGAGGCATCTTGCGCATTGGCGATGACATTCTGATACCGCGGATTGGTGGTCAGCAGCTTGGCATAATCGCGGAACGAATCGGCGTAAGAGTCGTAGGCGCGGAATTTTTCAGTCTTTTGCTGCATGACGCCGTTGACGAATTCCGTGGTGCGGGCCTCGACCACCTTGCCTTTCCAGTTGCCGGTGGCCTTGATGCCGAACAGGTTGTGGCTTGGCGTGCCATCGGCTGCAACGATCTGGCGCTTGCCCCAGCCGGTTTCGAGTGCCGCCTGACCGAGCATGAATTTGGCAGGGATACCGGTGGTGCGACTGGCTTCGTCGGCTTCCGCGCCCAGGCGGTCCTGAAACGCTTGTACATGCGCTGCGCGATTGGCCACAGGTCTGGTCGATGTCGGCGCGACTGTGGCCGCGGGTTGGCGCGGGGTCATCGGCGAGGCAGCCGGCGCCGGTTGCGAAAACATCGATTGCAATGCATTGAGCTGACCGGTAGTCGGCATGCCCGACAGTGGCTTGTTGCGTGGTGCAGCGGCACCGTCGACGCCGGCCGCAGCGCCATCCGCCGCGCCTTCGACCACGGCGTCAGGCTTGATGCCGGTCGAGTTCGACAATTGACGCATCAGGACATCGGCCAGCCCGACACCGCGCTTGGCCATGTTTTGGGTGAATTGCTGGTCCAGCATCGAGGTATACATCTTGGTTTGCTCGCTCTCGAAGGGACTGTCCGACGGCGTGGCGTCGCGCATGCTTTTCATGACCATGTTCATGAACATCGCCTCGAACTGCTGCGCGGTTTCTTTCAAGGCCTCCGGCGAATTCTGGCGCGCCGCCTGGCGCAGATTGCCGACTTCCTTGACATCGACCGCGAGTTTGCTGGACAGGTTGCTGGACTGGTTGATCATGGTCGATCCTTCCGAATCAAATGATTTCGAGTTCGGCGCGCAGCGAACCGGACGCTTTCATGGCCTGCAAGATCGATAGCAGATCCTGTGGCGTGGCACCGATGGCGTTCAAGGCCTTGACCACTTCGGCCAGCGACGCGCCGCCCTTGAGCAACAGCATCTGGCCGGGATCCTTTTTGATCTCGATGGCCGAATTTTGCACGGTGACGGTTTGGCCGCTCGATAGCGGCGCCGGCTGGCTGACGCTGTTTTCGGTATTGACGACGACCGTCAGGTTGCCATGCGCCACCGCACAGGCCTCGAGGGTCACCGACTGGTTCATCACGATCGATCCGGTGCGCGCATTCAAGATCACCTTCGCATTCATCTTGGCCGGCGTGACATTGAGGCTTTCGAGAACGCCGATGAAACTGACCCGATCATCGCTTTTTTCAGGAACGCGCACGCGGATCACGCGGCCGTCCTGGGCTGCGGCGATTTCCGGGCCGAAGCGCTCGTTGATGGCAGTCACCACTCGGCTGGCCGTCGAAAAATCGCTGTCGTTGAGCTCCAGGCTGATGACGTTACCGGCGCCGATCGTGGTGGCCACCGCGCGCTCGACCGTGGCGCCGCCAGAGATGCGGCCCACGCTCAGGTGATTGATCTGTGCCTTGCTGCCGGCAGCCGCTGCACCGACACCGCCGACCAGCACGTTACCCTGCGCCATACCGTAAATCTGGCCATCGGCACCCTTCAATGGCGTCATCACCAGCGTGCCGCCACGCAGGCTCTTGGCGTTGCCGATCGATGACACGGTGATATCGAGCATCTGGCCGGGCTGGGCGAACGGCGGTAACGATGTCGTGACCATGACGGCGGCGACGTTCTTCAATTGCAGGCTGGTCCCTTGCGGCATCGACACGCCTAATTGCTGCAACATGCTGATGATGCTCTGCACCGTGAACGGCGTCTGCGTGGTCTGGTCGCCGCTGCCGTCGAGACCGACCACCAGACCGTAACCGACCAGCTGATTTTGCCGTACGCCCTGGATCGATGCCAGGTCCTTGAGGCGCTCGGAATGGACCGACGGCGTCGCCAGCAATGCCAACACGCACAAAGCCGCAGGAAACAGTCTGGCAAGAAGTGGCAAACGGTGGCTGGCGGTGGTCATCATCATTTCCTTAACGGTACGGCTGAACTGGTTTCATGCAACGGCTGCAAAAATTTATAGCGGCATGATGCTGAAGAAAAATTTGGTCAACTGCGACATGATCGCGGCCGTATCGAGCCGGGTATTGGTGCGGTATTCGACCCGTGCATCGGCTACCTGGGTCGATGACACGACATTGGCGGCGGTCACGCTGTCAGGATTGACGACGCCTGAAAACCGGATGTATTCGACCCCCTTGTCGAGCGCCACCTGCTTCTCGCCGCTGACTACCAGGTAGCCGTTCGGCAGCACGTCGGTGACGGTCGCGGTGATGGTGCCGGTAAAGGTGTTGCCGGTGCTGGCAGCGCCCTTCTCTTCGAATTTGTTGGACGAGGTGACGTTGACGCCGGCTTGCGCCGTCGTGCTCGACGGGATGCCGAATATTTTCGGTGCGGCGAACGCCACGCCACCGGTCTTGCTGGCCGAATCACCCGATGATTTGGTGGCGCTGGTTTTTTCGGCGATGGCGATGGTGAGGATATCGCCCACCATACGCGCGCGGCGGTCTTCGAACATCGGACGGTAGCTCGCAGCCTGAAAGATCGTACCGTTCGA
>JACMQD010000479.1 GCA_014377155.1 Herminiimonas sp.
GGTGACAACCGGCCCCACCTGTATTGGGCGATGTCGGCGGTGCAATGCCTGGGCGGCGTGCCGGTACCGCTCTATCAGGATGCGCCAGCGGCCGACATGGCCTATGTGCTGGACGATGCCGAAATCGATTTCGCCGTGGTCGAAGATCAGGAACAGGTCGACAAGCTGCTGGAAATCAAGCAGTCGGTGCCGCGCCTGGCGCATATCGTGTTCGACGATGATCGCGGCATGCGGCACTACACGCAACACGAGCTGACATCGTTTGCAAGGTTGCAGGAACTGGGACGCGAATTCGATCGCGCCCATCCGGATTTCTTTCAGCAAGAAGTCGATCTGGGTGCGGCCGACGACATTGCCATCATCCTCTACACCTCGGGCACCACCGGCAAGCCAAAGGGGGTGTGTCACACCCATGCGGCGATGATTGCCACTGCGCAGGTGCTCAAGGAATTCGACCACCTCGACATGGCAGGCAACGACGTGTTGTGCTACCTGCCGCTGGCGTGGGTCGGCGATTTTCTGTATTCATTTGCAATGGCGCATGTGTGCGGCTTTTGCCTGAATTGCCCGGAGTCACCCAATACCGTCATGACCGACCTGCGCGAAATCGGCCCGACCTACTATTTTGGCCCGCCGCGTGTGTATGAAAACATCTTGACGCAAGTCATGATCCGCATCGAGGATGCGAGCTGGGTCAAGCGCAAGATGTTCCACTATTTCATGTCGGTGGCACGCCGCGTCGGCATTCGCATCCTCGACGGCAAGGGCGATGTCAGCCTCGGCGACCGCGTGATGTATGCGCTCGGCCAGCTGGTCATCTACGGGCCGCTGAAAAACGTGCTCGGCATGTCGCGCATCCGTACCGCCTACACCGGTGGCGAGGCGATCGGCCCCGATCTGTTCGATTTCTACCGCTCGCTCGGCATCAATCTCAAGCAGCTGTACGGTATGACCGAGACCTGCGTGACGGTATGCATGCAGCCGTCCGGCGACGTCAAGCTCGATACCGTCGGACCGCCAATGGCCGGGGTCGAAGTCAAGATCGCCGCCAATGGGGAAGTGTTGGTGCGCTCGCCGGGTTTGATGAAAGGTTATTTCAAACGGCCCGATGCGACGGCCGAGGCGATTGATGGCGACGGTTTTTTTCATACTGGCGATGCCGGCTTTTTCGACAGCGACGGTCACCTGAAAATCATCGACCGCGCCAAGGATGTCGGCAAGATGGCCAGCGGTACGCTGTTCGCGCCGAAGTACATCGAAAACAAGCTGAAGTTCTTCCCGTTCATCAAGGAAGCCGTCGCCTTCGGTGATCTGCGCCAGCAATGCAATGCCTTCATCAACATCGACATGGAAGCGGTCGGCAACTGGGCCGAGCGGCGCGGACTGGCCTACAGCGGCTATACCGATCTGGCGGCGCATCCCGATGTCTATGACCTGATCGCCGACTGCGTCGAGCGCGTCAATGCGGACCTGGCCACCGATGCGCTGATTGCCGATTCGCAAATCCACCGCTTTCTGATCTTGCACAAGGAACTCGACCCCGACGACGACGAACTGACGCGCACCCGCAAAGTACGGCGCGGCTTCATTGCCGAAAAATACGGCGTGCTGATCGACGCCCTCTATTCGGACAAAAAATCGCAATACATCGAAACCATGGTCAAGTTCGAGGATGGCCGCCAGAGCATGGTCGCCGCCGACCTGAAAATTCGCGATACCAAGACCTTTGCGCCGATTGCGGCCATCAAGAAAGCAGCATGACATGAACCTGCAATCAATGAACAAGCCGGCGCGTCCGGTGGAGTGCTGAGCCGATGACCGACAATCGACAGATCGGCGGCGTGATCCTGGACATGCAGAATATTTCGCTGTCGTTCGGCGGCGTCAAGGCGCTGACCGACATCTCGTTCGACGTGCGAGAGCATGAAATCCGCGCCATCATCGGCCCCAACGGCGCCGGCAAAAGCTCGATGCTCAACGTCATCAACGGCGTCTACCATCCGCAGCACGGCAACATCGTTTTCCGTGGCGAGCCCCGGCATGACATGCATCCGACCAAGGCCGCCAAACAGGGCATCGCCCGCACTTTCCAGAACATCGCGCTGTTCAAGGGCATGACCGTGCTAGACAACATCATGACCGGACGCAACACCAAGATGCGCAGCGGCGTGCTGGCCAATGCGATCTGGTGGGGTCCGGCGCGCAAGGAAGAATTCGATCACCGCCAGAAGGTCGAGGAAGTGATCGACTTTCTCGAAATCCAGCATATCCGCAAGACGCCGGTAGGCCGTCTGCCGTACGGCTTGCAAAAGCGGGTTGAGCTGGCGCGTGCGCTGGCAGCCGAACCCAGCATGCTGCTGCTGGATGAGCCGATGGCCGGCATGAACGTCGAAGAAAAACAGGACATGTGCCGCTTCGTGCTCGACGTCAACGACCAGTTCGGCACCACCATCGTCTTGATCGAGCATGACATGGGCGTGGTGATGGATATTTCGGATCGGGTGGTAGTGCTGGATTACGGCAAGAAGATCGGCGACGGCACGCCGGACGAAGTGATGGCCAACCCGGATGTGATCAAGGCGTATCTCGGCACGTCGCACTAGCACGCAATCGATAACGGACAAACGACATGCAATTCTTTTTTGAAGTAACCATCAGCGGCCTGCTTTCGGGCCTGATGTATTCGCTGGTCGCGCTCGGCTTCGTGCTGATCTACAAGGCGTCCGGCGTGTTCAATTTCGCCCAGGGCGCCATGGTGTATTTTGCCGCGCTGGCGGTAGTGGGTTTGATCGATCTGGGCTTGCCGATGTGGGCCGCCGTGATCGGTGCCTTCATCGTCATGCTCGTGGTCGGGCTGGCGACCGAGCGCTTCGTGCTGCGCAAGCTGGTCAACCAGCCGCCGATCACGTTGTTCATGGCGACCATCGGGCTGACGTTTTTTTTGGAGGGCCTCGGACCGCTTTTATTCGGCAGCGGCGTGCGTGCCATCGACCTGGGGATTGTCGATGAACCGATCATGTCGATCATGGACGCTACCGGCATCGGCATTTCCAAATTCGACCTTTTTGCGTCCGGCACGGTCATCGCACTGGTGGCGATGCTGGCCCTGTTTTTTCAGAAGACCAAGATCGGCCGCGCACTGCGCGCGGTGGCCGACGATCATCAGGCCGCGCTGTCGCTGGGGATTCCGCTGCAGCATATCTGGGCCATCGTGTGGGGCGTGGCGGGTTTCGTGGCGCTGGTGGCGGGACTGATGTGGGGCTCGCGCAACGGCGTCCAATTCGCGCTGACGATGACGGCGCTGAAGGCGTTACCGGTGCTGATCCTCGGTGGCTTCACGTCGGTGCCGGGTGCGATCGTCGGCGGGCTGATCATCGGCGCGTCCGAAAAACTGGCCGAGATTTACATTCCGCCGGTGATGCAGGGCTGGTTCGGCGGAAATTTTGGCGGTATCGAAGGCTGGTTTCCGTATGTGTTTGCGTTGCTGTTTTTGCTGGTGCGGCCGGAAGGCTTGTTCGGCGAAAAGCATATCGATCGCGTATGACCCATTTCATCCAGCAGGATGGCCGCGCACGTAGCGCAGTCAAGTCAGGACAAAGAGGACACCATGTTTTACCGTGAAGCCGGCCAGTTCAAGACCTCGTATGTGGCCGACAGCCAGATTTTTCCGATCCGCCAGGACCGCGCCGGCATGGCGCTGGTGCTGGCCATCGCCTTCATCGGTATTCCGTTCATCGCCAGCGAATACTGGTTTTCGGCGATCCTGATCCCGTTTCTGGTGTTCGCCCTGGCCGCACTGGGGCTCAACATCCTGACCGGTTACGCCGGCCAATTGTCGCTGGGGTCGGCTGCCTTCATGGCGGTCGGTGCCTATGCAGCCTACAACTTCCAACTGCGCATCGAAGGCATGCCGATCCTGCTGTCGTTCGCACTCGGTGGCTTGTGCGCGGCGATCGTCGGCGTGATGTTCGGCTTGCCTTCGTTGCGTATCAAGGGCTTTTACCTGGCGGTGGCAACGCTGGCGGCACAATTCTTCATCATCTGGGTATTGACCAAGTTCGCCTGGTTTTCAAACAACAGTTCGTCTGGCGTGATCAGCGCGCAAAAGATCAATATTCTGGGTTTTGCGATCGCCACGCCAGTGCAAAAATACCTGCTGGTGCTGGCGATCGTATCGGTCATGGCGCTGCTGGCCAAGAACCTGGTGCGCTCGCACACCGGCCGCGCCTGGATGGCGGTGCGCGACATGGACGTAGCTGCCGAAGTGATCGGCATTCCGCTGATGCGTACCAAGCTGATGGCGTTCGCGGTCAGCTCGTTCTATTGTGGCGTGGCCGGTGCACTCTATGCGTTCTGCTATCTGGGGTCGGTCGAGCCGGACGGCTTTTCGCTGGATCTGTCGTTTCGCATCCTGTTCATGATCATCATCGGCGGCGTCGGCAGCATTCTTGGCTCGTTTCTGGGATCGGCCTTCATCCTGCTACTGCCGATCTTTCTCGACAACGTCCTGCCACCGCTGGCCGGGTTGCTGCACCTGCCCTTTACCAATGCCACCGTATCGCACATTCAACTGATGATGTTCGGTGGTCTGATCATTTTCTTCCTCATCGTGGAGCCGCACGGACTGGCGCGCCTGTGGCAAATTACCAAGGAGAAGTTGCGCCTGTGGCCATTCCCGCACTAATCATTTTCAACACCGAGTTAAAAAAGTCGCATCGTCGATTAATGAAGGAGACAAGTATGAAACGTATCAAGCAACTTCTGCTGGCAGCAACCGCTGCCGTCACGCTGGCCGCGCCGATCGGCCAGGCGATCGCGCAGGCGACCGATCAGTTCATCGCCTTGCCGAGCTACCGCGTTGGCCCGTACGGCGCCAACGGCCAGTCGTTCTACGGCGGCTATGTCGACTACCTGAATTACGTGAACATGAAGGAAGGTGGCATCAACGGCGTCAAGCTGTCGTGGGAAGAATGCGAAACCGAATATAACAACGCCAAGGGCGTCGAGTGCTACGAGCGCTTGAAAGGCAAGAACACCGTTACCAAGGGCACCGCCTATAACGTGATGGCCACCGGTATCGCCTACGCGCTGATCGACAAGTCGGTCGAAGACAAAGTGCCGCTGATGATGGTCGGGTATGGCCGCACCGATGCGGTCGACGGTTCGGTATTTCCGTATGCGTTTCCGCTGGTGACGACGTATCAGATGCAGGTGTCGGCGATCATCAAATATCTGGCGTCCAAGAACGGTGGTTCACTAGCCGGCAAGAAGATCGCCTACCTGTATCACGACTCGGCCTATGGCAAAGAGCCGCTGGTGGCGATCGATGCCGAAGCGGCCATCGGCAAGTTTTCGGTAGTACAGATCCCGGTGGCCCATCCCGGCAACGAGCAGGGCGCGCAGTGGCTGCGCATCCGCCAGGAAAAGCCCGACTATGTGATTTTCTGGGGCTGGGGCGTGATGAACCAGACCGCCTTGAAAGCGGCGCAGAAAGTGGGCTACCCGCGTGAACAGATGATCGGTTCGTGGTGGGCCGGTTCCGAAGAAGACACGGTGCCGGCAGGTGACGCCGCCAAGGGTTACACCAGCGCTACCTGGAACGTGGCCGGCAAGACCGTGCCGGTGATTGCCGATATCGAGAAAGTCGTCTACGGCGCCGGCAAGGGCAACATGCAGGACAAGACCAAGGTCGGCACGATCCTGTACAACCGCGGCGTATCGGTGGCGATCGCCACCGTCGAAGCGATCCGCACCGCGCAGAATAAGTACGGCAAGGGCAAGGTCATCAGCGGCGAGCAGATGCGCTGGGGCCTGGAAAACCTGAACATGAACAACGCCCGTCTGACACAACTCGGCGCGACCGGTTTGCTGCCCGAAATCAAGACTTCGTGCGACAACCACGAAGGTTCGGGCAAGGTCAAGATTCAGCAGTGGGATGGCGCCAAGTGGACACTGATCTCGGACTGGATCGAGGGTAACAAGGCGCTGATTCATCCGCTGTTCAAGGCCAATGCGGCCAAGTATGCAAAAGAAAAAGGCATCACGCCGGCTTGCATGAAGTAATGCGCCGGCCGTTCGTGGCGTAGCGGGTCTGACCCGCTGCGCCACGAACGGGTTTGCTGCAGGGCCTTGCCATGCGAGGCCCTGCAAGAAATCATCGGGCAAATTGGCATAGAGCGGAGCTTCAATGAGCGCAGTACTGAGCATCAATAACATCGAAGTCATCTACGACCATGTGATCCTGGTCCTGAAAGGCGTATCGCTGCAAGTCCCCGACGGCAAGATCGTCGCGCTTCTGGGTGCCAACGGCGCGGGCAAAAGCACCACCTTGAAGGCAGTGTCGAACCTGCTGCATGCCGAGCGCGGCGATGTCACCAAGGGCAGCATCGAATTTCGGGGTGAACGTGTCGACCGCCTGACCCCGAACGACCTGGTCAAGCGCGGCGTGATCCAGGTAATGGAAGGCCGCCATTGCTTCGCCCATCTGTCGCTGGAAGAAAACCTGCTGACCGGCGCCTATACGCGCGACGTCAGCAATGCCGAAGTCAAGCGCGACCTCGAACGTATCTACGAATATTTTCCACGCCTGAAAATTCGCCGCAAGTCGCAAGCCGGCTACACCTCCGGCGGCGAACAACAGATGACGGCGATCGGCCGCGCGATGATGGCCAAGCCGTCGATGATCCTGCTAGACGAACCGTCGATGGGACTGGCGCCGCAAATCGTCGAAGAAATCTTCGAGATCGTCAAAAATTTGAATACCAAGGAAAAGGTGTCGTTCCTGCTGGCCGAACAGAACACCATGGTCGCGCTGCGTTATGCCGATTTCGGCTACATCCTTGAAAACGGCCGGGTCGTGATGGAAGGCGAAGCCCGCGAACTGGCCACGAATGAAGACGTCAAGGAATTCTATCTGGGCGTCTCCGGTGGTGCGCGCAAAAGCTTTCGCGACATGAAATTCTACCGCCGCCGCAAACGCTGGCTGGCCTGACGCAGCCCATTGCAACAAGCCCAACGCACACCGTATATAGAGATCGAACATGGCCGACTATCTGGACTCCCTCGAAACCCGCGATCCGCAAACGCGTGAGCGCGATTTGCTGGCAGCCTTGCCGGCGCTGGTGGCGCGCGCGCAGACCGCCGCCGGATGGGCTCGTATCCTGAATGGCGTGAGCGCGGCCGACATCACCTCACGTGCGGCGCTGGCGCGCCTGCCGGTCACGCGCAAGTCGGACCTGAAGGATTTGCAGAAAGCGCAACCGCCGTTCGGTGGCCTGACTTCAACAGCACCGGACCGGCTCGGGCGCGTCTTCGTATCGCCTGGCCCGATCTTCGATCCCGAAGGGCGCAGCGCTGACTGGTGGCGTTGCGCGCGGCCGATGCATGCGGTCGGCCTGCGTGCCGGCCAGCTGGTGCAGAACTGTTATTCGTACCACTTCACGCCGGCCGCTTTCATGATGGAAGGCGGCGCCGCGAAAATCGGCTGCGCGGTGATCCCGGCCGGCAGCGGCCAGACCGAAATGCAGGTACAGGCGATGGTCGACCTGAAACCGCATGCGTACGTCGGCACGCCGTCGTTTCTGAAACTGATCATCGAGAAAGCGCGCGAGATGGGCGCAGATATCAGCAGCGTGCAACGTGCGCTGGTCAGCGCCGAAGCGCTGCCGCCGTCGCTGCGCACCTGGCTGCAGCAAAACGGCATTCCGCAGGTGCTGCAATGGTACGGCTCCGCCGATATCGGCTGCATCGCCTATGAATCGCAGATCGATGGCGCGCCGACGCCCGGCATGATCGTCGACGAGGATCTGCTGCTGGAAATCGTGCGGCCCGGTACCGGCGACCCGGTGGCCGACGGTGAAGTCGGTGAAGTCGTGATCACGTCGTTCAATCCGGATTATCCGCTGATCCGTTTCGGCACCGGCGATCTGTCGGCCGTGCTCGACGGCCGCTCGCCCTGTGGTCGCACCAACCTCCGCATCAAAGGCTGGATGGGACGCGCCGACCAGACCGCTAAGGTACGCGCCATGTTCGTCCATCCGTCACAGGTGGCCGATATCATGCGGCGGCATCCGCAGGTCGCCAAGGCCCGGCTGGTGGTCACCGGCGAGATGGCCAATGACGTGATGACATTGCAATGCGAAGTCGACGATCCGTCAGCATCGGCGGCCGACATCATCGATAGCATTCGCGATGTCACCAAGTTGCGCGGCGATGTGGTGCTGATGGCGCGTGGCACCTTGCCCAATGACGGCAAGGTGATCGAGGACGCGCGCAAGTACGAGTAGCGCCATGGATTACAATCGAGGATCTTTCGATCTATCCTCAAGGTTCTATCATGCAAGACGACAATCCGTTATCCCATGCACAAAAGGCGCGCGCGCTGATGACCGGTGCCGAGCTGGTTTTCGATGCGCCGGCGGTCCAGGCCGCAGTCGATAAAATTGCATTGCAGCTGAATCAGCGTTTCGACCAC
>JACMQD010000077.1 GCA_014377155.1 Herminiimonas sp.
CCTGGCACCGCGGTATTTCGCGCAGCGTTAAAAAATGCGCTAGAGGCGTCCGGTGGCATAGCCATCACGCAAGGGGTCATCAAGTTCACGCCGAAGGATCACTTCGGCTTGGCGTCGAGTGCGCGCATGATGCTGACTATCGACGGCGGAAATTGGAAAGCCGTTGCCCCCTGAGTCGGACCTGACTGCCCGATGGCCGTCCGTTCGAAACATACCTTTTTAGCTCACTGCGGAGATTCGCTGGACAGGCATGGACCGGCCGACGTACATTGATCGCCTCGCGCACTATTTTAAGGATTTTCGTGACGACCGAAACGGAATTGGAATACGTGGGATTCTGGGCACGCGTGCTGGCCAGCGTGATCGATACGGTCCTGGTGCTTGTGGTGATCATGCCTATTTTGTACGCGATCTACGGTTCTGCTTACTTCGATTCGACATCGCTTTCTCAGGGTCCGGCCCACATCTTTTTTTCGTATGTGATGCCGGCGGTTGCGGTTCTCGTCTTCTGGATCGCACGCCAGGCCACGCCGGGGAAGATGGCGATCTCGGCGCGCATCGTCGATGCCAGAACCGGAAATAAACCGACTACCGGACAATATCTCGTTCGTTACCTTGGCTATTACATTTCGATGATTCCGTTCGGACTGGGCTTGCTGTGGGTCGGCATCGATTCGCGCAAGCAGGGCTGGCATGACAAGCTGGCAGGAACCGTGGTAGTCCGACCCAAGCGCGACGGCGCAGTCAAATTCGATCGATAGACTGGCTTCGCTGAAGCCTCTTGCGTGCTCGATAATATCGAAGAATAACGCAGGCCGGAAGGCGTGTATCCTTCCCGCAAACCCGACGTTTTGCATCGACCACAGTCCGCTATCATCCGACATGCCTTCCAAAATCCTGCTATGGTATTCCATCGTTTGGCATCGGTACTACCGGTAACGGGCTTATATTTCCGACTGTAAACATCAAATTTTTTCACCGCATGGAGGCATCATGAAGACAATCAAAAACGGATCGGCAGTATGGAAAGGCGGCATCAAGGACGGTGGCGGCACCATTTCGACCGAAACCGGCGTGCTGAGAGAAGCGCCGTACGGCTTCAAGGCGCGGTTCGAAGACGGTCCGGGGACCAATCCGGAAGAACTGATCGGCGCGGCACACGCAAGTTGTTTTTCAATGGCATTTTCCCTGATGCTCGGCGAGGCCGGCTTTACAGCCGACAAGATCGAAACCAATGCGGCCGTTTCACTTGAAAAACTGGATAGCGGATTCGAAATCACATCCAGCCATTTGACCGTCGTGGCGACGATTCCTGGAATCGATCAAACCAAATTCGATGACATCGCGAACAAGGCCAAGGCCGGATGTCCAATTTCCAAGCTTCTGAAAACCACCATCACAATGGATGCACGGCTGCAGTCCTGACAGTGGGCGATGGCGTAACGATGCGCTGGCGCAAGCGGTGCATCGTGCGTGACAGCAGCCGCTCTGCGATGTTCTCTTGCTGGACAGTGCCGAGTTGAAGTTATCGACTTGCGCATCGTTCACCTCAATGGCTGGTCCAACTGCGGGTGACGCCGCAATCCGTATTTTAAGCAAAAATGAACATCGTCCTCTCCAGCGAATTCTGGTTATGAACAACAGCGTAACCCATGCACTACTGGCAGCAGCCCTGTTCGGCGCGAGCACGCCGTTTTCAAAAATGCTGCTCGGTCAGATCGCGCCAATCATGCTCGCGGGCTTGCTGTATATCGGAAGCGGAATTGGACTGCTCGCATGGTTTTGTGTGCGCCGTTTTGCGTCGCGCAGGAGCGCGGCCGACGTCGCCTTGCTGACCGCGAAGGATACGCCTTGGCTCGCCGGCGCGATTTTCTTTGGCGGTATCGCCGCCCCGGTGCTGCTGATGACGGGTCTGGCAATGGTCTCGGCATCGTCGGCGTCTTTGCTACTTAATCTTGAAGGCGTTCTGACGTCTTTTCTGGCGTGGTTCGTATTCAAGGAAAATTTCGACCGCCGCATCTTCCTGGGCATGACGCTGATCGTCGCCGGCGGTGCGGTGCTGGCGTGGCAGCCGGGCTCGGCACCGGGCGTGCCCTGGGGCGCACTGGCGATCGTTGCTGCCTGCGCGTGCTGGGCAATCGATAATAACCTCACACGCAAGGTATCGGCCAGCGACGCTGTGCAGATCGCCGCAATCAAAGGCGTCGTTGCAGGCGTCGTGAATTTGTCCATCGCCATGGCGTTGGGCTTCTCGCTGCCACCGGTTCCTGCCACACTGCTGGCGGCAGTCATCGGATTTCTGGGATATGGCTTGAGCCTGGTGTTGTTCGTCCTTGCGCTGCGCGGCTTGGGGACGGCCCGGACCGGGGCGTATTTTTCCGTCGCGCCGTTTGTCGGGGCAGCACTTTCTCTGGCCCTACTGGGCGAGGCGCCCGATATCGGCTTCTGGGTCGCAGGCGTGCTCATGGCGGCAGGTATCTGGCTGCATTTGACCGAGTCGCACGGCCACGCACATTCGCACGACGAGACGCAGCATCTGCATGAACACAGCCACGACACTCATCATCAGCATGAACATGACTTTGCGTGGGATAGCCGGCAACCGCATACGCACTCTCACCACCATGAACCGATGCACCATGCGCATCCGCATTTTCCGGACACGCACCACCGCCATAAGCACTGACAGTCGCCGGCGCAACTTGTAGAAGCCGAGGGGCGATTCAGGCCCGTTTAAGGATGGTGACAGTTTCGCCTAACGACGGTCCGCATCATCGACTTACAGCCTAGCCAACATCCATTCCGGTAACGTCGTTTTCGACCGAACGAAACCCTCACCGGTGCGAGAAAGCATCGCATGATTTTCGGTCGGGAGGCTTACCGGATTTTTTTACTCACCTTCTCATTTGAGCATAACGTTAAGTTCGTCAATGTCGATTGCGCCAGAATCGTCCGTACCTTCGGCACGGGCACACTTCCCTTTATTTGTTCGGACTAAGTCTCCTGCAACTCAAAGGAAGCCGTAGATGCCGTAGCGACCCCCTACTTCGGTATAGCTTCCATCTCCGCTCAATAAAGCTAGACTTCACTCAAACAACGCGGGTCAGGTCAGCTCTATTAGACGGCGCATTGAGATCAGTCGGTCTACGACAAATTAAAATCGTTTAACACCTTGCCTAACAATTTTTTATAACAATTATTTTTACAGCGGAGATCAACTGATATGGTTATCAATCCCTACGGCGCAGTAAAGAATCAGTCGGCAATGTCGATGTCGCGCCGACGTGCGCTCGCGTTCATGACAAGTAATCTTGCTCTATCGGGACTGGGTTTGTTCGGGGTGATCAGACCGGCACAGGCTGAAATAACCAGTATCACAACAGCGATTAACCGGGCCGGTTACATTCGAGCACTTTCCCAGCAAATTGCAAAGGCATATATACAAATCGCGCTGGATGTCATTCCTGGAAAATCAAACGATATCATCATCGCTTCTCAGGCGCTCATTCAGCGTAACATCCAGCAGTTGAAAATGACCGCCGCACCAGACAATAATCGTCAGCTAGACGGGCTCAACACCCAATCCGTCGCGCTTGCCTCGGTGATAGCGAAAACCCCGTCGAAGGCGAATTCTCTCACCGTGTCGCTACAAGCGGACGCGTTGTTATTGGAGGCAGATCGCGCTACACGTTTTTATCAAGGACTATCGAGCTCATCGCAAGCAAAAGTCATTAATGTCGCTGGACGCCAGCGCATGCTTTCGCAGCGTACCGCCAAACTTTATTTTTTGATGCAAGCGGGATACGACACCAAGGAAATCCGCAGCGAACTGCAAAACTCGCGCAACGAATTTAATACCGCACTCGACATGATGACGGGATTGCCCATTACCACCCCTTCGATCAAAGGTGAAATGGAATTAGCCAAACAGCAATGGAGCGCGTTCCAGGTTTCTCTCGATCAAAAGCCGAATCCTGCAATGATGCGCAACGTGGCGACAACGAGCGAACGTTTGCTGGAAGTCATGGACAGTTTGACCAATCAATACGATCAGGCATTAAAGGACATGCTTGGAAAGATCGATCAAAATCCGGTCACACTTGCAGGTATGTTTTAATATTGACTGATGCAACTCGCCGGAACGACGGAGGGCGGAGTGCCGCAATGAAAGCAGCAGGCGTCAAATATTCGCGCGAGCTGCTCGGTATCACACCGGTATACATGGGCTCCCTGATGTGTGACCGATGATTGTCCACGGAACGCCGCAGAATTTCACTGTCGGCTGTAGTAGACCCTGGCAAATCCACCTGCGCGGAAAATTAGAACCTTATCGCTACCGTCAAGACTACTAAGTGTGAATCACTTCGGTCGAGCAACTTTGCTGGCGGTTTCGCCGGTCGTCAAATAAGCGACTCTGACACGATCTTCCACTGCGCGCCCTCTTTCGCCCAGTACTGCCGCTTACGCAGCGATTGGATGGTTCTGCCATTGGTCGAATCCTGGGTGAAGGTAGCCACAATCAGGTCTTCCTGACCCGGATAGACAAAAAATGTCATGTTCTTCAAGGTCAGCGACACTTTCGGCGTCGATTCGATGGCTTGCCGATTCTTGGCGAACCAGGTTGTCAGGTCTTCGCCGTGATCGGATTTGAAACGTCGCGAATAATTCGCCGCAAGCTTGCCGAAATCCTGCTCTTCAATATCTTTGCGCCACGTGTCGACCAAATGATTGGCCAGATTACGCTCGGTGTTCCATGCTGCTTTGGTGAC
>JACMQD010000480.1 GCA_014377155.1 Herminiimonas sp.
CCAGCAGTCTGCCGCAAGCGATGGCATCACTCGGCATCAACGACAAGCCGGGTTTCCTCGCCCTGTTTTCGAGTCATCCACCCATCGAAGCCCGGATCGCGGCGCTGCAAGCCGCGCAATAAAATCATCCACATGTTTTCATTTTTTCGGAGCCTATTCGGCGGCGATCGCAAAATGGCGATCGCCGCGTCATCTACATGAGCCAATTCTTTCAAATCCATCCGGAAAATCCACAACAGCGCTTGATCAAGCAGGCTGCACAAATCATTCACTCCGGTGGCATCGTCGCTGTACCGACCGATTCCTGCTATGCACTGGTCTGCCATTTGGACGACAAAGATGCGGTGACCAAGCTGCGCCGCATTCGCGCTGTCGATGACAAACACCACCTGACACTACTATGTCGCGATCTGAGCGAAATCGCGCAGTACGCAAAGGTCGATAACGCCCAGTACCGCTTGTTGAAGTCGGCTACACCAGGGGCCTATACTTTTATCCTGGAAGCGACCAAGGAAGTACCGCGCCGGCTTAGCCATCCATCGCGTAAGACCATCGGCCTGCGGGTGCCGGAAAACCCGATCGTGCAAGCGCTACTGGCCGAACTGGGACAGCCGTTGCTGGGTACGACGCTGATCCTGCCGAGCGAAGACGATCCACTGACCGACGCCGAACAGATTCGCGAGCGGCTTTCCAAACAGGTCGAACTGGTGATCGACGGTGGCGCCTGCAGCCTGCAACCAACTACCGTGATCGACCTCACGGGCGACGATGCCGTCCTGCTGCGGCAGGGACGTGGCGACGCCAGCCTGTTCGGTCTCTGAACAGTCACCTGCCGGAATTCTTGCCGGCAGCTCGCCGGTATACTTCGACGCCGCCGTATTCTCCAGATTTTTACTTGCCCAGGACAACGATGTTCTCTCTGCTAAACTGCGCCACATGAATGAACTGATACAGACCATTGCGGTATTTGCGATACCGGTGATCCTGGCGATTACCCTGCACGAAGCTGCGCACGCGTTTGCGGCCCGCTACCTGGGCGATAACACGGCCTATTCACAGGGCCGCATGACCCTCAATCCGATCAAGCATATCGATCCGTTTGGTACTATCCTGATTCCGATCGTGTTGTATGTCTCGACGGGTGGTGCATTCTTGTTTGGTTATGCGAAGCCGGTACCGGTCGATTACGCCCGGCTGCGCAAACCCAAGCGTGACATGGCGTGGGTTGCATTGGCCGGACCAGTCGCCAATTTTATAATGGCATTCGGTTGGCTGATCTTGTTGCTGGTTTTCGCCGCCGTGAATGTCAGCGAGCCATTTTTCAGCAAAATGGCCGAAGCCGGTGTGCGTACGAATTTGGTGGTGCTGGCCTTTAACCTTTTTCCGATACCGCCTTTGGACGGGGGCAGGGTGATGACCAGCTTGTTGCCCAATCGGCTGGCATTCAAGTTCGCCCAACTCGAACCCTACGGATTTTTTATCGTCATGGCACTGGTGTTGACAAAAGTTTTGTCATTTTGGATGGAACCGGTGATGTATGCTTCACTGAAAATCCTCCAGGTTTTGACCTTACCCCTGACATTTTTACTGAACTGACCGCTTATGTATCCCGACCGCGTTGTATCCGGCATGCGCCCCACAGGAGCGCTGCATCTTGGCCATTATCACGGCGCACTTAAAAACTGGGTCAAGCTGCAATCCGAATTACCCTGTCTTTTTTTTGTCGCCGACTGGCACGCGCTGACCACGCACTACGATGATCCGTCGATCATCGAAACCAGTACCTGGGACATGCTGGTGGACTGGCTGGCAGCGGGCGTAGATCCGTCGCAAGCGACGCTGTTTATCCAGTCGCGCGTCCCGGAGCACGCCGAACTGCATTTGCTACTGTCGATGTCGACGCCGCTAGGCTGGCTCGAGCGCGTGCCGACCTACAAGGACCAGCAAGAAAAACTCGCCGACCGGGACTTGGCCACCTATGGATTTCTTGGTTACCCGCTGCTGCAGGCGGCCGACGTATTGATCTATCGCGGCAGTCAGGTGCCGGTCGGTGCCGACCAGGTTCCCCACATTGAAATGATGCGCGAAATCGCTCGCCGTTTCAATCATTTGTACGGTAAGGAAAAAGGCTTTGAGGAAAAGGCCCGCGATGCGGTCAAGAAGCTCGGCGGCAAACGCGCCAAGATCTACACTGATCTGCGCAACCAGTATCAGGAGCAGGGAAAGGCAGAGGCTCTAGAACAAGCCAAGGCAATTCTCGACGATGCGCATAATCTGAGCATGATCGACCGCGAACGCCTGTTCGGCTATCTCGAAGGCAGCCGCAAGTTGATTTTGGTCGAGCCGCATGCGCGCCTGACCGCGGACTCGCGACTGCCGGGACTGGACGGGCAAAAAATGTCGAAGAGCTACGGCAATTCGATTTTCTTGCGCGAGGAAAAGGATTCTTTGACCAAAAAAATCCGCACCATGCCAACTGATCCGGCGCGGGTACGTCGCACCGATCCAGGCGATCCTGAAAAATGTCCGGTATGGCAGTTGCATCAAGTGTATTCCGACGACACCACCAAGGAATGGGTGGTCAAAGGGTGCAAATCGGCCGGCATTGGCTGCCTAGAGTGCAAGCAACCGGTCATCGACGCCGTCTTGCTGGAACAGGAGCCGATGCGGGAACGGGCGCAAGTTTATTTGGACGATCCGAGCCTGGTACGGGCAATCGTGGCCGACGGCTGCGACAAGGCCCGCAAAATGGCACAGGAAACCATGCGCGACGTGCGTGAAGCAATGGGTCTGGGATACAGCTGATGCATGCTTCGTTGCATGAATCTGCTGCACCGTCGGCATGGGTGCAGCGATTTGCCGGCCTGATTCCGCAGGGTGAAGTGCTGGATCTTGCATGCGGCGGTGGCCGACATGCGTTCCTGCTGGCTGCCTTGGGGCATCCTGTGACAGCGGTCGACCGCGATCCCCTGGCTCTGGCGCAATGTGCCGGAGCCGGGATAACGACCTGTCAGATCGATCTTGAAACCGACGATGTGCGCGCCGGCTGGCCGTTCGGTCCCGCGCGATTTTCCGGCATCGTAGTTACCCGTTATCTGCATCGGCCGCTGTTGCCGCGCATCGTCGAAAGTCTTGCGCCTGGTGGCATCCTGATTTACGAAACCTTTGCCACTGGCAATGGCGAGTTCGGCAAACCATCGAATCCGGCTTTCTTGCTGGCGCCGGGTGAACTGCTGGAGCTGGCAGCATCGTCATTTGGACACGCCTTGCGTGTAATCGCTTACGAGGACGGTTTCGTTGAAACACCGAAACCGGCAATGCTGCAGCGGATTTGCGCGGTCAAGCCGTCACGGGCGCAGAGTGCTATCGCGCTGCGCCTCAATTGACTGCTGATTGCGGCCTAGACTGCCCCACGCGGGCGGGCTATCCGCTACAATCGATCCTTTAATCTTTACCCTATACCATCATCATGATCCAGGGCAGCATTGTAGCAATCGTTACTCCCATGCACGAAGACGGCGCGCTTGATCTTCCGGGCTTGCGCAAGTTGATCGACTGGCATATCTCTGAAGGCACCGATGGCATCGTGATCGTCGGCACTACCGGCGAATCTCCCACAGTCAACGTGCAAGAGCATTGCGAACTGATCAAAATAGCCGTCGAGCACACCGCCAAGCGGATTCCGATCATTGCTGGCACCGGTGGCAATTCCACCTCAGAAGCAATCGAACTGACCCGTTATGCCCAGTCGGTCGGCGCGGATGCGTCGCTGTTGGTAGTACCGTATTACAATCGGCCAACCCAGGAAGGCATGTATCGTCACTTCCGCAAGATCGCTGAATCGGTAGACTTGCCAGCAATTTTGTACAACGTTCCGGGCCGTACCGTGGCCGATATGGCCAACGAAACGATCGTACGCCTGGCGCAGATTCCCGGCATTATCGGTGTCAAGGATGCAACCGGCAACATCGGCCGCGGCACTGACCTGATCCGGCAAGTGCCGGCATCGTTCTCCGTGTATTCCGGCGACGACGCGACTGCAATGGCGCTGATGTTCTGCGGCGGTAAAGGCAATATTTCGGTAACGGCCAATATTGCTCCGCGCGCCATGCATGAGTTGTGCGTGGCTGCGATGGCAGGACGCGTCGCCGAGGCGGTTGCGATTAACAACCGCATGCTTCCTCTGCATACCAAACTGTTCGTCGAGCCTAATCCGGTGCCGGTCAAATGGGCGATGACCGAGATGGGACTCATCGCTTCCGGCTTACGCCTGCCATTGGTACCGATGGCCGAAGAATTCCATGACATCGTCCGCGCGGCGTTGTCGGAGTCCGGTGTATTACAATAGCGCTCGACGCAAGTTGGTGCGCCGCAACCGGCCGCCGCGTTTTCATTCAGTATCGACATGACTAATCGGAAGAATTCTCACATGGCTCAACGCAGTAACGTTCAACGCGGACTCCTTTGCGCAATTGCGCTGACCAGCCTGGCAGGCTGCGGCTCGATCAACACGCTGCTCGAAGGCGATCGCATCAACTACAAGAGCGCTGGCAAAGCCCCGACGCTGGAAATTCCTCCCGACCTGACGCAATTGCAACGTGACAACCGTTATGCCATTCCCGAAGCCAACCGAGGTACGGCCACGGCGTCCGGCTACAACTTGCAACAAGGCACGCGGCCAACTACAGCGGGTTCCGTCGTGGCACCATCTGCGACCGCCGACATGCGGATTGAGCGCGCTGGCAACACGCGATGGCTGGTCATCAAAAAGTCGCCTGAAGTGTTGTGGCCGCAAATTAAAGATTTTTGGCAAGATTCGGGGTTTCTTCTCAATGTTGAATCTATCCAGTCCGGTGTAATGGAAACCGACTGGGCAGAAAATCGCGCGAAAATTCCGCAGGACTTCATTCGAAATTCTCTGGGCAAAGTGCTCGACTCGATCTACTCCACAGGTGAGCGCGATAAATTTCGTACCCGCCTTGAGCGCGGAGCTGACGGGTCGACTGAAATCTACATCAGCCATCGCGGTGCACAAGAAGTTTTGACCGGTGCACAAAAAGACGGCACAGTCTGGACGCCGCGCGCCAGCGATCCGGAGTTGGAAGCTGAATTCCTCGGACGTCTGATGGCGCGCCTCGGTGCCGACGCAGTCCAAGCCAAGGCCAGTGTCGCCAACGCGGCACCGCAACAGGCGCGTTCGAAGCTGATCAAGGCCAGCGGCGGCGAATATGTCGAAGTCGACGAAGGGTTCGATCGTGCGTGGCGACGCGTCGGCTTAGCGCTCGATCGCGTCGGTTTTACTGTCGAAGACCGAGATCGGGTACAGGGCATGTACTTCGTTCGATATGTTGACCAGGCCACCGATGCGCAGGGAAAATCGTCTGATAAGGGGTTCCTGTCGCGTTTGTTCTCCTTTGGCGCCAATGATGAAAAAGCCAAGGCCGCCCAGCGTTACCGCGTCTCCGTTAAGGCCGCTGGCGCTGCCAGCAGGGTCGAAGTTCTCAATGGCGAGGGTAATCCGGACAAGACAATGGTTTCAGAGCGCATTTTGTCTCTCCTCAACGATCAATTGAAGTAGGAATTTTTGCCTGTCGAGACAGGTTGGGCGAGATAGCGTGAAGTTTGCAAGTCTTGGAAGCGGCAGCGAGGGAAATGCATTGTTGATTTCCACGCTGTCCGGCACGTCGCGCACCACTGTCATGCTCGACTGTGGATTCAGTATTCGTGAAGCGGAACGACGCATGGCCAGGCTGGGTATGCTGCCTTCCGAACTTGCGGGCATTATCGTTACCCACGAACATCAGGACCATGTCGGGGGCGTCTTTAAGTTCGCGCGCCGCCACGGCATTCCGGTTTGGCTTAGTTTTGGCACGTTTCAAGCGGTCGGCGATAAATGCAAAGATGTTGACGTCAGCTTTTGCAGCGATGGTCAGCCGGTAATGATCGGCGCACTCGAAATCATTCCTTACACTGTCCCGCACGACGCTCGTGAACCAGTGCAATACGTTGCCAGCAACGGGCGCCTGAAGCTCGGTGTCTTAACCGATGCAGGACATTCCACGCCACATCTGGTGTCGGCGCTGGGCGGCTGTGATGCTCTGGTCATGGAATGCAATCATGATCGCGACATGCTGGCTAATTCTGCGTATCCGCCATCCCTCAAATCACGTATTGGCGGCGCTTATGGGCACCTATCGAACCAGACTTCGGCCGAGATCCTCGCTGCGATCGATAAATCACGTTTGAAGACCGTCGTGGGCGCCCATTTGAGTCAGCAAAATAATACACCTCAACTGGCGCGTGAAGCGTTGTCCGGTGTACTTGATGAAACCGTTACGACAATTATGATCGCCTGCCAGCAGGAGGGGTTCGATTGGGTCGTGCTAGAAGCTTAGGATTCAATTGTCGGCCGCCCTGGAAGATAAAGCGCAGTCGATGCGACAGACGAAAAAAAACCGACCCGAGGGTCGGTTTTTTGTTTGATACAAATTACTTAGGTGCAGCAGGTGTTGCAGCCGATGATGCAGCGCTATTGGCGGCAGCAGCAGCGTCCGAAGCCGAAGAAGCAGCGCTAGTCGCGGCAGCAGCGGCGTCCGAAGCGGCCGAAGCAGCAGCGGCAGCGGCAGCAGGCGCTTCAGGCGCTGGGGCTGCTGGTGTAACCACTACTGTAGGCGCTGGTGCTGTCGCAGCAGGAACGACGATTTCTTCAGTCTTCTTGCTGCATGCTGTCAAAGCGATGGCGAACAGGGAAGCGATCAAAAGAGTTTTTTTCATGAGATTTTCCTTCAAAGATTTAACAAAATTTTGCGATGAATAATTACCGGTAATTATCGCTCTGTAGGGCGTCTTCGCATGGTTATTCGAACCGATTGGTGCGGCACAACAAAGCGAGATCTTCCTAACCCGCGATTATAACGGTATTTTTATTCTCCTCACAAGACATTTGCTTTTTAGTAAGGTATTGGTAAGCTTTACCACAGCTGAAAAACTTTATTACATTCTTCTGATTGACGATGAATCCTAGATTCGGCTGCACATTTCTGAGTTGCGCGTGTCGATTGATTTTGTGAAAATATCGTCAACTAAGTGATAGCCAGCCATCCTGATACCAGACATGCAGCGCCTCAAGCACGTCGCCAGAGGCACTCGAAACCATCAGCGGATCAAGGTGCCTCAGGTCGGCCAGCGCAGTAAGTGCTGCCTTGTCCGTGGGGCCTATCGCGAAGGATTCGCCATTAATGAATACGTGCTTGCCGCGATACAGCATTTGGGTTTTGCGCGCGAGTGCAACGCCACGCTTTTTTGCGGCCAGCACGAAGCGCTCTACCGCAAGCGGCCGAACCGGCGGGTCAAAAAACACGCTGGCCTTAGGCTCGGACAGATATTCGCCGAGGAAGATGGTAATGTCGTCATCCGTAAACCGCACCTTGCCCAGTTCCGCCGCCAGTTGCACGAGCATTTCCTTACCAATTTCTGCCGGTCGGTTGGTCGGTTTCAGATCGGGATCCGCATAACGCCCAGGCAAGTCGATCGAGTCCGCCATGAACTGCAGGAATGCATTGCCAAGTTCTTGATAGGAAGGTGCGCGAAATCCGATCGAATAAGTCATGCATTCGCCGATCGCCACACCCTCATGCGCGTAGTGCGGTGGCAGATACAACATGTCCCCCGGTTCCAGCACGAACTCCTGTTCCGGCACAAAGTTGCGCAGGATCTTGAGCGGCACGTCATCAACGATTTCCAGATCGGTTTGCGCACTGATTTTCCAGCGACGTTGACCGTACGCCTGCAACAAAAAGACATCGTAAGAATCGAAATGCGGGCCCACGCTGCCATTGTCGGATGCATAGCTGATCATCACATCGTCAAGCCTCGCATCGGCAATGAAACGGAATTGTCGAAGCAACGCGTCGACGCCGTCGTCATGGTGATTGACCCCTTGAATTAGCAGGGTCCAGTCTTTTTTTGCAAGTGCCGGCAACTTCTGAATCGGACCGTTTTCCATTTCCCATTGGTTTTTGAAGTTGGTTACCAGCCGGGATTCGACATCATCACGCGCTGCCAGGTCAAACAAAGCCTGCCGCGTTAATAGTGGTGTGAATCCAGGAATCGCCTGACGGATCAAGAGTGGTTTCTTGTGCCAGAAGTCGCTGAGGAATTTGGCCGGTGTCTGGTTACCGAGTAGTGGCAATGTTTTCATAGAGAATATTATATAAGAGCGTAGGACGGCATCGGCGCACGGTTGAACGACTGTCAGACCGGCGTAGCTAAATACATTTGAATAGCTTTAAGGAATTTACGGCCGATTTGACAATCTCTGCATGGTGCGTCAGGCTTGTTTCAACCTCATGCAGGTATAATTCGAATTGATATTATAGAAAGGAATCATCATGAAGATCGCCAAAAATACGGTCGTGACCGTCCATTATAAATTGTCAGACACCCAAGGCAATCTAATCGAGGACAGCAAGGAGCCAATGGTCTATCTCCATGGCGGTTATGAAAATACCTTGCCTAAAATTGAGGAAGCGCTTGATGGCCAAGATTCCGGCTACCAGACCTCGATCCAGGTAGAACCAGATGATGCATTTGGCGAATATGATGCATCGCTGGTCAAGGTAGAGCCGCGCAACCGCCTGCCGACGCCCCTTGAAGTAGGCATGCAGTTCGAAGGCATGCCGGATGGCGATGGCGAAGACGGCGAAGGTGACGACGCGCTTATTTTTACTGTTACCGATATTGCCGACGACAAGGTTGTTCTAGACGGAAACCATCCACTAGCCGGCATGGCGTTGCGGTTCACGTTGAACGTGGCAGATGTGCGGGAGGCAACCGAGGAAGAAATAGCTCACGAGCATGTCCATGGCGCCCATGGCCATCATGGCCACGAACCCGAAGATGACGAAGGTGATCATTTCCGTAGCCACCCGGTACACTAGCCGCCCGTTGAGGCGCCGTTTTGACGGCGTCGACGCCAGATTGCCCGGGCACGATGTTCTGTACCCGGGTCGCTGCACCGGTGCGGTAGGGCACGACTATATACGCGCCGGGCGAAAACACTGTGTCCGACCCTTAATTGCAACAGCCCCTATTTTTGCGCCTTTTTCGCTTTGGTAAATGCTGTCTGCCATTGAGGGTGACCTTTCTCACCAGGTGCCAAGTCGAAACCAGGATCGCGTTTCAGGATCTTTTCGAATTGTTGCCTGCACAAGGTCTGTCTTTTAGTCACGCAGTAGCTGAATGCCATGTACTTCATCGCACGCACTTGCAAGTCATTGTCTTCCGCGCGGATTTCGTTGGGTCCGCTCACGCGTTTGATCACGCCGTTGTAATCGCCGGCATCATAAAGCACAATCACCTCGTTCATCGCGTTCTCGGACAGCGTTCGCGCTGATTTCGCGGCGACTTGCACAGGCACTTCTTTTGGCGGAACGATGGGCGCCTTGCGAGCGTTAGGAATGGTGGGCGCCGCATCGGGCCTGGTCGGCAATGTGTCGCATCCGGCAGATAAGAATATCGCCATTGCACAGGCCACACCGAGGCCTAATTTTGATAAGTTCATTGGTAGGTTTCTAGTTTGTTGGAGATGAAAATTCGTGGCTAATCGTGCCCGTACTGTTTTTCGTGATTTCGATCTGGGTGCGGTGTTCAAAAAAATTGGGGTTGATAATCCTCAGTTCGTGTTTGCCTTCTGGTAATGCCAAATTTTTGAGCGGAGGACTCACCCCTTTTAGCACGCCGTCTACAATAACCTTGCCCCACGGGGTAATCGACAAGGCAACTGTACCCATCGGTTTTGGCACAGTGGTTTCGATAGCAACTGTAGTTTTAGCAAGCGACGGCGGCAAAATCTTCAGGTTCAGTGCGGTAAGCCTGGCATTGGCTTCTTTAGTATACTTCCCTGATGGATATTTCTGAATGAAATTTACCCAGTCCGTAGAGGTGGCGTCTGGATCGCCGATCAGGCTCTCCCAGTTTACCGTTTCCGCGTCAATAGTTGATGCTGCTACCTCTGCTGCCGCCGGTGCCGGTTCTGGCTGCGCGAGCGGTGGGCTTGATGGCATAACGGGTGTCGATACTACCGCCGCCATCGATACTTCCGGTGTTTTTTCAAAATAAAAGCGGTCTGTCGTGACGAACGCAGCGGTAGTGCTGATCAGCAACACAGCCAACAAAACAATCAGGATCGGCCATAACCCGCCTTTACGCACAGTCTTATTGCCGCTTGACGGGGTTAAACCTCGGGGACCGCTGAAAAGATCTTCGACCGGTAGCGGACCTGCGACAGCTTTTTTGTTGCTCTGAATTTCCACGCCTTGGGTATGACCTTTGGACGTCGTCACCGGAAATGTATGAAGTGTTCCTGGAGTTGGTAATACGGCGATTCCGAAGTCCGGCGTTAAACCGAGAAGCTGCATGAATGCTTCGATCGACTGCGGTCGATCATCAGGTCGGATGCACAGTCCGCAATCAATCGCCGCGAGGAAAGCCTGGCTGTAGCCGCTAGGCGCTAAGTGATGCAATGGCTCGATCGGATCCTTGATCATGCGGGCGACCGACGTTGGCGGCGGCTTGCTGGTGATCGCATAGTAGATGACTGCCGATAGCGCATAAATGTCGGTCCAGGGACCCTGCTTCATCGAAGTGTCGTCGGCGTATTGCTCGATCGGCGCATAACCGGGTTTTAGAATAACGGTCAGGGCCTGGGTCGCCTCGCCGATAATCTGGCGCGCGGCGCCGAAGTCAAGCAGCACCGCTTCACCGCTGGTCTGGATCATGATGTTGTCGGGCGATACGTCTCGGTGCAAAATTTGGACCTTGTACAGTGCATCGAGCGCTGCGAGTATTGGCTTGAGCATGAATTTCAGCCAATTTTCTGTAATCAGATGCGGACTTCTTCTGACTACCTGTTTGAGCGTCTGGCCATCGTAAAAGCGCATCGCCATGTAGCCAGTCTTGTTTTCTTCCCAAAAACGATGAACCTTGATCAGAGCCGGATGATCGAACTGCGCCAGCAGGCGGGCTTCGTTGATGAAGCTTTTCAATCCGATATCGAAGGTTTCCTGATGTCGCTGCGAACGCACTATTACACTCTTGTCGGCGCCGCGGGAGGCAAGCGCGCCGGGCATGTATTCCTTGATGGCGACCGTACGCTGAAGCGAACGATCCATCGCCAGATAGACGGTGCCGAATCCCCCTTCGCCGATGATCCCGGTGATTTCAAATTCGGCCAGCAGGGTACCCACCGGCAGGCCATGTTCAGCCGCGGTGCGCGATGGGGCATAGGCTGCGCTGTCAGGTAGTGGGTGGGGAACAGTATGTTGCTCGTTGGTCGTCGTCATGGAAATTAGTGGTTGGTTCTATCGTCGGACCGTAACTTCGTTTGGCTCGCCTATCCAAATCGCGAAAGCGCTGAAATTATCTTGAGGATTTTTGGATTGCTCGCCCGGTGTCTCGACAAGTCTCATCATCGCGGCAAGCCAGTCATGGGCAGTCGTGGCCACAGATAAGGTCACTTCCATGTTGTGTTCGGTCACCCACTCCCAGAAACCGTCGGTACAGACGAGGAAAGTGTCGCCGTCTTCAATGTCCGTGGAACCGTGTGGGGCCACGCAGACTGTGTCGTTGTCGGCGCCGATGGCGGCATACAGCCTGCTACGTTGGGGATGCGTGCGCAGTTGGTCGGGCTTGCAGTAACCGGCGTCGACGAATTGCTGAACCAAACTATGGTCGCGGGTAATGCTGATGATCCTGTTACGCCGGAAAAGGTAGATGCGTGTGTCGCCAAGATGCGTCCAAATCGCACGCCGTTTTTGCAGATCGATAAACAACAAGGCAACGGTGGTGGTCATGTCTTTAAAACGGCGATCGGCTGCCTGCTGTCGGCCAAGGCTGGCAGTGGCAAGTTCGATGCAAGAGTCGAGCAAGGCACTGGTGCAAGATGACGCCTTCTTGAAGCAGTCGACGATTGCTTGCGCAACGACGCGGGAGGCGATTTCGCCGCCTTCGTGCCCTCCGGCCCCATCCGCAACCACAAAACAAGCCAGTTCATTGCGTCGCGTCCAGGCGAGGTAATCCTGATTGGTACTGCGCGCGCCAATGCCACTTTTCTGCGCGACGGTTAATGCGATTGGAGGGTGGAGCGATGAAGAAATCATTGTGTGCTTTCCTGGTTGAAGCGCTCGATTTCTTCTTCGTAAGCGGCCAGAAACGCTTTGCCAAACAAGGTTTGAAAGTCATCTTGCGCTTCCGCTTGAATATTCCGGAACAGTTTGCCGTAGTGATCCCACATGCGTGCCTTGCGGGATACCGGCAGTACGGCATCGAGGATCGAATGTCCGCTGATGTGTTGGTCCAGTCGTGCCGGGTCGAAGCGTTGCAGTACATCGTCGAGTGCGGCGCGCATGCCCGCAACGACACCGATCTGGTGCGCGCGCAGATCCCGGTAGGCGTCGTCCATCGCGGCCACGGGTTCCATAAAGCCTGGGATTTTTCTGCCGAACATCTGCATCAAGGCCGTCTGTCCGTCTGGCAAAAATTTGAGCGGATTATTGTTCCGGACGACGATCATCGTGACGTCTGCACGGACTTCACGTTTGACAAATGCGCGCGAGGAAATGAGTTCTACCGTACCTTGTGTCGCCGACGCTAAAATCTGTCCGATCAATCGCATCAGATCTGGCGTCAGTTCCTGTGTGATCGTATCTTCAGGAAGATCGGCGCCGTCCAAAAACGCCTGTAACAGCCGACGTCGGTCATTTGCGGCGACATCTGCGACGCCTCTCAGGTCGGGTCGCATCGGGGACGTTGGCTGTTCGCCCTTCTTCGGTAGCGTGGACTCGACCTGTACAACGACAGGCGTTGATGTTGCATACGGTGGCGCTGTGGCTGCATGGTTTCGATCTGGCACAGCAGCGGGGTTACCGAATGACGCCGACACCGATGTTTCCGTTTCCATTACATGAGAGTTGGCGAACGCGCCGTCGCTCACTTGGAGCCGACCGATCGGCATCAGGAATGGCGTATCGAGTTCCTGCACATCGTTGCGCATGGCTACGCTTTGTGCGGAAGTCGGTGCAGGTGCCGACAGGATCGATGATTCGCCAAACAGTTGCAGGGGATCGACACTCGCCGTATCGGCGTCGGCCTGTAGCAAGGTTTCTACGGGCGTGTCGGCGGCGGTTTCGATCAGCGAACCGAGCATACGGTCCTCGAAGGACGCAAGAGTTACGGCGTTATGAGCCAGCGCTCCGAGCGGATCATCGCTGTTGCGCACCGCGTACGACGGCATTGCGAAAGGATCAAAGTTATCGGGAATGAGGGCTGCGCCGTGGGCCGTGACAGCAGGGCCGTGTACGGCATCCTCGAGAAGATCGTCGAAACCGATAGATTGTGCATACGGGCCCGATGCATGTGCATGGACTGGCGGCAATGGCAGAGAATATGCGCTTGCTGCTGCTACCGATTCGGAGATCACTTCAGTGGCAGACGTGGACACTGCTTGCGGTATAAAATCCTGGCCGAGACCACCAGACAGACCGGACAACGCTAAACCGTTGGATAATATGCCATCGAAATTTGAGTCTACTGCGTTCCCGGTTGCACTGTTTGGTGGTTCGGCGCATTGCTCGATCGGCGGCGCGGATTGTGCGATCACATTCGCAAATACGGCTTCGGAGTGTTCGAAAGCATCGGACTGAAGGACCGCCTCCGCGAGCAGTACGAACAATCCGACAATTATTTGATCTCCGGGCGCGAACGCCATTTCCTGGTTGGCTGCGACTTCGTGGCCGCTTACCATCAGCGAGTTGGCTTGGCTGAGGTTGACGATCGTATGGCGTCGCCCATCGCTGAATACGGATGCTTGCAAACGGGAGACATGGCGCTTCGGGTCCGGCAATACCAAGTGGTTGTCAGCGCCTCGTCCAAGTGTCCCGCCCGCGGTGCCGAACACGGCCGACAACGGTTGTTGCGGCACTTCATTGTTAAAGGAAACAACGGTAAGTTGGATCATCGGACAATCAATCTGGCAAGTGGTTGAATGGGTGTGGCATCAATTTCGCTTTTGTCGAACTTCTGCGAGTCGGTCGAAATCCGATGCGTGGTATCGGGCAAGGTTAGCCTCCTGGAACGACACTACCTGCAAATCACGCTCGACTAACCGACCGCGCGTAACCCGCAAGGTGCCGGTGGCGCCGTCCATCACCGGACGATTAAAGCGCACTTCTTCATTGAGCAGTAATACAGATAGTCGGCAGACGTCGACCCCGAGCCAGTACAGACGCAAGGTCACTGCGTCACGAGAGATTGCTGGTGGAACCCGGGAGGCTTCCTTGCTCGCCCTCACCAGGGACGGACTGTCGACGAAATAGACATGCCGGCTTTTGTCCAGCTTGGCGGCCTCGGGCGACAAAGTATTTAAGGTCGACGTGCCGAACACATTCCAGCTAGCGGGCATCATATTGATGGCGGGCAGTGCATTGCGAAAATCGGCGGCCACGAAAACCATGGTGCTGGCGGCGTTGCCGGTGGTAGTTGCGCGCGTGATAGCTGCAGCATCATTGGTGGAGACAGAAACTTTGACGGAGCGCTTGAGCTGCGTCCATTCCCTTGCAAAAGCTTCTGCCGAGCGAAGATCGAGTGGACTGCTGCCCCTGAGAACGATTGCTTCGGTAAATCCTTTGTCCCGCGCTGCGCGTGCGATCAGTTTGGCTTCGTGGGTGATCGGCAAGCCGAACTGGTACAGGTTGACCGGAACGGTCTCGGTATCGATGACGTTGAGGGCCACTGTCGGCACCGACAGCAGCTTGCGCTTGGCCAGTATCTTCAACGCTGAACGCGGCAGCGGCCCGACGATGAGGATAGCGCCGTTGTCGACCGCGGTATTGTAGGCATTGATGGTAGACTCGGCCTTTTCATCGGTCTCATATAGCTTGACCGGGAAAGGTCCGGGGGTCTTGGCCTGGACAGACTGGAAACCTTCCCATACCGCGCGCGCGGAAGCCCCTAGTTCCTTGGATCGGGTAGGCAGGATCAGCGCCAGGTGGCGCATTCGCGCCTTGTCGGCATTGTTCAGATCGAGCAGGCGCTGGTCCAGGATGACGTGGCTGGGGTAACGCTTGCGCCACGCCGCAATGGCCTTGGCCTTTGCGCGTCCCGGCGGCATGCCGTCTTTGGACAACAGCGCCAGATCGATCCATCCGCGTTCTGCATTGTCGCCGGTCTGCTCCCGAAAAGATTTCAGCGCTGGCACCGATTGGACAGCGAGAAGCTGCCAGATCGATTCCTGATGCGCCGACAACTCTCTGGTCGACGCCAGAAATTCTTCCGCCCGGATATGCGCATGAAGCGAGCGCAGCACATACGACTGTCCGGTGTCTAGTCCGGCACTTGCTTTGGTGCTGTCGCGCAGTGCAAGCGTGGGTTCGGAAAGGCGATATGCTTCGGCCATGGTCGACCAATACACGCCTTTTCCGGCGGAACCCAACTCGCGCAGACGCGTATCGGTCAAGCCTGTCATTGCCTTGAACACATTGCCATCGGCCAGCGCCAGTTGTGCGCCTAGCAGCGCCCCATACGCGCTCGATGGCGCCGAAGCCTTGAGTTTTTTCAGCATGTCGAGTGCGTTCGGAACGTCCTGCACCGAAAGATAGAGTTGCGCCGCATCGAAAAGATAACGCGCGCGGTCCGCTGCCATGGATTGCCGATGAACGTCGACGAACGCATGTGCGGCGTCGATTACGCGACCGTCATCCTGAAGTTGCAGGGCATCCTCGACTGTACTCAACTTCTTTGGCACGGCGACCACTTGCACAGCCTGTTTAACCGGCGGTTGCGGGGTCGAACACGCCGACATCAGGAAGGCAAGCAGCAGCGCAATCGCAGCAGTACCTTTGGCGCGGCCGGACGGACGAATAGGCATGGTAATTTCCAGGTTGATCGGACGCATGGCCCGCTTTCGTTATAAATCGCAGCCGAGCACCAGATCGGCTGCGTCCAGTTCATTTCGATGCGTGTCTAGCCAGGATGTCCATCCCAGCTGCGCACCGCAGCCCAGACGCGCTGAAAAAACATCATTTTTTTGCAACACCAGACGGAGGTCGATCAGTAGTTCCAGTCCGAGATAGGTTCTGAGCCAGGCGGCAATCCGTGCGGCGCCCGCACAGCCGGGTAGTAAAGATTGGTAGCGCGCCAGCGACATCGGCCCCATCGTGATGCGAACCTTGTGTTGGGCATCCAGCACCTGTTCACCGATGATCGCGGTCTCACCAAGGCGATTATTGCCCCGGGAGGACGCGAGACGGGTTTGCTCGGAGCGCGCCAGCGCAATCCAGTGCGAAACAAACTCGACGATCGACACCGGTACCGAGAAGTAACTGGACAAAATGGCGGCAAGCCCTTCGGGATTGCGCGTCTGGCGCGCAAGATGCTGCGCATGGAACAGCTTGGCGTGATCCGAGATGTCATCACGCGCGCGCAGCGTCGACTGGCCATAGCCGATCAAGCTGGCCGCATGTCTTGTAAACCGATCGTCATCCGGCCGATCCATGCTTACCGTGGACTGGGTATCGGCCCACGCCCGATAGAACAACAGGATCAAACGGTGATGGAAGATATCGGCAAAGTGTGCGAGTGTCGGATCGTTAAATCGGCGCAGGCGGTCGCGCGCATATTCGGTCAGATGCAGCGGCATGGGGCCATTTGGGCCGAACAGTCCGAAGCCCAGAATCGACAGCCGGGGGCGCGCCTCACCGGCTGCCTGTGTTATACCCGCAATGGTCGAGGCGGCAAATGCCAGTGACGGCTCCTGTGCCAGCCGCACGGGCTCGAAATGGGGGCGCGGACTTCTCCCAAGCAGCGGCTTCGCGTCGTCGCGACTGTCGATCCAGCGCAGGACCGAAAACAGGTCTGCCTTGTGCGGATCCTCGAGCAGATGCTGCCAGAACGGCTCCGCGAAAAAAGTTGCGGTCGCCCGTTGATCCGGTGTGACCGAGCGCTGATCTGTCGATGCAGGCAAGGTGTTCGTCATGCGATCGGCCTGTTTCCGATACGCGGTCGCCAACTTCCGATTACCCCCCGCTGCAAAGAACGCAAGGTCGTTTCGGTGAACACATTGACCGACACATGCCGCGCCAAAAACTGCTCCAGAATCGCGCCGAAAATATAGGGACTGCTACCGGCAAACAGCGATTCGTCGACGGTCAACTCGATACCGACGCCGCGTCCGAATACGATCGGCCCTCGCTGCGGAAGCCTTCGCGTGATGCCGCTCGATCGCATGCCCTGCAACGCACCGACCTGATGGCTTAGGGCCGAATCCGATAGCGCCGCGTAGAGGGATAACAGTTCGCGCAACGCCGTCGCACCGCCTGCCTGTTCGGCGTTATCGATGTCGGTGAGGGATAGGTAATTCAGGTTGAGATGACTGATCAGACGCCAAGTGATCGCCTCTTCGGCCATCGCTGGCGAGGGTGCCGACGGCCCCCTGACGATACGAATACCGTCGATTGGCGCTGACGCTGTCAGGGCCAGGTCACGGTCGGAGCCAATCGGCATCAACAGAGGCAGATCGCGATTGGTGCACATGGTATCGACAGATAAATGGCGCATTCCACTTCGGTATGGTGCGTCGCGGCAGTCGACCAGCGACAGGAAGACCTCGCTGCCGATATAAGCAGTGCGGGTTCCGGCGCGCCTGGCGGAATCGGAAAGCACACGCGGTTCGCGGCGTGTGGAAAAGTAGGCTGCGCCGGACTGGGCCGCATTGTCGAAAGAAGAATAAAACGGACGGAATGTCTGGTCGCCCGTCGCGTCTTCGTGATGGCCGACGATACCGGTGACGGCATGCACTTCGAAGTCCAGCGGACGCGTACGGTCTACCACGATATGGTGGTCATGATTGTCGGCGCCAAGCGCCAAGCGGTCGCCGCGCTTTGGAAAGAGGTTGACGACAGGCGTACAAAACAGCGCCAGTTGCTTTTGATCGACCAAATTCTCAAGCTTGCCGACCGGGCAGTCGAGCAGGATCGTCAAGTCGAGGATATCGCCACTGGCCTGTCGGACCATCGTTTGCAGGCCCTCCAACCGGAAAAACTGGTACCGCGTCGAAAACGCAAAGTACTCGTGCAGCAAGCGGTAGCCCTGGAAGCTGCGAGTGTCATACGGCAGCATCGCTTGCTGCGCATCGAAGCCCTCTGGCTGGATAGAGCATGCATCGCGAAACTCGATCCAGCGAGACGGTCGCTCTGCGCTGGTGCCGGTGAAGCCGAGCGCATGCGCAAAGATGTGTTCATACAACTGCGACGCGATACCATCACTGCCCGACAGAAAAAAAGAAAGACTGTCGAGGTCGAGTGCGGCTAGCTTCGCGGCACCGATGGCTTTCAGTCGAATCCTGATCGCACCTTTGACGTCCCGCTCCAACGGTAGCGCGGCAAGTGGCAGATCGGCCGGCGCGCCGGTGCAGCTCACATCGACAATTTCCAGCGGCCACAGGGTAAGCGCATGTGCGGTTCGAAATTCACAGGCGGTCTGCTCACCTTTTGCCACGCCGCCCATCATCGAGGAATGCCTGGGAATCGTGAAGCCTGCGCCGACGCTGCCTTGCGGCATGCGTGGTTTGACCTGGGCTATGGCCATGGCAGGTGTGGGCGCCAGGTAATTGGGATATAAGATGTCGAGCAGTCGCTGTGAAAAACGCGGGAACTCGGCATCCATCTTGAGCTGGATGCGCGCCGTCAAGAAGCTGAAACCTTCCAGCAGTCGTTCGACATAGGGATCGGCGACATCGATCTCATGTATTCCTAGACGGCCAGCGATCTTGGGATACTGTTGCGCGAATTCCTGGCCCATCTCGCGCAGGTAGGCGAGCTCGCTGTTGTAATACTGAAGCAGACGCGGGTTCATGTACCACTCACAGACTGGTCTTGTACCAACATTTCGCCGCTTTCCAGATCGAGATTGGTTCGCAAGAGAAGTTCAAGCGGATAGGGCTGCGCCCACAGTTGGCAGCGAATCTGGAATGCCAGCACGTTGTGATGATTGATGAGGTCGTCGGTCGCCAGCGCGCTGACTTGCAACGTGTCTTTCAGGATTCTCGGCTCGAAATCCAGAATTGCGCGGCACATGTTCTGCTCCAGCACGGTCCAGTCGATTTCCGATACGCGCAGGCCCGACAAGGGGCGCATGCCGAAATTGACGACCGATCGAATTGCGTGTGGATATTGATGGAGCGTTTGGTCGGTTTCGCCGTTGGCGGTATTGAGCAGCCATGCCAGGTCGCGCAAGACCGATTGCCGCAGTTCCGCGCGTGACATCGCGCGTCGGTTTGCCGACTCGACATCGCTGTGCGGTTCGTTATCGGTCAGGCGGTCCAACAGCGATGGCTGCAGACGTGCGGTAGCGCGCGGGTTGGTGGTTTTTGGCTGATGTGGACTGCGGGACATGGCTGCGCGCTGTTAGGCCGGTATATCGAAAAGGATGCGACGCACGTCGAGCAGCGCATGTTCGCCTTGGTCAGTAGCGAGCATGCGCTGGCCGCTGCCTGCAAAGCCGTCGCCGTCGAAGTCTATCCACCGTGTTGCGCGCGCCATCCGAACATCGTCGTCCGCCGCTTCAGAACCTGGATAGCGGACAGGAATCAATGCCATCTGTTCGCCTTTTTCGATAAATGTCAGCCTTGCCGGCAGCCACACCAGATCGCGCAGATCCTGCGGCATGTCGAGTTCGATGCAACGAAGCTGACTGATCGCAATCCAGCAATAACGCGTACCGATAATGGCTTCGATAATTGGACCGAGCCGCGAATCGGCGTCGCAAAGCCAATCAAACCGTTGGCCATCGAGCGATCCGCCCGTGGCGGGCGCCTGTTCCAGCGCATTGTCACGCAGGCATCTGGCGCCGGCGCTATCGCCGGCTGCAAGCAGGTGCTGCGCCTCGATCATCATCGAAAGCCAAGAGGGCGGCACACCGATGATATGCGGCTTGCGCCTTCCGGTGAAAACTTCGGCACGGTCTCGCTCGCAATTCAGTGCTTCGCGATAGATCGTCGCCATCGACAACGCACCGGCATCGAGCTGTGCGCACAGCTGCAGTTGTGTCCGCGCACGCTCCCATTGCCCTGTCAGGCATAGCAGTTGAAACAGATAGACCCGTAAATCGGCCTTGCCGGGCTGCGTACGGATTGCAGCCTGGACCTTGTCGAGTCGCAGGGCGAGCGGGATCGCCGGGCATCGGATGCTATCGGGATTTGTAAGGGATAAGGTCATTTTTTCCAGTCTGTATGCCGTGCGTGAAGTGCGGTTTGGGAAAACAGAGCATTGAACAAGGTCTTGTTGAGGCCGCCGCTGTGGGTCATTGCACGCATGGGTCCGCCGCCCGACTGGTTGCACCACCAATAGCTGGTACAGCCCATCGTCACGTTCGATATCTGCAAGCGCGGCCACGGGACCGGTGATGGGGACCGTGCCGATAGCCCCGCATTTTGATTGTTTTCGCAGTCGGCATTGAGTACGCTGAAAATGTCGCCGCTGCAGGTGGATGTGCTAGAGCCTGTTGCGGAATCGTCAATCGCCGGGATGCGGTTATCAGCAGCGGCAAATAGCTGCTCGAGCTGATCGATATTGGGATTTCGATGTGTCAGGTCGGCGATGATCGACTCGTGATCGGCATACAGGCCAGAAAGCTGCTCAAGGCAAATGTTTTGCTGCGCAGGTAGATCCGACTGTCTGAAGATCGTGAACGGGAATTGGCGACCGACGCGGTCGCTGCTGGGTGCGATGGTACCGATCATCGTTTGGCCGCATACCGCCGGTGGCAGCACAAAATTCCATGTCGCCGCGCGACGCACGTGGATAGACTGCGGTCCATGGGCAGGCGCTGCAATTGCAGGCGACAGCAATGTCGCTTCATAGAGGCAGGTGCGCAACCAATTATCCCAGATGAAAATCGTCTGCTGGGGCACGCGCCGGCTGACAAAATCACCGGCGCTCGGGATCTTTCCATAGAAACCGGCAACCGAACCGAAATACTCGGATCGGGCATTCATAGGCTGGAGGGGCACTTGAAATCCATCAGCTCGCGCAACTGGAAGGGGTTGTAAACACTATTGGTGGTGATTTCAAACTCAATTTTTCTTCCTTCGACATTGAGTAGTGCAAAAAACCGCTCGGGAACCGCCGTCGCGCGGATCTGCGCCCGGTCGAACAATCTGTGCAAGGCCCATGGTCCGTCACCGGCGTACCCGGTACCGCCGGTGATCTGGGGGGTAAGCTGGATGCGTACCTGTTGACCGCCACGCGGCCCCGGCCAGGTAATAGGCGTCGGAACCTGCGGTCCGTGTGCATACTTCAGCAATTGACCGTCGACATCGAGTGTCATTTGCGTGATTGACGTGTCCATCTCCGCTGGTTTTATTTCCAGTTTCAGAGTCGGCATGCGGCCGCCATGGCGGAAATACACGTCTCGGATCACCGCTGCACGCTGGAACGCAACCAGTCCGCCGCTGCCACCGATTACGGACCCGTCGATGCCCTTCTTGAAGCTCCATGGCTTGGTCGACAGATCCACCATCGTGCTCAGGTTTTTTTGGAAGAATTCATCCATCAAGCCACCGGGCGCGAACATCCTGGCAAAATCGTCGGCAGTCACATCCTTGGCTGATTCGCTGGCAAACGGATAGCGGTTGCCCAGCGCCTTGCGGCAAAACTGGCCAACCGTTGCGTCGAGCGTGGCGTCGAGTCCGGTAATGACCACACCGGATATTTGGGCCGAGCCGTTGGTGGCCAGTTCGGTCAGCATGTCGCGCATCGGCGACGGCAGGCGCGCGGCATCCGCCCGCATCCTGGTGATGACGTCGGTAGCCGGTGGCGCAACGCCAGCCTTGAGTGCGGCATCGGTGGCGCTTAGTGCAATGTAGAGTTCATTGACCAGCTGCAGCGTCGCGTCGATCGGTGCCGCACCGCCGGTGTTTCCCTGGGCCAGTTTGCGTAGTGATTCGAAGCGGGTGTCGACCATCAGTTCGGGTCGCTTTTGCGACACCTGCGTCACTGGCGTGCTGGAACCGATCACTTTTTCAAGATCGTCCTTGTAGGCCTTGATGCGGTCGCTGGCCTTGTCAGCAAGTGATGGCGTTTTCTCGGTTTCTCTTACGAGTGTTGTTTCTTTGGAGGCGGCGCGAATGAACGACGACAATGGTGAGTCGGGAGCCGACAGTATCCGCGCCGACTCGATGCTTTTTTGTAACGATGCCACGCGAATCAGGCGTACATCTGCCAGGAATTCTTCCCAGATCTTGATGTAATCTGCCAGGTAAAGTCGCCGCACAGCATTGCCAAGGTCATTGTTGACAACGTCGTTCATCTTTTTTCTGGCGGTATTTGCCGACGTTATGACGTTTCCGATTACCCACGACTCCTGGTCGCCAAGCGATGTCGCCACACTACTAACCTGCTTGTTGAACAGGTCGTGATAGCCGCTGTAAGTGAACAAGCCCGGCACGCCGCGCGTGAGTGCCTGTCCGCTGGGCCGGTAGAATACGAGCAAGGCTTGTGAACCGGCGGCTGCAGCAACCGTGAAATCGGGCGGCTCCTTGCCATTGAGGAGGCGCTTGATGCGGCTGTACACCCGTTGAGCGGGCGTGAATTGCTGCAACCGATCGCGCACCCGAGTTACCAGTGCATCGTCCTTCGGAAAGGGCGACGCCACTATGCGCCCTTCCAGCAAGCTCGACAGATGGCCATCCAGCGATTCCAGGGTCGCTTTAGACGTATCCGGCGGTAGGTGCTTGCGCAAGCTGATCAATACCCACTGCTTGAGCCCATCGCTATTGAAGCGCGCCGGTTCATGCAGCATCAGGTACGCCTTGAGGGCTTCGAACGAATACTCGAGATTGTCGGCGGGCGCCTGTTGCAAGTCGCGTTCGACGCCTCGTGCGATCGCCGGCAGCAGCGCATCTTCAAGCATGCGTTGGTAGACCGCATTGCCCGACGATGCGATCTTGGCGCCCTGAAACAGGCCGAATCGGTACGAATAGGGCGCTGCACCAACGACGAACGCGTCGTTGTCGGCAAGATCTCGCGCATCGTCGAGTATCGGCATGAGCTTCAGAATGTCATCGATCTCACGCCGCGAACCGGCGTCGAGCACTTTTGACAGGGCGACGATCCTTGCCTGAACCGTATCGATGAACGTGCGGTTATTGGCAAAGCTGATTGTCCACGCGGCAAGCGTGGCCACGAGCAGGAGTATGACCCCCGAATAGCCGGCGTAGCGCAGAATCCGTGTATTGCGTTCCCATTGGAAATTGCGCGCCGCCAAGTAGCATTCCGGGAAAATGACATTTTGCAGCAAGCACTGCAGGAAATAACTTTTGCCTGTGCCCGCCCTGGCGGCTACATGCGGCCGGCTGTTGGTCTTGAATTTCCTTTGCATGGCGCCTAGCACGCGATCGAGCGGCGCGCCTTCCTGGGTGCCGCTGGTAAAATAGATGCCACGCAAAAGTGGCGCTTCCTCGAACCTTGATGCACTGAAAACCGGTTCGATCATTTGTTCCAGCACATCCTGCAATCCCGCCAACTGCTGCGGCATCGAATACATCAATGCGCGTTTGATCAAGTCCTGTTCTGCCAGCAGCGCCTCCGGCAAGCCGGCATTGATGCGATTGAGCAGTAGCGCGAATTCGGTTTGGACCCATGGCGCGAAATCTGGCGCGGCATGTAGACCGTCGTCATAGGGCGCGGTAAATCCCCACACCTGATCGCGTTCGTCCTTCGATAGACGAGAAAAATACTCGTTGAAGCCCGCCAGCAGATCAGTCTTGGTCACCAATACATAAACGGGAAAATTAATTCCCAGAATGGCGTGTAACTCCGCCAAGCGCTTTTTCAGCGACACGGCATGCGCATGGCGTTCCGGTGCGGACATTGTCAAAAGATCGGACACGCTGATGGTCATCATCACGCCGTTAATGGGCTGCCTGGGTCGGAATTTGCGCAGCAGGGCGAGGAAGCCTTCCCATTCCGTTCGATCGGCCTGAGCGTCGCTCTCTTGCGTCGTATAGCGCCCGGCGGTATCGAGCATGATGGCTTCATTGGTAAACCACCAGTCGCAATTGCGCGTGCCGCCAACGCCACGAATGGCGCTACGGCCGAACTGATCGGCCAGCGGGAAGTTCAGGCCCGAATTAATTAGCGCAGTGGTTTTACCCGATCCGGGCGCACCTATGAACATGTACCACGGTAGCTGGTACATATACTGTTTCGACATCCGTGAAAAAAATCCGCTGCCTCCTGTTGCAGCGAACCGGGTTTTTTTGAGGATGCCCAGCGCGTCGTCGAAACGTCCTTGCAGTTCGGCCATCTGTGCGGTACTGACGCCGTCGGTGGCGGCGCCGGGTGAAGGACGTTGTGCCAACTGGTTGAGCAGTCGTGCATTCATGTTTTTTTCGCGCCACAACCTGATCATCAACTTGAGCAGCCAGATTGTAAAAATAATGCAAATCACGGTGGTCCGGGTCACTTCGGCGTCAAGTGGCTTGTAGGGTCCGATCGCCACGAGCGGGCCGACGAACCAGATCAGCGCTGCGAGGCAAACCAGCCCCATTAGGATGAGCAGGCTCTTGTTGAACACAACGCGGAAAAGGTAGCTCATCGTGTTGTCCTCATTGCGCCGGGGTGGTCGCGGCAACCATAAGGGTAATCTCGACACGGCGATTTTTCGCACGATCGGGCGCGCTGTCGTTGCCGGCAATCGGGTCGTCCGCGCCGCGCCCTGTGGATTTAATGCGCTGTGGCGTGCCAAGCCGAGCAGCGAGCAGCGAGGCGACAGCATCCGCGCGGGCCTGGGACAAGTGCCAATTCGAGGGAAATTTAAGCGTACGAATGGGCGTGCTGTCGGTGTACCCGTTGACGATAACGTCACCTTGCACCTGCTTGAGCGCGTCGCCAATGCGGGCTAGTACCGGTACATAGCGATCCATGACGGCAGTCGCTGCAGGTGCGAACAAACCGTCGCCGCGCAATGTGACCACGCTTCGGTCTGATTCGTCACGCACGGCGACCAGTCCTTCGCGTATTTCGGGTTCGAAAAACCTGGCGAGGCGTTGTGGTGCCGTTTTCTTGTCTGCCGGCTGTGCCGCTACGACGACCGGCGGTAATCGAAGCTTGTTGATCGCCGCTGACAGATCGTCCGATATCCGTTCAAGCTTGAACGACAAAAAAAGATAAATAGCCAGCCCGACGGCGCCGGCCACGCAAGCGGCGACCCAGACCGGCAGGAACATCCACGATTTTTGTTTGCGCGCTTCGGCACCTTTCCAGTGTGGAGACAACGGTGCACCGAGTGACTCACGTGTCGATGTCAGGATGGTCAATAGCCTCTGCTTGACGGTTTCGAGCTGAGGACGGCCGTTATCGACGATCCTGAAACGGCCTTCGAATCCCATGGCCATGCAGTAGTACATCAGTTCCAGCAAATCGTGATGCAACTGCGGATTTTGCGCCAGCTTGGAAAGCAGCTGAAAAAATTTTTCACCGCCCGAGGTCTCGTTGTGAAACGTCACCAGCAGACTATGCCGGGACCAGGCGCCAGAACCACCCCAAGGCGTTTGTGCCGCCGTTTCGTCGAGTACGGTGCACAGGCAGTAGCGCGCGCCGATGATGGTTTCGGTACCGATGCCCGACTGTCTCGCCTGTATCTCGAAGCTCTTGATCTGCTCGATCAGAAATTCCCGCAACGCAGGTGGGTTGGGGTGACGCGCTGTCACGCGAATTTGTGGTACCAGGTCGAGAATTCGGTTGGCCGCAGTCACAAGCGGATTGGCTCCGCTGATGACTTCCGGCAGGTCAGCTGCGACGTCCGGCAACTGCGCATGGTCGTGAACCGGCATGGATGCGAAACGCATCGCATCAGGATCGACCACCGCTTGGGCAAAGGGATTGAGGTCATTCATGGGTTGAATGCGGCCGAGTTACCCACGAATCGCCCAGAACTCGAGCCGCAAGCCGGGAAAGTCGCCGGCGATGTGCATCGCCAGTCCGCCGGACTGCGGTAATTGCCGCCACAGGTCATGGTCGGTAAGCAGCTCGAAATAATGGTAACCGGCGTTATAAGGAATCTGGCGCGGTACGATAGGCAGTGCGCGGAGCACGACGCCGGGAAGGTGGAGGTTGACCAGGTCGCGAATTCTTTCGACAGGGCCGATTTTGACTTGCGTCGGGAAATGCGAGCGTACGATTTCGGGCGCCACGTCGGCATGTACGGCCAGGATGAAATTGGCGGACTTGATCAGGTCCGGGCTCGGCATGATCGCGACTTTGACGCCATAGGTGCGATCGTGCAGTTCGATCTGGATCGCGTTCTGTTCCATGACCATCGATAGCGAGCGTCGCAGATCTGCCATCAGCGGCTCGAAGCAACCCCGCAGGTCGTCATGATCGTAGCAGGGGTAATTGCCCGGTCGCCGGCTATCTGCCGAGAAAGTCGACAGGTCGCCGGCTACTTGGAGTAGAGACAGGTACAGGGTTTCCGGATGTAGGCCTTTGATGCGGTCGAGGTGCCGGATTGGCGGTTCCCATCGGTTGAGTAGTTCCAGCATCAGAAAATCGGCGACTTCGGATACGCCGCCGCGTCCAGGCTGCGACAGGCGCGCCGCCAGGGTATTGCCGCGCTGATGCAGCAAGCCTAAAGCTTCTTTCACATAGGCTGCAAGTACTGCCTGCGCGGCGCACGCCAGGGTAGGGGGTATGTAGTCCCGGTCCAGGACGATCTGATTATCCTGCTGGCGCTCAACAATGCGCACGACGCCAAGCGCCATCCACCCATCCTGCAAATCCGAAGCGAGTGCCAACCGCAAACGCAGGTCGCCCAATTGCATCAGCGATGTCGTTGCGCGAACCGAATTGGTATCGTCAATTTCAACTTCCGTTATGTCATAGCGCGCCAGCGAATCTACTTCCATGTCGAAAGCGATCTCGTCCGTTCCGTAACGCTTAACTGGAAGCGCAAGCACGACTTTTGCATGGCGGGCGCACGCCGGTATGTCGAGCGGAAGTGGGCGCGCGCCGTGCTGTGGAAAGTGAAACGGCGTACCATCCTGAAACACTCCGTGCGCCGAGGTGATGATCAGTTTGCCGAGTGATAGCGCTTGGTCATCAATTTCGAGATGACGGAAGCCCCAGAAAAACTCTTGCAATGGCTGGCTGCGCGCCTGTGTCAAAAACTCGAAGTGGCGCTCTTGCTGCTGGAAGTGCTGAGGCTTAAGAAACATCCCCTCGGACCACACCACTTTCTTTTGCCATGACATGTAAATGTCCCTATATTCTTTTTGCTTTGACAGTTCATTCAGTGCGATGGCACTGAGGCTTGATGCGCTGTTTTTCGCCTCGATGTTTCTTGCAGTGTGGGTAATCGCTACCTTGGTGGGTTGCAGGGACAGTGTCAGAACTGCATCTTTACCGATTTCTGATCCAGCAGGATTCGATAGGTCTTCGTTAGTGGTTCGAATTTCAGCATCGACAGACCAGCTGCCAACATCCCGTCTCTGCCCTTAGGTGGTAACAGGGCACTGGCACGCCACACCGCCTTGTCGAGGTCGCGGAACTCCGCGAATACCCCGACGAACGCGGCATCTGGATGCCCCTTGCGTAGAACGATGCGGCTTTCGCCAGGCCGGATGAAGAATTCTTCTTTTTCGATGAGATCAGCGCCCAGCGTAGCCTGGTCTTTTTGCGACAAGGAAAAGAAATCGACCGATTCGAAGTTGGCGACCGATTTCAATTCATAGATGATGATTCTTAATGGCGATGGACGGCCATTGCTGTCTGCATTTAAGCTTTTTGACGATTGAATCTCGATCTGGAAGGGGTTGGGTGATATTGACCGCGGATTGCTGGCGCAACCGGCGCAAAGGGCCAGAAGTGCTGCCGTGATCGCGGCGCCGATCATCCCGGCAAGCCTGTTCATCAATTTCGAAAAGTCATTCATCGTGTTTTAGTCGGGTCTTGGTATGAAAGTATTTTCTGGCAAGCATCCCTGTCATATCGGTATGTGCCGCTGCGACGATCGGCTGCACGCGCTACCTGCGACGACGTCTTCAGTGGGCCATGCGTCGTATGTGGTGAATAGGTGCAGGCGAGTTCGCTTGCCATGGAATTTTTTTTGCGTGTGGTGAGCCGACTATCGTTTGGAGTTGACTTTGGCTGTCGCCGGAAAGGCAGCGCGACAGACGCCGCCTTTCCTCGACCCACCTGCCGGTACGCCGGCAAGTCAACCCGCCGTATATTAGGCCGTCGCCTTGTTTTCCTTGACGTCCCAGCCCATTTGACTTTCCGCGCCCTTGCCGCCTTGCGA
>JACMQD010000078.1 GCA_014377155.1 Herminiimonas sp.
AAATTTATTCCGGTCATTAACAGGGCCTTGGGCCGCAGCCCATCGAACGGCGCGGTACAGCATGGACCGGATACGCAAAATCCCCATACGGTAATGGCCGACAATATTCCATGCGTATTTTTTACGCCGAAACGTGTAGGGAAATTTGGTGGCGTCGTCATGGCCCGGTCGGTCGAAGAGATGTCAACGATTTGTAAATTGGTCAAAGAAAAGGGATTCCATTTTTTCGGCAACGATAAATGGACAGGCGAAATGTCACCGATTGCGCTTCGACGACCGTCTTTCAATACGGCGCAAAAAATAGTGGGTTTGCGTCTGCAGCAAAGTGCTTTATCACCGCTCGTGTAGGCGGCATAGCGTTTTTATCCATTGAAAAATTAGCCCGCGTCGTTGCCGCACGATCTGGTCTGCTGCGAAGTTGCAGACCCATCCTACTGTCTTCGCCGATCGTGCCGGTAATGTCGGAAACAATGCAGCCAGTATGGCAATTCGTGGCACCAACGCCGTCCCAAGAAAAAAACCACCCGGGCATGCGCGAGGGTGGTTTCGAGGTTGCGCCGGTCAGGTCCTGCTGGACATGACCGGCTATCCGGCTAAGATTCAGCGCGGCTGTTCCTGATGTGACTGAGACTGTTGCTGCTGTTGCGCAGGAGCTGAGCCTTCGTCGGATGCTGCTGCTTTCATTGACAGCTTCAAGCGGCCGCGGTCATCGGTTTCAAGAACCTTGACGCGCACTTGCTGACCTTCTTTCAAATAATCGGCAACCGCGTTGACACGCTCGTTGGCGATCTGACTGATGTGCAGCAAGCCGTCTTTGCCCGGCATGACCTGAACGATCGCGCCGAAGTCCAGCAATTTCAAGACCGTGCCTTCATAGACCTTGCCTACTTCGACCGATGCAGTCAGCTCTTCGATGCGACGCTTAGCTTCCTGCCCAGCGCTTGCATCGACAGACGCGATAGTGACGACGCCTTCGTCACTGATATCGATCTGGGTGCCGGTTTCTTCGGTCAGCGCACGAATGACAGCGCCGCCCTTGCCGATCACGTCACGGATTTTTTCCGGATTGATCTTGATAGTGATCAGGCGCGGCGCGAAGTCCGACAGCTCGACTTTGCCGACCGGGACAGCTTCCTGCATCTTCTGGAGAATATGCAAGCGGCCTTCTTTGGCCTGGGCCAATGCGACCTGCATGATTTCCTTGGTAATGCCCTGGATCTTGATGTCCATCTGCAGTGCCGTGATGCCGTTGGCAGTGCCGGCCACCTTGAAGTCCATGTCGCCGAGGTGATCTTCATCGCCCAGGATGTCGGTCAGGACAGCGAACTTGCCGCCGTCCTTGATCAGGCCCATGGCGATGCCGGCGACGTGCGCCTGCATCGGCACACCGGCGTCCATCAGCGCCAAACAACCGCCGCAGACCGAGGCCATCGACGACGAACCGTTGGATTCGGTAATTTCCGACACCAGGCGCACCGAATAGCTGAATTCTTCGACCGGTGGCAAGGCTGCCAACAAGGCGCGCTTGGCAAGACGGCCATGGCCAATTTCGCGGCGCTTCGGCGTACCGACCCGACCTGTTTCGCCGGTCGCGAACGGAGGCATGTTGTAATGCAACATGAAGCGATCGGAATATTCGCCCATCAGCGCATCGATTTTTTGCTCGTCGCGTGCGGTGCCCAGTGTGGCAATGACCAATGCCTGGGTTTCACCACGGGTGAATAGCGCGGAACCATGCGTACGTGGCAGCACGCCGGTGCGAATCGAGATCGGCCGCACGGTACGGGTGTCACGGCCATCGATACGCGGATAGCCGTCAAGAATGCGCGAACGGACGATCTTGGCTTCGAGGTCGAACATGATGTTGCCGACATCGGATGAATCAGGCGCGGCAGTGCCATTGCCTGCAGCATCGGCAGCCAATTTGGTCTGCACGGCAGCCGAGGCTTCTTTCAGCTTGGCGGTACGGGCCTGTTTGTCGACGGTTTGATAGGCTTCGTTCAGCAGCGCATCGGCCGCTTGACCGACGCTGGCAATGAGCGCCTCGTTCTTGGCCGGCGCATGCCATTCGATCAATGGCTTACCGTCTTCGCGGGCCAGCTCATGAATCGCATCGATCACGGCTTGCATCTGCTCATGGCCGAATACGACCGCGCCGAGCATGATTTCTTCGGACAATTGCTTGGCTTCGGACTCCACCATCATGACAGCGGTTTCCGTACCCGCCACCACGAGGTCGAGCAAGGATGTCTTGAGTTGCGTGGTGGTCGGGTTAAGTACGTACTGGCCGTCGATGTAACCGATGCGGGCGGCGCCGATCGGACCGGCGAACGGGATGCCGGCCACCGACAGCGCAGCGGACGCGCCGATCATGGCAGCGATATCCGGGTCAATTTCCGGGTTCACGGACAGCACGTGGATGATGATCTGGACTTCATTCAGATAACCTTCCGGGAACAACGGACGAATCGGACGATCGATCAGCCGCGATGTCAGTGTCTCTTTCTCTGACGGACGGCCTTCGCGCTTGAAAAAGCCGCCTGGAATACGGCCGGCGGCATAAGTTTTTTCAACATAGTCGACCGTCAGCGGGAAGAAATCCTGGCCCGGCTTGGCGTCCTTGCGCGCAACCACCGTTGCGAGAACGACCGTATCTTCGATCGACACGAGTACCGCGCCGGAAGCCTGGCGAGCGATTTCGCCGGTTTCGAGTGTTACCTGGTGCTGACCGTATTGAAACGTTTTGGTTACTTTTGTGAACACGATGTTTCCTTTCTATTTGCCGACAGATTTTCAGGGGCTGTCGTTCACCTCACCACGGGTGGCGGCCACGAATGGCATGCCACCTTCTTGCATTTTCGGTATTTCCAAACTGCATGCTTACGAACCGCCAAAAGACAAAATGCCCGTATCAGCAAAACTGACACGGGCACTTGCAGCGATTAAATCCGAACCGGATGTCGCAACGAACTTACTTGCGCAAGCCGAGTTTTTCGATCAGGGCGCGGTAGCGGGTAGCATCCTTGCCTTTAAGGTACGATAACAGACTCTTGCGGCGATTGACCATCATGATCAGGCCGCGACGGGAATGGTGATCCTTGGCGTGGGCTTTGAAGTGGCCATTCAGTTCGTTGATACGCGCGGTAAGCAACGCGACCTGGACTTCCGGCGAGCCGGTATCGTTGGTGCCGCGTGCATTGTCCGCGATGATCGCGGCTTTGCTGGATTTTTCTACAGTCATGATTCGTTACCTTTCACATGCGGTACGGAGAGTCGCAACCCCCTGCACCGTGAACAACATTGTTTAACCTGACCAAAACGATCAGACGCGCAGTATAACGGAAACCGTCCGCCGTTCCTATCTTTTAACGCTTTTGGAGCCATTCATGCGCCATCGACTCAAAAAATTCTGCATTGCAATCTGCACAACCGCCCTCGCCTCCGGCTGCACCGTGTTCGCACCGGTCGCGATGAATCCCGGTGAACCCGAGCAAACGGTTCTCGCCAAACTCGGCACGCCTACCGGCCGATATGCCGATGGCCCCGATCATTTGCTTGAATACGCCCGTGCGCCGTTCGGACAGCAAACGTACATGGCGCGCATCGGCGCCGATGGCAAGCTGGTCTCCTACGAGCAGGTACTGACAGCGCAAAAATTTGCCCGGATCAAAGCCGGCCAGTCGGGCAAGGACGATGTACTGCGCATCATCGGTGGCCCGCGCGAAACCGAGTTTCTGTCATTGTCCCAGTTAGAGGTCTGGTCGTATGCGTACAAAGAAAGCGGCGTCTGGGATTCGCTGATGCATGTGCACTTCGATCGTGCCGGCGTCGTGCAGAAAATGATGAACGGTCCGGACCCGTTATTCGACCCTGACATGCGCTTTCCATTGGGCCGTTTGAGGCGTTGACAAGGGCCGGACGGGCCTTCGAAAAACATGATTTTACCGCTCTTGAAATGCCTGACGGCCACCCTATCTACTCGCCATGGGAGCGCTGCTCCTCATTTGACAAGGAGAGAAATAATGAATGTAGTCCTGCGTAATCGCAATGGTTTTTCCGTGCCGGCCGGCTTCCGTCCAAGCTTTAGCGACGCATCGGTAGAACAGCTCGTTGAGCGTCTGTTCGGTGCGACGGCACCGACATCATCGAAGCAAGCTGAGCCCAAGGTTTCGGCCCCGAGGATGGAACTGGCCGAAACCGATACAGCGTTCGAAGTTCAGGCAGAACTGCCCGGCGTATTGAAGGAAAACATCAAGATCTCGGTCGATGGCAAGCGGGTTTCGCTGGAAGCTGAAGTCACGCGTCAGTCCGAGCGCAAGGAAGGCGAAAAGGTAGTGCACAGCGAGCGCATCGTGCGCAAGTTTGCCCGTGCATTCACTTTGTCGAAAGAAGTCGATGACGAGCGTGCCGAGGCCAAGTTGGAGAACGGGATTCTGACCCTGACCCTGCCCAAGAAAGTCGAGCCGCAACCGAAGCAGATCGTCGTTCAGTAAGTCGTAGGGCGGTAAGAAACGCGCCTGCCTCGCCAATCTTTGGCGAGGCAGGCGCGGTTTCTTTTTAGCGACTGATTACAACTGCGGGCTGAGTCGCTCTGCTTTTGAATGCAGCTTGTTCAGCGCCGACAGGTAAGCCTTGGCCGATGCGACCACGATGTCGGGATCGGCACCAACGCCGTTGACAATGCGGCCCGCTTTCGACAAGCGCATGGTGACCTCACCTTGTGCCTGGGTGCCGGTGGTGATGGCATTGACCGAGAACAGCAGAAGCTCAGCACCGCTGGCGGTGACCGACTCGATCGCATTGACCGTGGCGTCGACCGGACCATTGCCCTGACCGACGCAGCTCGACTCTTTTCCATCGATTGAAAACACCACCTTGGCTTCCGGCTGTTCGCCGGTTTCGGAGCGTTGCGAGAGCGACACGAAACGATAGTGTTCATTGTCATGCGACTGCTGTTCGTCGGACACCAACGCCATGATGTCTTCGTCGAAGATTTCCGATTTGCGATCGGCCAGTTCCTTGAATCGGGAGAATGCGGCGTTGACTTCGGTTTCGGATTCCAGGGCAATACCGAGTTCTTCCAGCCGCTGTTTGAAAGCATTGCGGCCCGAGAGCTTACCGAGCACGATCTTGTTGGCCGCCCAACCGACATCTTCAGCGCGCATGATTTCGTAAGTATCCCGTGCTTTCAGTACGCCGTCCTGATGAATGCCGGACGCATGCGCGAAGGCATTGGCGCCCACCACGGCCTTGTTGGGCTGGACCGCGAATCCGGTGATCTGCGACACCAGCTTGGAGGTGGCTACGATCTGCGTGGCGTCGATGCCGATCTCGAGATTGAAATGGTCCTTGCGGGTGCGTACCGCCATTACAATTTCTTCCAGCGCGGTGTTGCCTGCCCGCTCGCCCAAACCATTGATGGTGCACTCGACCTGACGCGCGCCGCCGATCATGACGCCGGCCAGCGAATTGGCGACGGCCATGCCGAGATCGTTGTGGCAATGCACTGACCAGATCGCCTTGTCCGAATTGGGAATGCGCTCGCGCAGCGTACGCAACATCGTGCCGTACAGCTCCGGTACGCCATAGCCGACCGTATCGGCAAAATTGATCGTAGTCGCGCCTTCGTCGATGACACCTTCGATTACGCGGCAAAGAAAATCCAGGTCCGAGCGGCTGCCGTCTTCCGGGCTGAATTCGACGTCGTCGGTAAAATTGCGGGCATAGCGCACGGCTTGCTTGGCTTGCTCGAAAACCTGGTCAGGCGTCATGCGCAGCTTCTTTTCCATATGCAGCGGCGACGTCGCGATAAAAGTATGGATGCGCTTGCGGGCGGCCGGCGCCAGTGCTTCGGCAGCGCGGGCGATGTCGCGGTCGTTGGCACGCGAGAGCGAACAGACGATGGCTTCCTTGATGATGCCGGAAATGGCCTTGATCGATTCGAAATCGCCTTGCGAGGCAGCGGCAAAACCGGCTTCGATGACGTCGACTTTCATCCGTTCGAGCTGGCGCGCGATGCGGATTTTTTCATCCTTGGTCATCGATGCGCCCGGCGACTGTTCGCCATCCCGCAACGTCGTGTCGAATATGATGAGCTTGTTTGCGTTGGCGGACATGCTGGACTCCTTAAGAAATTACAGTGAAAGCGACGTTGTTACATGGATTTTCGCCTGCCCTTGCCGAAACCGGCCTGAGCGACAGACTACACGAAAGGAAGGGGTCGGAAAGTTAGCGCGCGGGACGCACTAGGAATGCACGTAGCAGCAGACCTGGCGGCAGGTTGCGCTTGGAAGCAGGTAGAGAAATTGAGCGTTCTTCGGACATACAAAAACTATAAGCGCAAATGCGTGAAAGCGCAACATTTTGATCTTGGAACAGTGTCGAAAGGCCCGGCACCGCCTTATGCCTGTTTCTTGCGCGGACAGGTTCCTAAACAACAACGGGCCTTCCAGCTCGACAAATTGAAAGCAGGAACCGCACAGATCGAATCCTGCTTGCCAACACCAAGGCGTGGTCACAACAATTCAGGGCAACATTATTTCCCGTGGTGGCCCTCGGGCTCGGTCTGGACGATGCTGACCGGTTTGCCCTTGAACAGCCGCCAGAAAAAAACGCCGTATCCCGACAGGCCATACAGGACAAACAAACCGAACAACACCTTTGGCGGGTCGCTCGACACAGCAACAAAGGCCAACACGATCAGGAAAATCGCAATGAACGGGACCGATTTCCTGAAGTTGATATCCTTGAAACTGTAGAACGGCACATTGGTCACCATCGTCAGTCCTGCCGACAGCGTGATGATCCAGGATATCCAGCGCAGGTCGGTACCGGCGTAGCGCAGGTCGTCCATGAGCCAAACGAAGCCGGCTACCAACGCAGCGGCGGCCGGGCTGGGCAAGCCTTGAAAATAACGTTTGTCGACGACTTCCAGATTGGTGTTGAAGCGAGCGAGCCGGAGTGCGGCACCGGCGCAATACACGAACGCCGCCAGCCAGCCCCACTTTCCCAGCCCGCGCAGCGACCATTCATAGACCACCAGCGCCGGCGCCGCCCCGAATGACACCATGTCGGACAAACTGTCGTATTGCGCGCCGAATTCGCTTTGGGTGTTGGTCAGACGCGCGACCCTGCCATCAATGCCGTCGAGCACCATTGCTGCGAAGATCGCAATCGAGGCATGATCGAACTTCAGGTTCATCGCCATCACGATTGCATAAAAGCCGCAAAACAATGCGGCGGTGGTGAAGGCATTCGGCAACAGGTAGATGCCACGGCGACGGAAGGTGCCGCGCACAGGCTGCGCTTCGATCAGGTTCGAATTATTCAGCGGGTTCCTGCCGAGCCGTCCCTTGAGTAGCGATGAAGATTTGTTCTTTGCTTTGCGGCGGTTAAAAGTTGCCATTCAAATTCCGTTTCAATTGGTGGCTGCTGCAATACGACGGTGCGGGTCGGCGGCTCCTGACCGACACCGGCGATACCGCACCGGCATGGTATCTTGGCCACAGGACTACCGCTGGTCCTGTGCCGCGGCTTCGGTGCGCTTCTGTGATTGCTGTAGCACGCCTTCGACCGCCTTCGCCCTGTTCAGCGCTTCGCGCTGGGTCTTGACGATATCCGGCGGGGGCTCGGCAGGCGTGCATGCGGCAAACATCCAGGCAGCCGCCATGGCGAACATCGGCGTCACGCGCCTTGGCATCGATATCGCCTTCATCGAAACTTGATCTTGCCGACCAATCGCATCTGAAGCGTGGTTTCGCCGGGCTCGAAACTTGGCTCTTCCACTGCAACCGCTTCCATCGAGGCCGCGCGCATCGACATCTTCGCCGTCGATGCGTCCGCCTGCGGCGCATAAGCGCCAGAGCCCTCGAAGTCGACCGTATCGAGTACCGCGTCTGCCGGCTTGCGGCCCATCGCTTTGGCAATCGATGCAATGCGTTCGGTCAGGTTGCGGTAGGTCGCTTCGATGCGCTTTTCGTCGAGTAGCTTGCTGGTCGCTGCGGACAAGCCGAAGCGCAGGCCGTTGACGGCCAGAATGCGCTGCGTGGCGGCAACCGTTTTCGGCAACCCGGCGAGGTTGGTGGTGGTCACATCCAAATATTGACCGACGCGCCAGCTGACTGGTTGTCTTGCTTTCCCGACTGGACGCGGCTGGTCTTCGGCGTACACCGGATAGGTGAAATAGCCGCGTGTCTGCAGTACCGCCTGCGGATCTTCGCGTTTGACGATATCGACGCCTTGCTTCATTTTCTGGTTGACGCGCGACGCCGCGGCGGATTTGTCCTTGTCCTGCTCTTCGATCATCAGAGTCAGATTGGCTTCGTCGTTGACATGCTTGACTTCGCCGAAAGCCGGTACGATGACCAGCGTGCCGGTAGTTTGTACCGGCGATTGCGCCAGCGAAGATGCCGCGGCACAGGCAAATACCAGCGATGAAATCACAAGAGTGAATCGGGACATTGATGCTCCGGAAAATTGTTTCGGTTGAACCGTGGGCGCGCGCTAGATTGGTATCCCAAAGGCGCGAAAAAAAAGCCGCGCTCGCGCGCAGCTTCTTGACCGGGCACGGCATGCGCATGAATCGCGCATACCGCATGATGCCGGAAATCCAGGGATTGATCGATCAGTTCTTCGACTGATCGACCAGCTTGTTCTTGGCAATCCACGGCATCATCGCGCGCAGTTTGGCGCCGACTTCTTCGATCTGATGCTCGGAGGTCAGGCGACGACGCGAAATCAAGGTCGGTGCGCCAGCCTTGTTTTCCAAAATGAAGCTCTTAGCGTATTCACCGGTCTGGATATCCTTCAGGCACTGACGCATGGCGTTCTTGGTATCTTCGGTCACGATGCGCGGGCCGGTAACGTACTCGCCGTATTCCGCATTGTTCGAAATCGAATAGTTCATATTAGCGATGCCGCCTTCATAGATCAGGTCGACGATCAGCTTCAACTCGTGCAGGCATTCGAAGTACGCCATCTCAGGCGCATAACCGGCTTCGGTCAGGGTCTCGAAACCCGCCTTGATCAGCTCGACAGCGCCGCCACACAGGACTGCCTGCTCGCCGAACAAATCGGTTTCGGTCTCTTCGCGGAAATTGGTTTCGATAATACCAGCACGGCCGCCGCCGTTGGCCATGGCGTAAGACAGGGCGATATCGCGCGCGATACCCGATTTGTCCTGGTAGACGGCGATCAGGTGCGGCACGCCGCCACCCTGGCTGTAGGTCGAGCGCACAGTGTGGCCTGGCGCTTTCGGTGCGATCATGATGACGTCGAGGTCGGCACGCGGCACGACTTGACCGTAATGGACGTTGAAACCATGGGCGAACGCCAGTACCGCGCCTTGCTTGGCATGGGGCGCGACGTTTTCGTTGTAGACCTGGGCGATGTTCTCATCCGGCAGCAAAATCATGATGACATCGGCAGCTTTGACGGCATCGTTGACTTCGGCGACGTTGAGGCCGGCGTTCTTTACTTTATTCCACGATGCGCCATCCTTGCGCAGACCAACGGTGACTTTGCAACCCGAATCGTTCAGGTTCTGTGCATGGGCATGGCCCTGGGAGCCGTAACCGATGATCGCAACATTTTTGCCTTTGATGAGGGACAGGTCACAATCTTTATCGTAAAAAACTTTCATGGCTATTCCTAATATATGTGTTGTTGTATGAATTAATGTGAACTGATGGGACGGACCGAACTAGATCTTGAGGATGCGCTCGCCGCGGCCGATGCCGGAACCGCCGGTTCGAACCGTTTCCAGAATCGCCGCGCTATCGATCGACTCGATAAAAGCGTCAAGCTTGACCTTGTTGCCGGTCAGTTCGATGGTGTAAGTCTTTTCAGTGACATCGATGATGCGACCACGGAAAATATCGGCGGTGCGCTTCATTTCCTCACGTTCCTTGCCGACCGCCCGCACCTTGATGAGCATCAGTTCACGCTCGATGTGCGCGCCCTCGGTCAGATCGACCACCTTGACTACCTCGATCAGGCGATTCAAGTGTTTGGTGATCTGCTCGATCACGTCGTCCGAACCGTTAGTGACGATCGTCATGCGCGACAAGGTGGCGTCTTCGGTCGGCGCGACGGTCAGCGTTTCGATGTTGTAGCCACGCGCAGAGAACAGGCCGACCACGCGCGAGAGCGCACCGGCTTCGTTTTCAAGTAGTACAGAAACAATATGGCGCATGTTACAGATCCTCCGAACCGAGAAGCATTTCAGTCAGGCCCTTGCCCGCCTTGACCATCGGCCAGACGTTTTCGGTTTGGTCGGTGATGAAATTCATGAACACCAGCCGGTCCTTCATGGCGAATGCTTCCTTGAGCGCGCCGTCGACATCGCTCGGGTCTTCGATCTTCATGCCGACGTGACCGAACGACTCGGCCAGCATGCTGAAGTCGGGCAACGAGTCCATATAGGATTCCGAATAGCGTGAACCATAGTCAATTTGCTGCCACTGACGCACCATGCCGAGAAACCGGTTGTTGAGCAAAATGATCTTCGGTGTCAGATGGTACTGCTTGCACGTTGCCAGTTCCTGGATACACATCTGGATCGATGCCTCGCCGGTAATGCAGGCGACGGTCGCGTCCGGGTTGGCCATCTGCACACCCATCGCATACGGCAGGCCGACGCCCATGGTGCCGAGACCACCGGAGTTGATCCAGCGGCGCGGTTTGTCGAAGCCATAATACTGGGCGGCCCACATCTGGTGCTGGCCGACGTCCGAAGTAATGAAGGCATCGCCCTTGGTGATTTCCCAGACTTTCTGTACGACCGACTGCGGCTTGATAACCGTGTCGGAAGTCGGATATTTCAGGCAATCCCGCTCGCGCCACTGATTGACCTGCTTCCACCAATCCGACAGCGCGGCCTGATTCGGCTTGACTTCCGACGCATCCAGCTGTGCCAGCAATTCGATCAGCACATCCTTGACATTGCCGACGATCGGAATATCAACCTTGACGCGCTTGGAAATCGACGACGGATCGATGTCGATATGGATGATCTTGCGCGGGTTGGAAGAGAAGTGCTTCGGATTACCGATCACACGGTCGTCGAAACGCGCGCCGATGGCGATCAGCACATCGGAATGCTGCATCGCCATGTTGGCTTCGTAAGTGCCGTGCATGCCGGGCATGCCGACGAATTTGTCGCTCGACGATGGATATGCGCCCAACCCCATCAGGGTGTTGGTGCAGGGAAAACCGAGCTTGTCGACCAGCTTGTTCAGTTCCGGCGACGCATTGGCGAGAATGACACCACCGCCTGTGTAGATCATCGGCCGCTCTGCCGTCAACAAAAGCTGGACCGCCTTGCGGATCTGACCGGCATGCCCCTTATCGACCGGCTTGTAAGAACGCATTTCGATTTCCTTCGGATATTCGTATGCACACTTGTGCATGCTGATGTCCTTCGGAATATCGACTAGCACCGGTCCCGGGCGGCCGGTTTTGGCAATATAAAACGCCTTTTTCATGGTGGACGCCAAGTCCTTGACGTCCTTGACCAGAAAGTTGTGCTTGACGCAAGGTCGCGTAATGCCGACCGTATCGCATTCCTGGAATGCGTCCTGGCCGATCGCGTGCGACGGCACCTGACCGGAAATGATCACCATCGGGATCGAATCCATGTAGGCAGTCGCCAGGCCGGTTACGGCATTGGTGACGCCGGGTCCTGACGTGACGAGAGCGACACCGATCTTGTTGGAGCTGCGTGAATACGCATCTGCCGCATGGATGGCCGCCTGCTCGTGGCGCACGAGGATGTGTTGGAACTTGTCTTGATTGAAGATGGCGTCGTAGATGTAGAGCACTGCGCCGCCAGGATAACCGAACACATGTTCGACACCTTCTTCGGCCAGGCAACGCACGACAATTTCCGCGCCGGTGATTTCTGAACTCATTATTACTTTCCTTTCAAGGTCCATTGGAGATTGATCGGATGTTCCTTCCTGGCGAAAGACGCGCTAGGCTGCAGTGCTGGGGTTTCCCTTTTTTGTGCGGTGACACCGATACGGCACGCATGCATTGATGCGATTCATACCCGTGCTGGACGCGACTCGTTCAACCGGCGTTACTGGAGCATTACTGCGAATTTCTCGGGCTTGTGGCACGGGTCAGAACAAACAGCTTCATCTAGGGCAAAGCGCGTCTTTTTGCGCACCGGCATGATGTGCCGAGCGCTCAAGACCATACACCTCCGGGATTGCGGAGGGACTGACACGTTAATGTGCCTGACACTTTTGGTCAAGGTAAATCATACAAAACCCTTTGCAAATCAAGCAGATTGCGCAGAAAAAGCGCACAAGCTCAAGCAATTTTGCTAGCATGCGCACAGTTTCCGAATCTCCCACCGACCAGCTACAGACGCCGACACATGCTGCCGACGTCAGGAATTTCGCGCCGCCCGCATGGCAACCGACAAAGAACTTTCCGATTTCCTACAAAACGTGGAGCGACGCGCGTTCAAGCAGGCCGTATATGCCGTTCGCAAGGATGAATCCGCGCTGGACATCGTGCAGGATGCGATGATCAAGCTGTCCGAAAAATACGGCGACAAGCCGCCCGGCGAATTGCCTTTGCTATTTCAACGGATCTTGCAGAATACGATCCATGATTATTTTCGGCGTGAAAAAGTCCGTAATACCTGGGTTACCCTGTTTTCCAGCCTGATCGGCAAGTCCGACGACAAGGACGACTTCGACGTTGTCGAGAGTTTTGCTGCTGAAGAAGGTACGACGGCTGCAGAAAGCGGCGCCGATGCATTGCAACGCGACCAGACTTTGACGGCAATTGACAGCGAAGTACAAAAGCTACCGACGCGTCAACGGCAAGCGTTCCTGATGCGTTACTGGGAAGATATGGACGTAGCCGAAACGGCTGCTGCAATGGGATGTTCGGAAGGCAGCGTGAAAACCCACTGCTCACGCGCAACACATGCCCTCGCTCAGGCGCTTAAAGCCAAAGGAATACATTTATGAACGCCAAACAACAGAATTATGCGTACCGGGTGCGTCACGCGCTCGATCAAAATCTCGATCGACTTCCCGCCGCGACCACCGATCGCCTCGCTGCGGCGCGCATGATGGCGCTGGCTCGGCGCAAACAGGATTCCCCCATGCGGGTGCCGGCGACGCAACCGGTTGCCGCTTTCAATGGCGGCGGCTTTTTCAGCAGCCCGTTGTCATGGCTGGGCCGTGTCGGCATGGCGGTGCCGCTGGTCGTGCTGGCCATCGGCATCGTGGGAATTTATCAGGCCGAACAGCAATATCGGATTAGCGAGACCGCCGACATCGACGTCGCGGTACTGTCCGACGAACTGCCGTTGACAGCTTACCTTGATCACGGCTTCAATGCCTTCCTTGCAAAGCGGATGGACTAGCGATGGCGGCTGCGAAAGTCTCTTCCGCCGCCCGCCACCTGCGGGCGGTATGCATTTCAGGTCTGCTCTGCATGTACGGTATCGCGGCATGGGCGGCAGATGCGCCACCGCTTATGGCGCCGCCTTTGCCACTGCCGACGCAGCTGTCTGCGCCACCTGCCGTTGCTGCAACCAGACCAGTTGCGCCACCCGGTATCAGTGCCGACAAGCCGAGCACGAAACCGGTAATAACGCGGCCACTTTGGGCAGACCTGAAGCCAATGCAGCAGCAAGCGTTGGCGCCACTCGCCGGAGAATGGGACCGGATCGACGGCTTGCGCAAGAAGAAATGGTTAGAGGTAAGCAGCAAATTCACCGAAAAGACGCCCGACGAACAAGGCCGGATTCAAGAACGCATGCGCGAGTGGGCCAAGTTGACGCCCGAGCAGCGACGCGTCGCGCGCGACAGTTATTCGAGAACGAAAAAACTCAATCCTGACCAAAAATCGGAACAGTGGCAGCAATATCAGCAATTATCGGACGAACAGAAGCAAAAGCTGGCGATCGATGCAGCGAAAAGCAAACCGGTCGCCAACCTGCCGTCGGCACTGAGCAAGCCCAAAACGGTGGCGCCCATCAAGTCGACACCGAAACCGGTCCTCGAGCGTTCGGTGACACCGCAGGCGACCACACAATCGGTGCTCCAGCCGTCACCGCCCCTCGCAGCCGAACCGGTAGTCCGCCCCTAATGCCAGTTTCGACTCTCGCACCGAGCCTGAAGCGTCGTCTTGCCAGTATGCTCTACGAAGCCATGCTGCTGTTCGGTGTGGTGTTTATTGCAGGCTGGCTGTTCGACACGCTGACCCAAAGCCGTCATGCGTTGACATTGCGCCACGCACGTCAAGCTTGGCTTTTCATCGTTCTCGGTGTGTACTTCGTGACTTTCTGGCGACGCAGTGGCCAGACGCTGGCGATGAAGACTTGGCGCATGCGGCTGATCGTACCGGGGCGTGAGAAAATTCCGTTGAAAAATGCGATTGCTCGGTACCTGCTCGCCTGGATGTGGTTCGTGCCGGCGATGGCGATTGCTTACGTGTTCGGCCTGAAGGAGTGGGCCAGTGTCGGCATCGTGGTATTGGGCATGATTGCGTGGGCTGCCACAGCGCGCTTCGATCGCGACGGGCAGTTCCTGCATGACCGCCTCGCTGGCACGCGCATCGTGGTGTGGGATCTGGCGCCGCGCAAGCCGAATACCGCCCAGCCTCCGGCCGGATAAGAGCCTAAATCTACTTTCTTTCTAGTAAAAACGGCTCAGGCAGCCCGTCGAACAGATTTTTCATGATCAGCGTCTCACGCCTAACGATTGTGGTGACGAATGCGCGTGGATCACGCATCGCCTTGAAGGCAGAAAATCCTTGGTGTAAAAAACTATGCAGGTCCGACAGGCCAGCCAACTCGGCCGGGCCGCGCATCATCATCAGCGTCGCACCCAGCAACGGCGTGCGCACCAGCTGACACAGCGACTCCCCCAGGGATTGCACGTGCGCCAACTGGCGCGCTCGCGCCTCCGGCGTTGTCACGTTGCGGTAAGCGGCGACATAACGCTCTTCGTCGACTGCGTCACCAAGACAGGAGGCCATCGCCGCATCGAGCGATTCGGACATGGCATCGAGAACAATTGCCTCGGCAATGGCCGCCAGAGCCGGTGCCGGCAACAGCCGCTCCATCGTCGGTATGATGCGCTCGATGTCGGTATCGCGTTGTGTCATATCCTTGGTGCCGTACAGGTCGTCGAGAAAAAAACGCGCAGCCGCGTTCGATGAAGGAGCGGCCAGCAGATCGGCATGTGTGCGTGCCATGCGGCGCGACTGAAACAGCTTGACAGCATCGCGCGCGGCGCGCGCACCGTCACTCGATCGCGCAATCTGACGCTCGTTTTTCACCGCCTGTAATTCGCGCCGCAACAGCGCCGATATATCCTGTTTTTTCATTAACATCCCGAATG
>JACMQD010000481.1 GCA_014377155.1 Herminiimonas sp.
CAGCGCGGTTTCGGTCTTGCCGACGCCGGAGGTACCGGCCAGCATGAACACGCCGATCGGCTTGTTCGGATTGTCCAGGCCGGCACGCGAGGTCTGAATGCGGCGGGCGATCATTTCCATCGCATGATCCTGGCCGATCACGCGTTGCGCCAGCAGCGCACCGACCTTGAGGATCGTCTCCATTTCATTTTTCGCCATGCGACCGACCGGGATACCGGTCCAGTCGCCCACCACGCTGGCAACCGCCTGATAATCGACGGTAGGCAAAATCAGGGGTGACTCGCCTTGCAGCGCGCTGAGCGCATGCTGCACTTCCTTCAACCGGGACAGCAGACCGTCGCGCGTCGGATCGCCGGCAGCATCGCTGGCAATATCGCAGGCGGCTGTATCACCGATCATTGCGACGGCATCGGCATCGGCCTCGGCTTCAAGTTTGCTGCCGGTTCCTTCGACAGCATGGATGCCGGCGCGCAGCGCAGCACGCAAAGTCAGCAATTCGTCGACCAGGACGCGCTCGGCGGACCACTTTTCTTCCAACACCGCAAGGCGCTCGCGTTCATTCCCGAGTCGCGCGGCAGCATCGTATTGGCGCACACCCATATCGATACCGATGGCTTGTTCGCGGCCGATGATGGCCAGTTCGGTATCAAGCGCTTCGATGCGCTTGCGGCAGTCGTCTACTTCGGCCGGCGTGGCATGCAGGCTGACTGCCACGCGCGCGCAGGCCGTGTCGATGAGACTGACCGACTTGTCGGGCAACTGACGCGCTGGAATATACCGGTGTGACAATCTGACTGCCGCTTCCAGTGCTTCGTCGAGGATCTGCACCTGATGGTGTTTTTCCATGGTGGAGGCAACCCCGCGCATCATCAGGATGGCGCGTTCTTCGCTCGGTTCGTCCACCTGAATCGATTGGAAGCGACGCGTCAGCGCCGGGTCTTTTTCGATATGTTTCTTGTATTCGATAAAGGTAGTGGCGCCGATGGTACGCAGGGTACCGCGTGCCAGAGCCGGCTTGAGCAGGTTTGCCGCGTCGCCAGTGCCCGCTGCACCGCCGGCACCGACCAACGTATGGGTTTCGTCGATGAACAGGATGACAGGCCGGGCACTGGCCTGCACTTCGTCCATCACCGAGCGCAGGCGCTGCTCGAACTCGCCTTTGATGCTGGCCCCGGCCTGCAGCAGCCCGACATCGAGCGCGCGTAGTTCGACATCCTGCAATGCCGGTGGCACGTCGCCGCGCGCGATGCGCTGCGCGAAGCCTTCGACTACCGCAGTCTTGCCGACACCGGCCTCGCCTATCAGGATCGGGTTGTTCTGGCGCCGCCGCATCAGGATATCGACGATTTGCCGAATCTCGTTATCGCGACCGACGATCGGGTCCATCTTGCCGCTGCGCGCCTGCGCGGTCAGGTCTACCGTAAACTTTTTCAACGCCTCCTGCTTACCCAGCGCGGCTGGCGCGATCGCGCCACTGGCTTCGCCGGGGGCCGCTGTCACGAAGCCATCGGTGGCGCTCAGGCGCGCCTCTGGCGCTGCGCCGAGCAGGGTTTTGAATTCGTCGGTCAAGCGCTCGACCTTGATTTTGTCGAACTGGGATGACATGCCACGTAACGCGTTGTGCAAGGCAGGCGTCTTGAGCAGGCCGACCAGCAGATGCCCGGAGCGTACCTGCGATTCCCCAAACATCAGGGTGCCGAAGACCCAGGCACGTTCGGCGGCTTCCTCGACCTGCGACGAAAGATCGGTGACCGAGGTCGAACCGCGCGGCAGACGGTCGAGCGCGGCTGTCAGCTCACGCGCCAGAATTGCCGGATCGAGGTCGAAGTGCCGGACAATGCGAGCCACATCGGCGTCCTGCTCCTGTAATAGCTGGTGCAGCCAGTGCGATAATTCGACGTAGGGATTACCGCGCAGTTTGCAAAATACGGTGCTGCTTTCGATTGCCCGGTAACACAGACTATTGAGTTTTCCGAACAAGGCGAGGCGACTGATTTCTGACACGTTTTTCCCTTGGTTTGATAGTTGATCGTGCCACGGCCATCGGGTGCAGGATATCGCCGCGGCTTTGCTTGCATATGTGGCCGATCGACCATGTCGGGTTCCCTTCGATTCGAGGAATTTTTGGATTTGAACGCAGCCGGGGACGGCTGCACGGCGAGCCCTTTGCGTGAACGCCACAAATGTGATTGCGGGAATTGAGTCTAAACAGGCGTCCCGATGCGCAAATCACGTTCAATCTGAATTAGGCGCGCGCTCTGCTGTTCGCTGTAACCGAACAGCTGCAATACCGATTCGGATAACTGCAGGCTCGATTCGAGCATTTCGAGCACGACCATCGTGGCACCCGCCCCTTTCAGTGCGAGCGCATGCTTTTCGTCACCAGCGCGAGTCAGCAGCGGCACGTCCAGGCCCTGACTGCGGATCGCCCTGACGGCCTCGAGCGCACCGCGCGCATCGTTCATGGTCAGTACGATCGCGCGCGCCTGCGCAGCGTGGACTTTGTCGAGCAGTGCGGCGCGGCTGGCATCGCCCGAATACACCGGCATTCCTTGCGAGTGAAACTTTGCCACCATACTGGCGTCGGTTTCCAGCGCGACGTAGGCAATGCCCTGACGCGCGAGAATTTGCGCAACCAACTGACCGACGCGTCCGAAGCCTGCGATGACGACATGGCCCGCCAGGCCGGGCAGCGTATCGGCAAGCTTGCCAGCGTGCTCACCGTAGCGTTGCTCCCACCATGTGGCGATCACTTGGCCAAGGTTTGCCGCCAGCGGCGTGGCGAAGATGCTGAAACTGACGACGATCAGGATGAACTGTCCGGCGGCAGCGTCCAGCAAGCGGCTCGTCATCGCCATGCCGACGATGATGAAAGCAAATTCGCCGCCTTGGCCCAGCAGCAGACCCGCCTCGGCTGCACGACCCCAGGTAAATCGTCCGACCCGAAATACAAGCGTGGTCACCATGCCCTTGACCAGGAATAATCCGACAACCGATAGTGGAATCAGTAGCGGCGCACTGGCGATCACGCGCACGTCCACCTGCATCCCGACCGAGATAAAGAACAGTCCCATCAGCAAACCGCGGAATGGCTCGACGGTGACTTCGACATCATGTTTAAAACCCGTATCTGCCAGCATCAACCCACCCAGGAACGCGCCCAGCGCCATCGGCAGTCCGAACTCTGCGGTGATGGCTGCCACGCCGACACACGACAACAGCGTCAGGGCCATGAATGCATCGGGCTGACGCATGCCGCCGAACGCGCGGAAAAGCGGCCGAATAATAAAGCGTCCCAACAGATAGACCAGAACGATCGTCGCCACCGATTTTGCCAGCGTCACGGCGACGAGCGGCAATAGCGCATTGCTGAAACCGGTCGTAAGCACGCCGACCAGGATGAATAGCGGCACTACCGCCAGATCCTGAAACATCAGAATCGAAAAACTGGCCTGCCCGAGAGGCGATCCGAGTGCACGCCGGTCGTTGAGAACTTTAACCACCACCGCTGTCGACGAAAGTGATAGTGCGAGCCCGAGAATTACCGAGGTTTCGAGCCGATTGCCGAACAAATAAGCCAGCGCTGCAATCATTGCCGCACTCAGCACGACCTGAACCGCACCGGCGCCGAAAACCCACCGTCGCAGCGACCAGAGCCGGCCGGGCGGCAGCTCCAGTCCGATCATGAACATCAGGAAAAGGATGCCGAGCTCGGCAATGGTTTGCACACCTTTTATGTCGGTGATCGTCAGCAGGTCTAGCCAGGGAAAGCGAGCCGTCCACAAGCCCAGGCCGAACGGGCCGACCAAGGCACCCGCAGCCAGGAAGCCCATTATCTTGTTGATGCGAAATCTGCGCAGAAACGGAATGAGAATCCCGGCAAGGACCAGGAAAATCAGGATTTCTTTGAGATACGGCAGCGCATGTTGTTCAGGCACGAGAGTCTTTGTTCAGCAAATTATTGAGCGGCTAACGATCCGATGGGGTGGGATGCAGTGCTGACGCCTGAAGATGGAGCGTGGCACGCTGCAACTGACCTGCTCACACATGAAATGTGGCCTTAAAGGCGGCCAATATGAAAAATTATCATGTAGCCAACATGTTTCTGCTAGGATAGTCATCGCCAACAAAGACGTAGTGGCGTAGGCCCATAATGCACAGGCTTCGTCAAAAAAGCCGGTCTTGAAACAACGATACAACGGGGGAAACTTACCATGCGAGCAGACCAAAAGCCAGCGCGAAAGACGGTACCATGATCGCCATCCCCGGTTCGGCCGAGTGGAAGCTATTGACCAATCCGAGTGCGATGAGCTGGCGCGACGCCGACCTGGTCAGCGTGGACAAGGCCATCGCCCTGTTCGAAAAAAACCGTACAGTTAGCGAACTCAAGGTGCTCGACGTCGCGTTCAAGGCGTGGAAGCGCAAGAATCCGAAATGGTTGGCCTCGCCGCGCAACGCAAAAAACGCGCTCTTGTCGCTCTCCAATGCATTACTAGAGCGAGTCGATCCGATCCTGGAACAGAAAAACTACATCTGGTGCCCAGGCGCCGATGCGGAAATGACCAAGTGCGCCGCAAACATGATCAAGCACCTCGGCCTGGTCGATACGCTGTTCGAAGGAAAAGGCGCGGGCCTGGAAAAATTCGGTACCAAAGCCAAGCTGTATATCCTGGCGCATGGCCATGTAAAACTTCCACTCTTCACGACAAAAAGCGGCAAATGGACGGCCTCGCAATTGGCCGAACTCCTGGTGGCTGCTGGCGTAAATCCGCACATCAAAGAAATCGAAATGCTGGTGTGCCACGCTGGCGAATCGGTCAATACGATTGCATCTGCAGCCGACATGAGCAGTCTTATGTTAAAGAATAAATCTGCGATCAAGTCGGGCGACATGGCGCAGCAAGCATCGATCCTTGAGCAATACAACGAAAAAGTCGCACTGTCACGGTCACCGCAACATTATGAACGCGGTAGTGAACCCGACGCGAACACACCCGAAGCGATTGCCGAGCAATCTCTGCAACTGCTGCCCTTGGCCGCACAACTTGCCGATGCGCTGAAGAACCAAGGGCTGTCGAACTTCGTATTGACCAGCTACAAGGCGCCCGTCAGTCAAGATGCCTCGCCGAAGAAATTCAACGATGGTAGTGGCAATTTGATAAACGATTCGCCCGCTGGCGTCAGGCTGGATTTGACAGGAAAGTGCGCCGACAACCTGGTGCTGGACGCATTGAGTAAAAGGAGTGCGAATGCCGTCGTTTACGCGCTTGCCAGGGACTACCCTGAATACATCGTTTCCTGGCGCTGACCTGCGTTGCCCCTGCGTTGCCACTACTTTGCTATCCGGTCCGCACGGATTCAACCGTTCAGTACAATGCCTCGTTAAACGGCGTGATCTGTTTTACTGTTCCCCGGCTGACGGGAGTCCTGGTGCAGCTGCCGTCGTCGCAGCAACAGATACACCACCGGCACCACGAACATCGACAGCAGCGGCGCTGTAATCATGCCGCCGACCATCGGCGCTGCAATGCGCTGCATCACCTCCGAACCTGCGCCGGCGCCGATCATGATCGGTATCAGGCCGGCGATGATCACCGCTACCGTCATGGCCTTGGGCCGTACCCGCAGCACCGCGCCTTCCCGGATCGCGTCGAGCAGGTCGGCCTCGCTACCCTCGCCTCTTGCCAGCCGATCGCGCCATGCGTTTTTCAGGTATAGCAGCATGATCACGCCGAATTCCGCCGCGACGCCTGCCAGTGCGATGAAGCCGACGCCGCTGGCCACCGATAGATTGTGCCCCAGCAGCCACAACAGCCAGATACCGCCGGCCAAGGCGAACGGTAGCGTTGCCATGATCAGCGCCGCTTCGTCGAAGCGTTTGAACGTCAGGTACAGCAGCACGAAAATGATCAGCAAGGTTGCGGGTACGACGACTTTAAGCTTGGCGGTGGCGCGTTCCAGATATTCGAACTGGCCCGACCACGAAACCGAATAACCGGCTGGCAGCTTGACTTCCTTGGCGACTGCACGCTGCATGTCGTGCACAGCCGAGCGCAAATCACGCCCACGGATATCGACATAGACCCAGCCCGACAAGCGCGCGTTTTCGCTCTTGAGCATCGGCGGGCCATCGCTGATCCGAACCGCGGCGACGTCGCCGAGCGTGATTTGTGCACCACGCTCGGTCAGCACCGAAAGCTGGCGCAGTTTTTCAACCGAGTCGCGCACTTCACGCGGGTAGCGCATGTTGATCGGAAAGCGCTGCAGGCCTTCAACTGTTTCGCCGACGTTGTCGCCACCGATGGCGGACGCCACGATACTCTGCACGTCGGCGATGTTGAGGCCGTAGCGGGCCGCCGCGTCGCGGTCGATTTTGATATCGACATAGCGTCCGCCGTTAAGACGTTCGGCCAGTGCCGACGACACGCCGGCGACGTTTTTCACGACGCGCTCGATATCACCGGTGATGCGGTCGATTTCTTTCAGATCGGCGCCTGCCACCTTGACGCCGACCGGGCTTTTGATACCGGTCGCCAGCATGTCGATACGATTGCGGATCGGCGGTACCCAGATGTTGGACAGGCCCGGCACCTTGACGATGCGGTCCAGCTCTTCGATCAGCTTGTCGGGTGTCATGCCGGCACGCCACTGGTCGCGTGGCTTGAACTGGATAGTGGTCTCGAACATTTCCAGCGGCGCCGGATCGGTGGCGGACTCGGCGCGGCCGGCCTTGCCGAATACGGTTTCTACTTCGGGCAGCGTCTTGATCAGGCGGTCGGTCTGTTGCAGTAATTCCGACACCTTGCCCGCGCCCAGACCCGGCAACGCAGACGGCATGTAAAGCACATCGCCTTCATCCAGCGGCGGCATGAATTCGCCGCCCAGTTGCGTCATCGGCCAGAGTGTCGCCAGCGCGATCAGCGCCGCCGCCAACAGTGTCGATTTCGGAAAACGCAGCACCCCTTCCAGCAGCGGCCGGTATAGCGCAATCAACACGCGGTTTAGCGGATTGCTCTGCTCGTGCGGAATCCGGCCACGGATCAGATAGCCCATCAGAACGGGAACCAGTGTGACCGACAGCGCGGCGGCGGCGGCCATCGCATAGGTCTTGGTGAAAGCAAGCGGCGAAAACAGCCGCCCTTCCTGTGCCTCCAGCGTGAATACCGGAATAAACGACAGCACGATGATCAAGAGCGAAAAAAACGGTGCCGGCCCCACCTCGGCGGCGGCGCCGCCGATGACCTGCCAGTGATCGTCGCCGCCGAGCTTTTTTCCGAGATGGCGGGGATGCCATGCCTCGATGTGCTTGTGAGCGTTTTCGATCATCACTACCGCAGCGTCCACCATTGCACCCACAGCGATGGCGATGCCACCAAGCGACATGATGTTGGCATTGACGCCTTGGTAGTACATCACGATGTAGGCCGCCAGAATACCCAGCGGCAGCGACACGATTGCCACCAGCGCCGAGCGCACATGGAACAGAAAAATG
>JACMQD010000482.1 GCA_014377155.1 Herminiimonas sp.
ACCCTGAGTTCACCGCAAGCAGTTAAACAGTATTTGCAACTCCTGATGGGTAACCGACCGCATGAAACGTTTGCGGTTTTGTTCCTCGATGTCAAAAATCGCCTGATCGCGTCCGAGGTCTTGTTTCGTGGAACGTTGACGCATACGAGCGTCTATCCCCGTGAAGTGGTAAAGGCCGCGCTCGGTCATAATGCGGCGAGTGTCCTGCTAGCACATAACCATCCGTCAGGGTCACCTGATCCGAGTCCCGCTGACTTTTCACTGACGCAAGCGATGAAGCAGGCGTTGGCATTGGTCGATGTGCGTGTTCTCGATCATTTCGTCGTAGCGGGGAAAAATGTTCATTCGTTTGCCGAACACGGGCAGCTTTGACGAGTCTTTAACCATTGCCGCAGCCCCAGTCCACTACTGCCGACGTGATCAGGGGTTTTAAGACGGCAAAGCATGCCTGTCTTGGCATTGAAGGTGCGGGCGAATTGCCTTACGGTAGCAAATTAGCGATCGCTAACTCGAAGCCGATAAATTGTTAACTTTAATAATTTACTAATGACACAGTTGTTTTACGCAAGTCATTGAAATACCTAAGTTTTTTAGCTATACTCACTTTTTTTCCAATTTCGGAAATCTTTGAGGAGTGAAACATGGCGCGTGTCTGCCAAGTCACCGGGAAAAAGCCGATGGTCGGCAACAATGTTTCCCATGCAAACAACAAAACAAAACGCCGCTTTTTGCCTAACCTGCAAAATCGTCGTATTTTTGTTGAGTCTGAAAACCGTTGGGTCTCCCTTCGCCTGTCCAACGCCGGTCTGCGCGTCATTGACAAACTCGGCATCGATGCCGTGCTCGTCGACATGCGTGCCCGCGGCGAAAAAGTCTAACTAGCAGAATAAAGGAATCATCATGGCTAAATCTGGCCGCGACAAAATCAAGCTGGAATCGACTGCAGGCACGGGTCACTTCTACACGACTACCAAGAACAAACGCACTACTCCGGAAAAAATGTCGATTATGAAATTCGATCCGAAGGCACGCAAGCACGTCGAATACAAAGAAACTAAGATCAAGTAAGCGATTTTCGTTTCACAAGAAAAGGCCGTTCGTTTTTGCGAACGGCCTTTTTGTTTGCGCAAAGCCGAGGATGGCGACCGCGAAAGTGGACGGTTTGATTAGACTACGCAGCATGCGATTTGAAATCGCCATCATTCCTGTTTGCGGGCGCGCTTGACGCGAACCATGCATGCAAAAAGCCCAGAAACCGGGCTTAATGTCCTACACCGAACCATCAAGTCACCAGGACTGAACAGCTAGCTACGATCTCTTACGCATAGCTGCGCAGGCTCCGGGAAAAATCGCGCAGGGCATTGATGCCGGACGCTTCGGCACGAACACACCAATCCTGCAGCTGGTGCAGCAACTGATCGCTAGTAGCATGTGAGCGCTCCCAGATCGCCGACAGTTCTACACGCATTTCGTGCATTGTCTGCAGCGCCTTGCTATGCACGAATAACTGCGTCAACTGCTCTTTTTGTGGTGCTGCCAGTTTCGCAGGTTCACGCTGTAACAGTTTTTTCGACGATTTCAGAAAACTCGATTCGAGCTTTGATTTTTCCTTCAGGTGCTCCACTTCGTCATGCCAGGCCAGCTTGAGCGACTTTGCATATTTCGCCATCACGTCGTAGCGATTGGAAATCACCGATTGCAGCGTTTCGATGTCAGCGACCAGTTTTTCTCGGTCGAACTTCGGCGCCGGTGCAATTTTCTTCACTTTGGCCAAACCGCACATTTCAAGAATGCGGATGTACATCCAGCCGATGTCGAATTCGTACCACTTCGACGACAACTTGGCCGAGGTGCCGAAAGTATGATGATTGTTGTGCAGTTCCTCACCACCGATCAGGATGCCGAACGGGATGATGTTGGTTGCAGCGTCGGCGCAATCGTAATTGCGATATCCCCAATAGTGACCGATGCCGTTGATGATGCCGGCAGCCGTAATTGGAATCCACAACATCTGCACTGCCCATACCGTAATGCCGATTGCACCGAACAGCAGCACGTCGACGATCAGCATCAGAGCAACGCCGAGCCCGCTATGCTTGGTGTAGACATTACGCTCGACCCAGTCGTTAGGTGCGCCATGACCATATTTCTCGACCGTCTCGACATTCTTTGATTCGACCCGATACATTTCGGAGCCTTCGAGCAGCACTTTCTTAATGCCACGGGTGACCGGACTGTGTGGATCTTCTTCGGTTTCGCACTTGGCGTGATGCTTGCGATGTACCGCAGCCCATTCCCTGGTAATCATGCCAGTGGTGAGCCAGAGCCAGAAACGGAAGAAATGGCTGGGCAATGCATGCAGTTCCAGCGCTCGATGCGCCTGGCAGCGATGCAGGTAGATCGTCACACCGGCAATCGTCAGATGGGTGAAGAGCATGGTGTACCAGAACACGCCCCAACCGCTCGCTTCGAGCAGTCCGGTATTCAAAAAACCAAGCACTGCATCAAAACCTGTACTTAAAATCATTACTACTCCATTGATAACGACGTTATTATGGTTCACAAGTGAACCACGCAAAGGAAGCTTTAACTGAATCTACGGTGAAATGTACGCTGCGAATTGTACGCTCTTTAGCGCCGTCAATGCAGGGGTCAAGGCGACGAGACAGGCGGTGTTACAGGTGTTACAACGGGAATCAAATTTCCTTCGTTACTCCAGCCGCCCATGATGTGAATTTCGCGTTGTGGATACGGCAAGCGGATTTTTCGATCCTGGACCAGTTTCCAAATCGCGCGATTTACTTCAGACACCACATTCATCCGTCCGTTCTCGGGATCGCTGATCCAGAATCCGATTTCCATTTCCAGACCGTCCTGGCCAAACCGAATTAACTGGGCCTGTGGCGCCGGCTCTTTCAAAACGCGGTCGACTTGCATCGCCACGGCTCCCAATTGCTCGATCAAAGGTTCAATATCGGTTTCATAAGCAACCGTGAGTTGGGTATTGAGCCGCAGTACGCGGTCCGACAAGGAATGGTTCTGTACCGGACTGGCGATCAGCATTTCGTTCGGTATTACTGTTTCGACGCCGTCGAGGCTCCGCACGATCGTGTAACGTGTATTGATCCGGGTGACCTGTCCATAATATTTGTCGACGGTGACCATGTCGCCGATGGCAAGGCTGCGTTCCAGCAGGATCACAAAACCGGATATGTAGCTGCTGACGATCTTCTGCAAGCCAAGACCAAGGCCGACACCGAGCGCGCCGCCGAAGACCGAAAGTACCGTCAGGTCGATGCCGACCAGCGACAGACTCACCAGCACCGCCACGAGAACCAGCAAGGCCTTGCCGAGACGTGCCATGACCACGCGCATCGAGGAATGCATCGTATCGAGGCGCATCAGCCGCTCTTCGAGCAGCGCGCTGCACCACAACGCCAGGATTACGGTAACCACGACGGAAACGGCGCCCTGCACGATCGATAGCAGCGATTCTTTATGGCGACCGACAGGCACTAACGTGTTGTCGAGATAACCAATCAGCTCTGGCCACAGTCCCGTGATGTAGAGTGCCACGCCAACCCACACCACCACTGCAAAAACCTTTTCGAACATCAACAGCAGGCTACCGGCATGACCGCCCCGGGCAAACACCCGCCGAAGGACGTAGAAGGCAAACCGGATCAGCGCAAACGAGGCGACCAGCGGAATGGCCAGACGCAGCACATTGACTTGCTGCCATTGGCCGAGAATCGGTCGGGCGACGGCAATCAGCATCAGGGCCAACACGGGCGACAGCACGCGCCCAAAGCTTTCTACACCGAGGCGCACGAACCGCAGTTCGCGATCGCTGCCCGTAACCAGTTTGCGCAGCATGCGCGCACCGGCCCAGCCGAGGCCGAAACAAATTAGCAGTATGCCTATCTGCCAGAGCAGCTTCGGGTTATGAAGGTCGGTTCCTAGACTGGAAAGTACATCGTCGAGCAGCGTCTGGTTCATTTTTTATACGGTATGGCGTCGAGCCGGTGACGTTCCCAGTTAACCGCGTAGCGCGCGGCGAGAACAGGCTGTTTGCGTAGGATGAGGATGTTTTCGGCGTTCTTGTATTGCGCCGACCAGGTGAAATTGAAGCTGCCTGTAATGACAGTCGCATCCTTGCCGGCCGGATCGATGATGATCAGTTTGTTATGGGCATTCTGGTATTTTGTTTCGAGCCAGACTGGAATCCCGGCTTCGGCCAAGTCGGCCAGCTTGGACGACCTGACATCCCGGGCCTGATCGGCGTCGGCGAGCACACGCACCGAAACGCTGCGGTGCTGCGCGGCGATCAGTGCGTTGGCAATTTTCTTGTTCGTCAGGAGGTACGCTTGAACGAGCACTTCTTTTTTCGCTTCGGCAAGCGTCTCGACGATCAGCGCCTCGACATCGTCCCACGGCGAGAACGCCGCCTGAACCGTGCCCTGCGCGGCAACCACCGGTGGACCGGCGTCGAATGCCTGGACTAGGGGCGCGAAGACCAGCAGGCAGGCGCAGGCGCACCAGCGTCGCGCCAGCAGGGTCATTTCCTGCGTTCGAGCACGGCCGCAAAGAAGCCATCAGTCTGATGGAGATGCGGCATCAGTTTCAGGTAATCCTGCATGTCGAGCTCGACCTTCTGCTCGGCCAATACTTCTTTCATCGGTACCAGGACGAAATCTTCATGCGCAGCCAGAAACTGGGTCACGATCGCTTCGTTCTCTTCGTCGAGCAGGCTGCAGGTGGCGTATACCAGTCGGCCACCTTGCTTGACCAGGCGTGCCGCGCTCGAGAGGATCGCGGTTTGCTTGACATTCAGTTCGGCCAGGCCTTCCTGGGTCTGACGCCATTTGACGTCCGGATTGCGGCGCAGGGTACCCAAGCCGCTACACGGTGCATCGACCAGCACGCGGTCGATCTTGCCGGCCAGACGCTTGATCTTGGCATCGTTTTCATGAGCGATCTGGACCGGATGCACATTCGACAAGCCGCTACGCGCAAGACGGGGCTTGAGCTTGGTAAGGCGCTTTTCGGAAATATCGAAAGCATAAAGGCGTCCGGTATTGCGCATGGCCGCGCCCAGCGCCAGCGTCTTGCCGCCTGCACCGGCACAGAAGTCGACCACCATCTCGCCGCGCTTGGCGCCGACCACCAGGGACAGCAATTGGCTGCCTTCGTCCTGCACTTCGATCGCGCCGCTTTGAAACAGCGGCAGGTTTTGCAGCGCCGGCTTTTTGACAACGCGAATACCCAGCTGCGAATAAGGCGTCGGCTCGCACAGGATAGGCGCTGTCGCCAGCGCTTCGATGACTTCTTCGCGTTTGGCCTTGACGGTATTGACCCGCAGGTCGAGCGGTGCCGG
>JACMQD010000483.1 GCA_014377155.1 Herminiimonas sp.
CATGTCCGATACCGATGCCTTGTCGACGCCGGCTGCCTTCAACTGCGTCAGCAGCAGATCCGCCGGCATTTTAAGCTCGGTGGCAAATTGGGCTACATTGTTATTCGCCATTCAAACCTCTTTTCTGTGTGACGCGTTGGATGTGTGCATTAACTTCACGGATCATTTAGCTTCCGCAATGTTCCACACCTTGGCTTGCAGCGCCTTGGCATGATCATCGTATTTGGCATCGATGAGCTTCATCTCGTCGTCTGTCACATCTTTAAATTCATCTTTAATCAACTGACGCGCACGATCGGTCGGCAAAGCCAGAATTGCACCGAACTCGTCGTACGCCAATTCCGCAAACGCGGCAACGGTCTTGATACCTGCCAAACCGAGCTTGCCGGCGGTGGTGCGATCCATGCCGTCCAGATTTGCCAGCGCATCGTCCATTCCCTCGAGGCCCTCTTCCGAGGCGATTGCCTCGGTAACGAGCGCATCGCGAGCACGGTTACGCAATTCATTGACCGTATCTTCGTCGAACGATTCGATTTCCAGCATTTCGCTGATCGGCACGTAGGCGATTTCTTCGAGACTGGAAAAACCTTCTTCAGCCAGAATGTCGGCAACTTCCTGATCGACGTCGAGTTTTTCCATGAACAACGCACGAATGATCGCTGTTTCCCCGGCCGACTTGTCGGCAGATTCTTCCGCCGTCATGATATTGATCTGCCAGCCTGTCAGCTCCGCTGCGAGGCGCACATTTTGGCCACCACGCCCGATGGCGATCGCCAGATTTTCCTCGTCGACCACGACATCCATCGCATGCTTTTCTTCGTCTACCACGATCGACGATACGTTGGCGGGCGCCAATGCACCGATGACGAACTGCGCCGGATCTTCCGACCACAATACGATGTCGACGCGCTCACCGCCCAACTCACCGGTCACCGCCTGCACGCGGGAACCACGCATGCCGACACAGGTGCCGATCGGATCGATTCGCTTATCACTGGTAAAAACGGCAATCTTTGCCCGCACGCCAGCATCGCGCGCCGCGGATTTAATTTCCAGCAAGCCTTGTTCGATTTCCGGCACTTCGAGCTCGAACAGTTTCATGATGAATTCAGCCGCCGTGCGCGACAGGATGACCTGCGGTCCTCGCGCATTACGGTCGATACGCAAGATGAAGGCCCGTACCCGGTCGCCGATGCGCAGATTTTCCTTCGGAATCATCTGGTCTCGCGGCAAGCGCGCCTCGATCTTGCCCGACTCGACGATGGCGTCGCCGCGCTCCATGCGCTTGATGGTGCCGGTTACCAGCGAGTCACCACGTTCCAGGAAATCGATCAGGATCTGTTCGCGCTCGGCGTCACGGATGCGCTGCAGCACGACCTGCTTGGTGTCCTGCGCAAAGCGACGACCGAAGTCGACGGATTCGATCGGCTCTTCGATATAGTCGTCCACTTCGATGTCGGAAATTTGCTCCTGAGCTTCGAAATGCAAAATTTCCTGATCCGGAAGCTGCAGGCCTGCCTCATCCGGCACGACATGCCAGCGCCGAAATGATTCGAACTCGCCGCCTTCGCGGTCGATCGAGACACGAATATCGACCTCGCCCTCGTAACGCTTCTTGGCCGCCTGCGCGAGTGCATATTCCAGCGCCCCGAAGACGACATCCTTATCGACGTTTTTTTCGCGCGCAAGCGCATCGACCAACAATAAAACTTCGCGACTCATGCTTTGCGACTCCTAAAATCCACTTTTGGCACCAAGCGTGCCTTGTCCACATCGGCGAGCGTAAACTCAAGCATCGCCGGCCCATCATTTCCTTCGAATTCCAGCTTCAGGCTATCGCCTTCGGGCTCATGCAAAATCCCTTGAAACGATTTCCGATTGGCTGCGCCAGGCATCGGCTTGCGCAGCTTCACCAGCGCCTCCTGCCCTGAAAACCGCACAAAATCCGACAACTTTTTCAAGGGACGATCCAGCCCGGGCGAAGATACTTCCAGCCGTTCGTAAATTGCATTTTCGACAGTCAGGACGTGAAGCAGTTGGTGCGTGACTTTTTCACAGTCCTCTACCGTAATGCTCACATCTTCACCGTCCGACGGTGGAAAGTCGATATAAACGCGCAAAAGGCCGCGCGCAGCTTGTTCAAAATCAACTAGCTCGTAGCCCATGCCCACAACAGTTTTTTCAATCATTTCCAACAACTGCAAGGCGTTTCTCCGTAAGACCTGCCGGCTCTTCAGCGAACAATCGCCAATCGCCAAAACCTGTTCAACAAAAAAAAAATGGGCATCTGCCCATCTTCTTATTGCTTTAGCTGATTACCTCAAAAAACTTTGCGGGTTCTTGAGCAACAACTTTAGTTAACTGCGAAATTATAAACGATTACGTCTCGCTTCGCAATGCTGCAGTGCGCAGCATTGCGTCGCAAACCGGGCTAAAATTGCATATCTGTACGCAGCTTTGCAACGACAATCCGCCTAAGGGAGCGATTGCGACCTTAACCCTTGCTACGTCGCCGCGGCATCCCCTGCCCCACCTGACCGCCGGCATTGCGCGGGCCTTGTCCGGCACCGAATGCACTACGGCCTTGACCTTGACCTTGACCCTGAGCGCGACGACCTGGACCGGTATTGCGACGTTGCTGACCGCCAGCCGGAAAACCAAGCGCGGTCTGCAACGGATCCGGCTGGCGACTTCTTGACTGACCGTTTCCTGCGCCGCCACTTTGACCGCGTCCCTGGGCTTGTCCCTGGAAGCGCCCTTGGCCTTCCTGCGTGGCGCTACGACCTCGCATCGGACCTTGCCACTGGCTTGGGCCTTGCGTGCCGCGCTGCCCGTAGGCTGGCGTCACTTCGGCGACGTTGCCGTTGCGCTCGGGAATGCGATCGGTCTGCTCGCCACGGGCGCGCGGTGTCGTGCTACTGCGCTCTGGCTTATTAAGGCCGCTCGCGCTCAACAAGTCACGCACTGCATGCTCGTCCATTTCTTCCCAGCGACCGCGCTTGAGATTCGGCGGCAGGGTCAGCGCACCGTAACGAGTACGGATGAGGCGCGAAACTGTAAGACCGATGGCCTCGAACATGCGTCGTACTTCACGGTTACGGCCCTCGCCGATGGTCACGCGATACCACTTGTTCACACCCTCGCCGCCGCCATCGGCGACACGCGAAAATTGCGCCATGCCATCTTCAAGCTCGATGCCGGCCAAGAGTTTCTGGCGCATGCCTTCTTCAAGTTCGCCAAGGGTCCGAACCGCGTACTCGCGATCGATTCCGTAACGCGGATGCATCAGACGGTTGGCTAGATCGCCCGACGTGGTGAAGAGCAGCAGACCTTCTGTGTTGAAGTCCAGCCGACCGATGGCCAGCCATTTGCCGGCTTTCATGGTGGGCAAACGGTCGAAAACCGATGGCCTTCCGTCAGGGTCGTTATGACTGACGATTTCGCCAGCGGGCTTGTGATAGACCAGTACCCGGGGCGGACGCTTGCTGACTTTACGCTGAATCAGTTTGCCATTGATGCGCACCTGATCCTGCGGCAATATGCGCTGACCGATGTGCGCCGGCTCGCCATTGACCGACACACGCCCGGCGACGATCAATTCTTCCATGTCACGGCGCGAGCCAAGTCCGGCTTCGGCCAGCACTTTATGAAGTTTCGGCGCATCGTCATCAGCGGTCAGATCACGTCGCACGGCTTTTGGCTGGGCCGGACGACCATCGCGGCGTGCTTCACCGCCAACGCCATCGGCAGCGATGTCATCAAACTCTTCGGAAGTGACAAACGAAAAGGCGTCATCCGCGGAATGAGCCTTAGTGCGCGCCTGGACCGGCTTGCCGCCATCAGGCTTGCCGCCGCGCCCCTTTTGCGCGGAGCGTGGACCCTTCTGACTATCGTCACGCGTGCGTGCAGTGCGCTCTTGCCTGGGTCGTGCGTCGACAGGGGCCGCATTTCCAGACGCGACGAAAACATCCGGCTGGCCGTTCTCGTCACTTTCGATTGTCGGCACCGAATCGACTGCGACATCGGCAGTGCGCGGCGTACTGCGCGCACGACGCAATGTTCTCGGTCCGCGTACACCACGCTTCACCGGCGCTGCATCCACACTTGGATTTGCTGTAGTTGGCCTATCCGCCTCAACCGAGTCCGACACGACGGCCGGTACCTTGGCGGCTTCCGTGTCGATCGGCGCGCCGGTATCGGACTCACTCACGCCCGCCACGGGCGCAGTCGAGACGCGCGGCTTGGCGGGGGCGCGTTTGGCCCGAGGCTTCTTTTCCTTGACCTCCGAAGCGGCAGGAGTAGTCACGGCATCAGCCGGCGCATCATTTGGAATTGGCAGAGTCATTTTCGGTTTCTTGTATATGCTGAACAGGGTCAGCCGGCAGCTCGGGCACCGGATCAAAGGCCGGCACATCGACAGCAGGATGCAATAGGTCGCCGGGTAAACTCCGGTCCGCTTCGAAATCTTGTTCGAACGCGGGGTCGTCGGCGACGGATGAGGATGAAACGATGTTCACGCTTGCCGTAGGTGCGGCAAACGCTGTTACTTGCTTGTTACTATGGTCACCAGACGACCTGACTTCAGCCGGCACATCGATCACCGCTTGATCAAGATTTAGCTGCAAATCATTTTCGAGCGCCTGCATTTCGACCAGAACCCCGCCCTGCAAATCGCCTTTCAGCACTTGCTGCAGCGGCGGCAACTGATCAAGCGATGTCAGCCCCAGGTCATCGAGAAACTGCCTGGTGGTGGCAAACAAACCCGGGCGTCCGGGCACGTCGCGGTGACCGATTGCTTCGATCCATCCGCGGTCCTCCAGCAACTTGATAGTTTGTGCATTAACGGTCACACCGCGAATCTCCTCGATGTCACCCCGCGTAACAGGTTGACGATATGCAATGATTGCCAAGGTTTCCAGCGTGGCACGCGAATATTTTGGCGGCTTCTCGGGATTAAGGCGTTCCAAATAGGATTTCATTTCAGGTCGACTCTGAAAACGCCATCCAGTAGACAGACTGATCATTTCAATGCCTTTATCCGACCAATCGCCGCGCAGTTCTTCGAGCATGCGCTTGATGGTGTCGGCACCGACGCCATCATCATCATCATCGCTATCGGCGTAAAGCTTCCTCAAGTCGTTGATCGACAAGGGCTCATGTGCGCATAGCAGTGCAGTTTCGAGGACTTTTTTCGCCTCAATAGTATTCATGTACAGTATTTTACGGAGTGCGTATAAACAATTTGCAGTGGTTTAGTCAACGACGAACACAAACGTGTCGCCCGGTCAAAGAACCCGTTGATGCTGCGTCTTCCGTCGCCATTTTTGGACGTGATGTAATAGTAGGCGGGAATTGGAAATGCATGTGCGACTTGGTTGCGGGGACAGGATTTGAACCTGTGACCTTCGGGTTATGAGCCCGACGAGCTGCCAGACTGCTCCACCCCGCGTCTGAGAGTGCGACTATACAGGGGATCAAACGGCAACGCAAATCTAATCGGCCGAAAGGCACATGGTGATACACTTCCCTTGAACGCCAACTAACCGAACAACAAGCACATTTCGCGACCGCGTTTGTGCAGTATGAAACCACTTTACTGTTTGCCTATGAAATTCTGTTCCGAATGTGCTTTTCCGGTTTCACTGATCGTCCCGTCCGACGACAACCGACCGCGTTTCGTTTGTCAGCAGTGTGGCGTCATCCATTATCAGAATCCCAAAATGGTCATCGGTTCGATCCCTGTGTGGCAAGCCGGCGGCGAATTGAAGATCCTGTTATGCAAACGAGCGATCGAACCGCGCTTGGGCTACTGGACCTTGCCGGCCGGCTTCATGGAAAACAATGAAACCACGGCCGACGCCGCGCTGCGTGAAACGGTCGAGGAAGCCGGCGCAAATATCGAACTGCACGGGTTGTTTTCTCTGGTAAATGTGCCTCACGTTCACCAGGTCCACATGTTTTACCGCGCCACTTTGCTCGACCTCGACTTTGCGGCTGGCATAGAAAGTCTTGAAGTGAAGCTGTTCGCGCAGGACGAGATTCCCTGGGATGACATCGCCTTTCCCACCGTAGCCCATACGCTGGAATTCTTTTTTGCCGACCACGGCAAGGTGCTCGAAGGCGGCAGCTATGGCGTGCATTCGCTCGACATTTTCAAGCCGATGCGCGCGGCCGGTTAAGGTCTACCGACATCTCAGGCAATCCTTATGCATCGAAGATTGCCTACCGTAACGGTGCTTACCAGCTTGATTCGCGTTCCGGTGTGGCACTGATATTGTGAATTGCGAGGTCGGCGCCGTCGAACTCCTGCTCGGCGTCCAGGCGAATGCCGACAGTCTTCTTCAGAACACCATAAATCACGAAGCCGCCGAGCAACGCAATCGCAATGCCGAGCAACGTCCCGGCACCTTGTGCCAGGAACGACACGCCACCGCGCCCGCCGAACGCCTGCAGCCCAAAAATCCCTGCCGCCAACCCGCCCCATGCGCCGCACAAACCATGAAGTGGCCACACGCCGAGCACGTCGTCGATCTTCCATTTATTTTGCGTTAGTGTAAACATCCAGACGAAAATGGCGCCCGCGATGCCGCCCGTGGCAAGTGCACCCAGCGGATGCATCAGGTCCGATCCAGCGCAGACGGCAACCAGGCCGGCAAGTGGTCCGTTGTAGACGAAGCCCGGATCGTTTTTGCCAAGCATCAAGGCCACCAGCGTCCCGCCCACCATGGCCATTAATGAGTTGATCGCCACCAGTCCGTTCATTTTGTCGAGCGTCTGGGCGCTCATGACGTTGAATCCGAACCAGCCAACGGTCAGTATCCAGGCGCCAAGGGCCAGAAACGGAATACTGGAAGGCGGATGTGCCGCGACCGTGCCGTCCTTGGTATAGCGGCCACGTCGGGCACCAAGCAGCAGTACGGCCGGCAATGCCGCCCATCCACCGACCGCATGCACCACCACCGAGCCGGCGAAATCATGAAATTCATGGCCGAATGCCAGCTTGAGCCAGGACTGGACACCAAAACGCTGGTTCCAGGCGATTCCTTCGAAAAACGGGTAAACAAAGCCGACCAGTACTGCCGTGGCGACCAATTGCGGATAGAATTTTGCGCGTTCGGCTATTCCGCCAGAAATAATGGCGGGGATCGCTGCGGCAAAAGTCAGCAGGAAAAAAAACTTGACGAGCTCGAAGCCATTGCGGGAAGCCAACGATTCGGCATCACTGAAAAAATTCACGCCATAAGCAATGCTGTATCCAACGAAAAAATAGGCAACCGTGGAAATTGCGAAATCGACTAAGATTTTAACGAGAGCATTGACTTGGTTCTTCTTACGTACCGTGCCGAGCTCCAGAAATGCGAAGCCTGCATGCATGGCGAGGATCATGATTGCACCGAGTAGTATGAACAGGGCGTCGGCGCCGTTTTTTAGTGCATCCATTAATAAATTACTCCCAATCATTGTGCGTTTTTAGAACGAATCGATGAACTTAAGCAAAATTTATTCCACGAAACAGCTTTAGCTAACTAATTGAATTGATTGCAAAAAAATTTTTCCCTACTTTTATTCGTTGAATTTGCACCATTCACGTGCGCCGTAAAGCTCTACTTTGGTGAGACGCAATGATCCCCTGGCTTGACACCGACACCCCGTTTCCCGACGTTTCTGAAGCCCTGACCGAAGCACAGGGTGCAGCGGGGCTGGTCGCAGCAGGCGCTGATCTATCGGCGGCGCGGCTACTTGACGCCTACCGTCACGGAATCTTTCCGTGGTATTCGGACGGTCAGCCGATCCTGTGGTGGAGCACCGACCCGCGCATGGTGCTGTTTACAGACCGCTTCGAGGTTTCGGCAAGCTTGCGCAAAACCTTGAAGAAAATACATGTCAGCATGGCATCCGACGGTCGTTGGCAAATTCGATTCGACACATCGTTTGAAACCGTCATGCGTGAGTGCGCAGCACCGCGCAACGGTCAACCAGGCACGTGGATTTCCGACGACATCGTCGCTGGTTACAGTGCCCTGCATGCGCAAGGCTTTGCGCACTGTGCGGAACTGTGGCGCGACGGCGAACTGGTGGGGGGCGCGTATGGCGTCAGTATCGGCCGGATGTTTTATGGCGAATCAATGTTTGCCAAAGTAGCGGATGCCTCGAAAATCGCGTTGGCCTACCTGGTGCGTTTCCTCCAGCACCAGGGAGTGGAAATGATCGACTGCCAGCAGGAGACCGCGCATCTTGCCTCTCTGGGTGCCATACCGATTTCAAGAGCGCGCTTCATCGAACACATGCGCCGCGCCAGTGCCGAACCGCAAATCGAAAACTGGCAGCCTCTGCAGTTATTTTGAATACTCTAGGTAAAACTGCTTTTGCCCGCCGGGCGTTCCGGTGTAAATTAACGTAGTCAGCATTGATGTTGGATCGGCCCCCATGACGCACCTGAAGGACCTGCCTTTTTCTACCCTCCAGTTCTATGCAACTGCGCCTTATCCATGCAGCTATCTTGATGGCCGCCAAGCGCGCTCTCAGGTCGCCACGCCATCGCATCTGATTAATGCAGATGTCTATTCGGAACTGGTAAAAAACGGCTTTCGCCGTAGCGGCGTGTTTACTTACCGCCCCCATTGCGATGGTTGCAATGCCTGCACGCCGGTGCGGGTCAAGGTGAACGAGTTTTCTGCCAGCCGCAGCCAGCGCCGCGCCAAGCTCAAGCATGGCGATCTGACAGCGTGGGTCACCACGCTTGCGTATGTACGGGAACATTACGATCTCTATCTTCGCTACCAAGCCGCGCGTCACGCCGGCGGCGGTATGGATCAGGACAGCCGCGACCAGTACGCGCAGTTCCTCTTGCAGAGCAAGGTCAATACAAGACTTGTCGAATTCCGCGACCCGCACGGCGCTCTGCGCATGGTCAGCATTATCGATGTGCTCGACGATGGCCTGTCGTCGGTGTATACGTTTTACGATCCCGATATCAGTGGCGCCTCTTATGGCACCTACAACGTGATGTGGCAAATCGAACAGGCGCGCAGTCTGCAAATGCCTTTCGTCTACCTCGGCTACTGGATCAGTGAAAGCGCAAAGATGGCCTACAAGATCAATTTCAAGCCGCTGGAGGCATTGCGCCATCAGAAATGGGAAGCACTGTAGCTATCCGCCGGCGTTAAAATAGCAACAATCCGCCATCGTTGCGGCCCCCGGTCACGTGTTTTGATGCATGGCGTGCGGCGCGACGATTCATTCCCACGTTGCCGCCTGCCTCTATCGTGTCCGATAAACTACTCTACGCCCTCGCCCGCCCTTTCCTTTTTTCCATCGATCCTGAAGCAGCCCATAACTTGGCGTTGCCCGCTTTGAAACGTGCCGCTGCGATCGGCGCAACCAAGGCGCTGGGCAAACCAAAGCCTGATCCGCGCCACGTAATGGGCATTACTTTTCCCAATCCGGTAGGGTTGGCAGCAGGCCTGGACAAGGATGGTGCGTATATCGATGGTTTGGCATCACTCGGCTTTGGTTTTATCGAAGTCGGCACGGTCACGCCACGTCCCCAGCCGGGCAATCCGAAGCCACGCATGTTCCGTTTGCCGAAAGCCCATGCGATTATCAATCGTATGGGCTTCAATAATGGCGGTGTCGACGCTTTCGTGGCCAATGTCCAGGCGTCCCGGTTTTATCAGGATAAAGCCGGCGTACTCGGTCTTAATATCGGCAAAAATGCCGATACGCCGATCGAACGCGCAGTCGATGACTACGTCGCTTGCCTGGAAAAGGTCTACCCGTTCGCCAGCTATGTGACCGTCAATATCTCGTCGCCCAACACCAAGAATCTGCGCCAATTGCAAGGCGCGTCAGAACTCGATGCACTGCTCGCGAAGCTGAAGGACACCCAGAATCGGTTGTCGGACCGCTACAAGCGCTACGTTCCGGTGACATTGAAAATTGCGCCAGACATCGACGGCGACCAGATCAGGATCATCGCCGACGCATTGATGGCCCACAAGATCGACGCCGTGATAGCGACCAATACCACTACCAGCCGTGATGCTGTGAAAGGTATGCCGCATGGAGAGGAAATGGGTGGTCTTTCAGGCGCGCCGGTGACAGCCATGGCGACGCAGGTAATTCGGGCTTTGAAAGCCGAACTCGGCGATGCCTTGCCGATCATCGGCGTTGGCGGCATTCTGTCCGGTCAGGATGCCCGCGACAAAATGGCGGCCGGCGCTTCTCTGGTACAGATTTATACCGGTTTGATCTACCGAGGCCCGGCGCTCATACGGGAGTGCGCGGCAGCGTTACGCAAATCGGGGTAAAGTACAACCGTTGTCAATTTAAAAAACTATTCATCAATGACCATGCAAAAGACCCTTCTCGGTGCAACCGACCTGAACGTTTCCAAAATCTGTCTCGGCACCATGACCTTTGGCGAGCAGAATACCGAATCCGAAGCACATTCCCAGCTCGACTACGCCCTCGAGCGCGGAATCAATTTCATCGACACAGCGGAAATGTATCCGGTCATGCCGCGCGCAGAAACGCAGGGCACGACAGAACGCTTCATCGGTACGTGGCTGAAAAAATCCGGTAACCGTCAACACATCATCCTAGCAACCAAAGCTGCTGGGCCGTCGCGTAACATGACGTGGGTTCGCAATGGCAATACCGACTTTACACCGGCCAATATCCGTGAAGCCGTCGAGGGCAACTTGCAACGTTTGCAAACGGATTACATCGACCTCTACCAGCTCCACTGGCCGAGCCGCAATGTACCGATTTTTGGCCAGATCGCATTCAATCCCGCCAGTGAACGGCCGTGCGTGGCGATCGAGGAGACGCTTGGCGTGCTGAGCGACCTGGTCAAGGAAGGCAAGATCCGGCATATCGGCGTCTCCAACGAATCGGCGTGGGGCGTGAGCGAATTCATCAAGCAGGCAGAGCAAAAGAATTTGCCCAGGATCGTATCGATTCAGAATGCCTATCACCTCGCCAACCGCAGCTTCGAAAGCGGCCTCGACGAAACCTGTTTCCGCGAAAATGTCGGCTTGCTGGTATATAGTCCGCTGGCGTTCGGACAACTGACTGCAAAATACCTCGACGATCCGCAGGCCAAAGGAAGGCTGACGATTTTTCCGCCGTCCTGGAGTCCGCGCTATTTACGTTCCTCAGTCCAGGAAGCGACCCGCCGCTACGCGGCACTGGCACGCCAGCACGGCATGACGCCGACCCAACTGGCATTGGCGTGGTGCTACTCGCGCTGGTTCGTGGCGTCGACCATTATCGGTGCGACATCACTGGCGCAACTGAAAGAAAACATCGATGCGTTTTCGCTGACTTTGAATGACGATGTTATCAAGGGCATCAATCTGATTCATTCGGAAATCAGCAATCCGGGGCAATAATCGTTTTGTGATGTATATCGTGATAAAAAAAACCGGACCACTTTCGTGAATCCGGTTTTTTTCTACCTGCTAATTACCTGCTTCGAGACTTACTCGACTTCGACCGTTTCAGGCGGTGCAGGTGGCGGCGTGACGTCACCCTCTGCAAAGTCAAGCTTGATCTGATCTTTCTCATCGAGATCGACCGTTACCCGACCACCGGAAACCAGCTTGCCGAACAAAAGCTCATCTGCCAGCGCCTTGCGAATCATGTCCTGAATCAAGCGGGACATCGGCCGTGCACCCATCAGGGGATCGAAACCCTTCTTCGCCAAAAACTTGCGAAGGTTTTCGGTAAAGATGGCTTCCACTTTCTTCTCGTGCAACTGCTCTTCCAGTTGCATCAGGAACTTGTCGACCACGCGCAGTATGACTTCTTCGTCAAGCGCACCGAAACTGATGATCGAGTCGATCCGGTTGCGGAATTCAGGCGTGAACATACGCTTGATATCCGCCATTTCATCACCGGCTTCTTTCTTGTCGGTGAAACCGATCGAGCGCTTTTGCAAGCTCTCTGCACCCGCATTGGTGGTCATGATGATGATCACGTTGCGGAAATCCGCCTTGCGTCCGTTGTTGTCAGTCAGCGTGCCATGGTCCATCACCTGCAGTAGGATATTGAAGATATCCGGATGCGCTTTTTCGATCTCGTCAAGCAGCAACACCGCATGCGGCTTTTTGGTAATCGCCTCGGTCAGCAAACCACCCTGGTCGAATCCGACATAACCTGGCGGCGCACCGATCAGACGACTGACCGCATGACGCTCCATATATTCCGACATGTCGAAGCGGATCAGCTCGATGCCAAGAATGAAGGCAAGCTGCTTCGCCACTTCGGTTTTGCCGACGCCGGTCGGACCTGAAAACAGAAACGAGCCGATCGGCTTGTCGGTTTTGCCCAGGCCCGCACGCGCCATTTTGATCGCCGACGCCAGTGCCTCGATCGCCGGCTCTTGCCCGAAAACGACATTTTTCAGGTCGCGATCGATAGTCTGCAGCTTGGTGCGGTCATCCTGGTTTACCGACTGCGGCGGGATGCGCGCGATCTTGGCAATGATGTCCTCGATCTCGGTCTTGCCAATGGTCTTTTTCTGCTTCGACTTCGGCAGGATCCGTTGCGCTGCGCCGGCCTCATCGATCACATCGATCGCCTTGTCAGGCAAGTGACGGTCATTGATGAAGCGTGCCGCCAGCTCAGCGGCTGAGGTTAGCGCGGAGGCCGAATACTTGACGCCATGATGCTCTTCGAAGCGCGACTTAAGGCCACGCAAGATCTGGATCGTCTGTTCGACGGTCGGCTCGTTGACATCGACCTTCTGGAAACGTCGGGCCAGCGCGTGATCCTTCTCGAACACACCACGATATTCCGTAAAAGTAGTCGCTCCGATGCACTTGAGCTGGCCGCTGGCAAGAGCCGGTTTGAGCAGGTTGGATGCATCGAGCGTGCCGCCGGACGCCGAGCCGGCACCAATGATCGTGTGAATTTCATCGATGAACAGCACGCCATTCGGATTGTCCTTCAGTTGCTTGAGGACTGCCTTCAGTCGTTGCTCGAAGTCGCCACGATACTTGGTACCCGCCAGCAATGCGCCCATGTCGAGCGAATACACCACGGCATTTTGCAGGATCTCAGGCACATCGCCCTGCGTCACGCGCCAGGCCAGCCCCTCGGCGATGGCAGTCTTGCCAACACCGGCCTCGCCCACCAGCAGTGGATTGTTCTTGCGCCGACGGCACAGGGTCTGGATCACGCGCTCGACTTCGGCTTCCCGGCCGATCAGCGGGTCGATCTTGCCTTCGATCGCCATTTTGTTCAGATTCTGCGTGAACTGGTCGAGGGCACTTTCCTTTTGCTGGCTTTCGGCCTGTACGTCTTCGGCACCTTCCGGTGCCCGTGCCGACTCAGCCTGCTGATCCTTGCGAACACCATGCGAAATGAAATTGACGACATCAAGCCGGGTTACGCCCTGCTGATGCAGGTAATAGACTGCATGCGAATCTTTTTCGCCGAAAATCGCTACCAGCACGTTAGCGCCGGTGACTTCTTTTTTGCCGTTCGAGGCCGACTGAACGTGCATGATGGCACGCTGGATAACGCGCTGGAATCCCAGCGTCGGCTGCGTGTCGACTTCACTGGCACCCGGCACCGTCGGTGTATTATCACCAATGAAGTTGGTCAGCGTCTTGCGCAGGTCCTCGATATTGACGGCACAGGCGCGCAGTACTTCGGCTGCCGATGGGTTATCGAGCAGCGCGAGCAGCAAATGTTCTACAGTAATGAACTCATGCCGTGCCTGCCTCGCTTCGACAAAAGCCATATGCAAACTAACTTCCAATTCCTGCGCAATCATACTTCCTCCATCACGCATTGCAGGGGGTGACCTGCCTTGCGTGCGTGCGTTAAAACAAGTTCCACCTTAGTGCTCGCAATATCCTTCGGATACACGCCACACATTCCTTTGCCATCACGATGCACGGCGAGCATGATCTGCGTCGCCGTCTCGCGGTCCTTATTGAAATATTCCTGAATGATGGCGACGACAAACTCCATCGGCGTGTAATCATCATTAAGCAATAAAACCTGATACATCGACGGCGGCTTGAGCTTCTGCTCTTGCCGCGACAGTACCGTACCGTTGTCTTGCTTAGTTGCCATACGTCTATTCTAATGCGTTGAAGTCGGTGCGCAATGTTTAATGGAGAACGTTCTTTCACGTTCACATCGATAGTACGCGCTTTCTTGATTGAGCGCAGATGACGATGATCGATGCTAAATCAAGAGCGGATAGTAACGATTTGCTCAAAATAACTGCCAGGAGGTATCGAAATCGTCTTGACTTTTATATTCTTTACGTCAAAAATGAATTTTATTGCCAAGTGTATCAGTTTTTAATTTGTCAATATGAAGTGAGCAAGTTTTAGGAGGGAGCGGCAATACGCTAAGCTTCTTGCTTATACGGCTCGTGTGATTAGTCAAAATTTGAAAGATGCTTTTTATGGCAACAGGTACAGTCAAGTGGTTCAACGATTCCAAAGGTTTTGGCTTTATCACTCCGGACGACGGTGGTGAAGACTTGTTCGCGCACTTTTCCGCGATCCAGATGAACGGCTTTAAAACCCTCAAAGAAGGACAAAAAGTACAGTTCGAAGTCACGCAGGGCCCTAAAGGCAAGCAAGCTTCCAACATTCAGGCGCCTTGAGGCATCGAGACCGCTTGATTAAAAACCCCGCCTCGGCGGGGTTTTTTTATGATGCCGACTTTCGCAGCGCAATCATAGGGGCGGAGTATGGGATGACCTAAACCGGCGCTTACGTACTTATACGTAATCTGGTTGTGCAAGAATCGCGTTAAAGTGATGTCATGAAATTAAGGCATAAAATAATTTTGCTTGCCATAACGCCACTGATTCTGGCGTTATGCGCGATTGCACTGGCAGTGCGCCACCAAACCAACCTGTTGGCGCAACAGCAGCGTACGTCGGTCGAGGCGGCGTACTTGGCCAGCAAGGAAGCCGAATTAAAGCATTATGTCGCGCTCGGAACGCGCTCGATCGCCCATCTCTATGAATCGGGACGCAACGACGCCGCCACACTGAACGAGGCGAAGACGATACTCGCTACGCTCGATTATGGGGACGACGGCTATTTTTTCATCTATGACTTGCATGGCACGAACCTCATGCATCCAAGGCAGCCCGATCTAGTCGGAAAAAATCTGTGGGCCATGCGCGATGCGAAAGGCAATCCGACAATCCAGCGATTGATCGAGCGCGCCCAATCCGGCGGCGGCCTGGAGCGCTACATGTGGGAAAAGCCGTCGACCCACAAAGTGGCCCCCAAGCACGGCTATGTCGTCATGCTGGAAAACTGGGGATGGATGCTGGGCACCGGGATTTACCTCGACGACGTCGATGCCGCCCTGACCCGAATCGATGCCCAGAGCTCCGGCAACATCTACAGCACAATGCTGTGGATCGCAGGCATCGCCATTGCCAGTGCGCTGGTCATTGCCTTGTCGGGCCTGGCCTTGAACGTCAGTGAATACCGCGTCGCCGATGCAAAACTCAAAGTGCTGGCCCAGCGCATCGTGCGCACGCAGGAAGAAGAACGTGCGCGTCTGTCGCGCGACCTGCATGACGGCATCAGCCAATGGCTCGTATCGATCAAGCTACAGGTCGAGTCCGGCATCGCAAAACTGGCCGATTATCCGGGACGTCCGCCGCAGACCGAATCGGCCAAAGCCTCGTTCGATCGTGCAGCGGGCCAACTCAACGACGTTCTGGGTGAAGTCCGGCGCATATCGCATGACTTGCGGCCTGCCATTTTGGATGACCTCGGCCTGGTCGCTGCACTCGATCATTTGCGTCACGAATTCAGCGAAAGCACATCGCTGGTCACCTATTTCGAAACCGAAGGCGCTACCGAGCAACTCCACGACGTCGGCAACACCGTTCTGTTTCGCATCGCGCAGGAAGCACTGACCAACATCAAACGCCATGCCAACGCATCCGAGGTAAAGGTAAGTCTGCTGGGCGACGACAAGACCATCGAACTCGTCATCGAGGACAATGGCATTGGGTTCGACGTCGACGGCGTGGCCGGACATCCAAAACGCGGGATCGGACTTCGCAACATGCACGAGCGACTCGAAGCCGTTGGCGGCAAGCTGCGGTTACTATCTTCCGGCAATGGTACTCGGGTTGTCGCCTCCCTGCCCAGAATCTGAATCCGAAACCGCATCTTAGACCAAACGCATGTCAACTCTAGCCGTCGTACATATTCTCCTGGTCGATGACCACCCACTGGTGCGCGATGGACTGCGCGCCAGACTGGAAAGCATCCCGCATTTTTCGGTGGTGGCAGAAGCCGCCAACGCCGATGAAGCACTGAGCCATGCGGCATCGCATGTGATCGACCTGGCACTGATGGATATCAATTTGACCGGCATGAATGGCATCGAGCTGACTGCGCACCTACATGAACTTTATCCCGAGATTGCGGTGCTGATGCTGAGCATGCATGACAAGGCGGAGTATGTCGTACAGGCGATCCAGGCGGGCGCCCGCGGCTATGTTCTCAAGGATGCTCCGGCACTCGATATCATCCGAGCCATCGACACGGTCATGGAAGGCGGCATCTACTACAGCGCCGGCCTGACCAAGCAGCTTGCACGCCCCTTGTCGACATCGCAGTTGCTCACGCCACGCGAACGCGAGGTCTTGCAACGCATTGCGACCGGCAAATCCAACAAGCATATTGCGCGCGAGCTCGACCTGAGTGTTCGCACCATCGAAACCCATCGACTTAATATCAAGCGCAAACTCGGCATCGAAGGGCAGGCGGATCTGATCCGCTTTGCGCTGGAACAGTTACCCGCAATTCGATAGAACGCAAAAAAGCCGGATCGAAATCCGGCTTTTTCATAACGACACGGACGCCGGCAACGCGTGCCGACGCCGCAGCCATTTACATGTGTTCGATCATCACATCGCCGAAGCCGGAACACGAAACCTGCGTTGCGCCCTCCATCAACCGTGCGAAATCGTACGTCACTTGTTTCGAATTAATCGATTTTTCCATCGAACTGATGATCAGGTCTGCCGCTTCGAGCCAGCCCATGTGACGCAACATCATTTCGGCCGACAAAATCAGCGAACCCGGGTTTACGTAATCCTTGCCAGCATATTTCGGCGCGGTGCCGTGCGTCGCTTCGAACATGGCAATCGAGTCAGACAGATTGGCGCCCGGCGCAATACCGATACCACCGACCTGGGCCGCGAGGGCATCCGAAATGTAATCGCCATTCAGGTTCAGTGTCGCAATGACGCTGTACTCGTTCGGACGCAACAGGATCTGCTGCAGGAAGGCGTCGGCGATCGAATCCTTGACAACGATGTCCTTGCCTGTTTTCGGATTCTTGAACTTGCACCACGGGCCGCCATCCACCAGTTCCGCGCCGAATTCCTTTTGTGCCAGCGCATAGGCCCAGTCACGGAATCCGCCTTCGGTATACTTCATGATGTTGCCCTTGTGGACAATAGTCACCGATGGTTTGTCATTATCGATCGCATACTGGATCGCCTTGCGC
>JACMQD010000006.1 GCA_014377155.1 Herminiimonas sp.
CCCCCATCAAGCCGGCGTTGACGATACCCATGGTCATGCCGGCCTGGATCGCGTGGTACAGGAACACGGTATGGATTGCCTCGCGCGCCGGATCGTTACCGCGGAAGCTGAAGCTGACATTGGAGACGCCGCCGCTGATCTTGGCATGCGGCAGATTATCGCGAATCCATCGTGTCGCATTGATGAAATCGACCGCGTAATTGTTGTGCTCGTCGATGCCCGTGGCGATGGCAAAGATATTCGGATCGAAGATGATATCTTCCGGCGGAAAATCGATCTTCGACACCAGCAGGTCATAAGCGCGCTTGCAGATCTCGATCTTCCGTTCGAACGTATCAGCCTGACCTTTTTCATCGAACGCCATGACGATCACGGCTGCGCCATAGCGTCGGCACAACCGGGCCTGGCGCAGGAATTCGGCCTCGCCTTCCTTCATCGAAATCGAATTGACGATGGGCTTGCCCTGCACACATTTCAGGCCGGCTTCGATCACCGACCATTTGGACGAGTCGATCATGATCGGCACCCGCGCGATGTCGGGCTCGGACGCGATCAGGTTCAGGAAGCGCGACATGGCGGCGACGGAATCGAGCATCGCCTCGTCCATATTGATGTCGATGACTTGCGCCCCATTCTCGACTTGCTGGCGCGCTACAGTCAGCGCCTCGTCGTATTGCTCGTTGAGGATCAGCCGTGCAAAGGCTTTGGAGCCGGTGACGTTGGTACGCTCGCCGACGTTGACGAATAGCGAATCATCGTCGATGACGAATGGTTCCAGGCCGGACAGCTTCATCGACGGCGATACGATTGGTACCTGGCGCGGCGCGATGTTGGCGACAATGTCAGCGACCGCGCGGATATGATCCGGGGTAGTGCCGCAGCAGCCGCCGGCGATATTGACGAAGCCGCTCTCGGCAAAATCCTGCAGCAAAGATGACGTCACGTCGGGCGTCTCGTCGAAGCCGGTGTCGCTCATCGGGTTGGGCAAGCCGGCGTTCGGATAAATGCACACGAAGGTGTCGGCGATCTTCGACAGTTCTTCGGCATAAGGACGCATCAGCGCCGCACCGAGCGCGCAGTTCAGGCCGATCGTCAGCGGCTTGGCATGGCGCACCGAATTCCAGAAGGCCGGCACGGTCTGTCCCGACAGGATGCGCCCGGAAGCGTCGGTTACGGTGCCGGAAATCATGATCGGCAAACGCTTGCCGGATTCCTCGAAATAAGTGTCGATCGCAAACAGCGCTGCCTTGCAATTGAGCGTGTCGAAAATAGTCTCGACCAACAGCACGTCGGAGCCGCCTTCGATCAGCGCCCGCGTCTGGTCCAGGTACGCCGCCACCAGCTGATCGAAGGTGACGTTGCGCGCGGCCGGATCATTGACGTCGGGCGAGATCGATGCGGTCTTCGGGGTCGGCCCGAGCGCGCCGCAGACGAAGCGCGGCTTGTCCGGGGTTGAATACTTGTCGCAGGCCGCGCGTGCCAGCCGCGCCGCTTCGAGATTCATCTCGAAGGACAGGTGCGCCATGTGGTAATCGTCCTGCGCCACGGTGGTCGCGCCGAAGGTATTGGTCTCGATCAGGTCGGCACCGGCGGCCAGGTACTGCCCGTGGATTTCGCTGATGATCTGCGGCTGTGTCAGGGTCAGCAGTTCATTGTTGCCCTTGACGAAAATTTCCTTGCCCGGCACCGAGAAATCGGCGAAGCGCGGACCACGATAATCCTCTTCCGTCAGCTTGTATTGCTGGATCATGGTACCCATGGCGCCATCCAGGATCAGGATGCGGCGGGTCAGCAAATCGCGCAAATGCGCTTCAGTCAGGGAAATGGCGTCGCGTTTCATGATGGCTCTTTTCAATATTTAACAGGCTGTCAAACCTTAAAATGCAAAAACCCGGCCGCAAAAAACGGAGCCGGGTTAGGCACATCCGCTTTAGCAGTATTTTATTTAGGGTGGAAACCCCGGCGCCCGCAAGCTGGGTTTGACTTGTTCAATCAAATCGGCGCCAGAAAATTATACGTCACTTCAGCCGAAGCGTCCGCCTTCCATCGGAAAACCCTTGAGGAATTCAGGCGCCGGCAAGCGCTTGGCGCCGGGTTTTTGCAACTGCGCCAACCGTAATGCACCCCCCCCCCCCGCCACCACGACGCCGGCGTGGGCGTCGCCCGCCAGGATATCGCCCGGCGCGCCGGAGGTTTCGCCGAGCGCCTCGGCTTGCCATAGCTTCAGCGTGACGCCGTTGAAAACAGCCGACGCGCCTGGGAACGGATTGAAGGCGCGAATCTTGCGCGCGATGACTTCGGCCGGCTGCGTGAAATCGAGCGCCGCTTCGTCTTTGGCGATCTTTGCCGCATACGTGACACCGGCTTCGGGCTGCGGCTGCGCCGCCAGCGGCGCTCGTTCCAGCTTGCGCAGGGCATCGACGATCATGCGCCCACCCATCAGCGCCAGTTTGTCGTGCAGGCTGCCGGTGGTATCGCCAGCGTCGATCGGCAGCCGTTCCATCGCCAGCATCGGCCCGGTGTCGAGTCCTTCTTCCATGTGCATGATGGTGACGCCGGTGTCGGTATCGCCGGCTTCGATGGCACGGTGGATCGGTGCCGCGCCACGCCAGCGCGGCAGCAGCGAGGCATGGATGTTGATACAGCCTTGCGCCGGAATATCGAGCGTCGAGCGCGGCAGGATCAGGCCGTAGGCGGCCACCACCATGACATCGTGCGGTGTGGCCCGTAGCAAGGAATGCGCTTCGGCGGCGACCTCGGGATATTTGCCGTCCAGGCGCAAGGACACTGGTTGCGCGACCGGGATGGCGTGCGCGAGGGCGAACTGCTTGACGGCGGACGCCTGCAGTTGCATGCCACGTCCGGCCGGGCGGTCGGGCTGGGTCAGCACCAGGGAGATAGGGAATCCCGCATCATGCAGCGATTTCAATGCAACCGCGGCGAATTCGGGCGTGCCGGCAAAGACGATGTTCATGCAATGTACCCAGCTTGAGAAAAGTTCGACCTGACGCCGTGAGCGCTTGTAGCCGGGCAGGGAGTGGGCAGCGCCGGGGCGCTCAACGGGCCTTTTGCCGGTCGCGCTGCATTTCGCGCTCTTCCTTGAGCATGCGGGTCTTGATCCGGTTGCGCTTGAGCGGCGACAGGTATTCGACGAAGACCTTGCCTTTCAAGTGATCCATTTCATGCTGTACGCATACCGCCAGCAAGCCTTCGGCGTCGATTTCGAAGGGCTTGCCATGTTCGTTCTGGGCGCGCACCTTGACGCGCGCATGACGTTCGACACCGTCGTAGATGCCCGGCACCGACAGGCAGCCTTCGTCGTACATCTGCATTTCTTCAGAGGCCCAGACAATTTCCGGATTGACGAATACGCGCAGGTCGGTGCCGGTTTCGGAGGTATCGATTACCAGCAACTGCTGATGCACGTCGACTTGCGACGCGGCCAGGCCGACGCCCGGGGCGTCATACATGGTTTCGGCCATGTCGGCTGCCAGCTTCTTCAAGCGGTCGTCGAACAAGGTCACGGGCTTGGCGATCTTGTGCAGGCGTGGATCGGGGTAACGCAAGATATTTAATAATGACATACGACTTTTGCGCAACAAGGCGACGGGTAAAGAGAAGGGTTTCTCTTGCTAGTTCAAGGATTTATGTGCAGAATTTGATTCAATTTGGCAAGTATTGTGACGGTTCGTTCTTGCGTACAACATGCCGTAACCGCAAGAAACAGAACGACATACCTCGCCGTACTCACCGGATAAATCATGAAAAAGTTTAGCACAGCTACCCTCGTCCTTGCTCTTGCGTCTTTTTCTTTTCCATTGGCAGGGTTCGCGGCCACGCCCAACGCGGCGGCGCCCGCAGCGTCGCGCTGTCTTTTTTTACCGAACGCGCCCGATCAGCATCTGGTCGTCAAGGGCGATACGCTGTGGGGTATTGCCGGTAAATTTCTCGAGCATCCTTGGTGCTGGCCGCAAGTCTGGGGCATGAACCGCGAAGAAATCCGCAATCCGCACTGGATCTATCCCGGCCAGATCGTCTACTTCGACCGTGTGGCGGGAAGACTGCGCCTCGGCAAGCCAACCGGCAGCAGTACGCCGTCCGGCACGGTTCGGCTATCGCCGCAGGTGCGCCTGCAATCGATGGCGACCGACCAGGCCATCTCTGCCATTCCGGCGGGCGTGATCGAACCGTTCCTGACGCAGCCGCTGATCATCGAAAAAGACGGCATGAAGGACGCGTTGCGTATCGTCGCCACCCAGGAAGGACGCGTCAACATCGGTAAGGGCGACAAAGCGTTCGTGCTGGGCGATCTCGATGGCAAGACGGTGTTTCAGGGCTTCCGCCAGGGCATTGCGCTCAAGGATCCGGTCACCAAAGAAATCATCGGCTACGAAGCCGTCTATCTCGGTACGCTGCGGTTGCAGCGCATTGGCAAGGAAGACAACGAAGCACACAGTTTCGTGGTGCAGGACTCGAAGGAAGAAATGGGCGTTGGCGACCGCCTGTTGCCGATGCCGCCGACACCGGTCATCAATTACATGCCGCATGCTCCCGCCCGCGCGGTCGATGCCCGCATCGTGTCGATCTATGGTGGCGTTGCCAATGCCGGCCAGAACCAGATCGTGTCGATTAACCGTGGCAAGGATGAAGGGATCGATCTCGGTACCGTATTGCAACTGTCACGGCTTGGCCCGACCATCCCCGACAAAACAGGTGGCAAAATACCAATTAAATTACCAAATCAGCAATACGGAACCTTGTTTATTTTCCGGGCGTTCGATAGCATCTCGTATGGCTTGATCATGCAAGTCACCGAGCCGGTGCAGATCGGCGATATCGCTCAATCTCCGGAGTAAGGAAGGAGGCTTTGCCTCCCACTTAATATGCGCCTTGCCATTTGCTGATGAACTGACGGACTGGCTCCGCCTTGAACAAACCCCTGGCGTAGGACCCGATACCGGGCGCAAGTTGCTGGCTAGCTTCGGCCTGCCGGGAAACATTTTTTCTGCAAACCTGCCGGCCTTGCAGGCGGTCGTACCAGACCGCGTCGCCCGCGCACTGGCCGGGCCCACGCCGGTGCCGACGCAGGACCTGATCGATCGCGTTCGCCTCTGGCTTGCAATCGATGGCAACCACGTGCTGACACTGGGAGACCAATCTTACCCGCGCACGTTGCTCGACATTCCCGATCCGCCACTTTTGCTGTACGTCAAAGGCCGACTGGACTTGCTGTCGGCACCGACCATTGCCGTCGTCGGCAGCCGCAACGCCACGACGCAGGGCATCGCCAATGCCGACAGTTTTTCTGAAATCCTGGCTCAATCGGGTTATACGATTTCGTCCGGCATGGCATTGGGCATCGATACCGCAGCCCATCACGGCAGTCTGCGTGGCGGTAGGTTATCGACCAATGACGCGGCCACCATAGCCGTGATCGGCACCGGTATCGACATTGTCTATCCCGCCCGCAATCGCGCACTGGCGCATCAGATCGCTGAACAGGGCTGCATCGTCAGCGAGTATCCACTCGGCATGCCGGCAATTGCCGCCAATTTTCCGCGTCGAAACCGCATCATCAGTGGTCTTGCGCGCGGCGTGCTGGTCATCGAGGCGGCAGCGCAATCAGGTTCGCTGATCACTGCGCGCATGGCGGCCGAACAAGGACGCGATGTGTTTGCCATTCCCGGGTCGATTCATGCGCCTTTGTCCAAGGGCTGCCATCAGCTGATCAAGCAGGGCGCGAAGCTAGTCGAATCGGCACTTGATATCCTTGACGAACTGCACTACTACGATGCCGCCCGCACGCCGTCGCGTGCTGCGCAACATGCCTCAAAGACAGACGAGACGAGCGACTGCCTGCTGGCAGCCATCGGTTTCGATCCTGTCCATATCGACATGATCGCTTTCCGCAGCAATCTGGATATGCCGGCTATCACCGCGCAATTATTACCTCTGGAACTTGACGGAAAAATCGAAATGTTGCCAGGCGGCCTGTATCGCAGGTTGGGTTAGGTGAAAGCCACCAACGTACTTACGGTGATCGGGTCGACCGAGACGGCTTGTTCTATTTTTGCTCCTTTTGGCAGCAGGTTTTTAGAGTATGCTTAACCCATGGCGGCAAAAAGCGTGTTAAAAGCGTTTGAAACTTCCCTAAAAGCACGTTTGAACCTGTTTCCGATTGCGCTATTGCTGTTTTGACCTGTCTTTCTTGCTCGTAAAACAGAACTGTTTTAATGCGACAAGTTTTTGAAAGTGTCATTTATCTGCGACCTGTCATTTCGGTGTCATGGCCCCCGGCTCATGCCGCTCTAACCTTAGCGCTACACTA
>JACMQD010000079.1 GCA_014377155.1 Herminiimonas sp.
ATCATGATTCTCGTCACCGGCGGCGCCGGCTTCATCGGCGCAAATTTCGTACTGGACTGGATTGCCACCACGGGCGAGCCCGTTCTCAATCTGGACGCCCTCACCTACGCCGGCAACCTGGAGAGCCTGAAGTCGCTGGACGGGGACTCCCGCCACGTGTTCGTCAAAGGCGATATCTGCGACCGCCCCTTGCTCGACCGCCTGTTCGCCGAATACAAGCCGCGCGCGGTATTGCATTTCGCGGCCGAAAGCCATGTCGACCGCAGCATCCACGGCCCCGGCGCCTTCATGAAGACCAACGTGGATGGCACCTTCACCTTGCTGGAGGCCGTGCGCCAGCATTGGTCGACACTCGCCCCCGAGGCCAAGGCGGCGTTCCGTTTTCACCACGTGTCGACCGACGAGGTTTACGGCTCGCTGGGCAAGACAGACCCGCCATTCACCGAGACTCACACCTACGCACCGAACAGCCCCTATTCAGCCAGCAAAGCCGCGAGTGATCACTTGGTGCGCGCCTGGCACCACACCTACGGCCTGCCGGTGGTCACCACCAACTGCTCGAACAACTACGGGCCCTTGCACTTCCCCGAAAAGTTGATTCCCCTGATGATCGTCAACGCGCTGGCCGGCAAGCCGCTGCCGGTCTATGGCGACGGACAGCAAATCCGCGACTGGCTCTTCGTCTCGGACCATTGCGCCGCGATCCGCGAAGTGCTGGCTCGCGGCACCGTGGGCGAGACCTACAACATAGGCGGATGGAATGAAAAACCAAACATCGAGATCGTGCACACCATCTGCGCGCTGCTCGATGAAATGCGCCCGGATGCTGACGGCAGTTATGCCCGCCTCATCAGTCATGTCACGGATCGACCCGGCCACGATCGCCGCTACGCGATCGACGCCCGAAAGATTGAGCGCGAACTGGGATGGAAGCCTGCGGAAACCTTCGAGAGCGGCATCCGCAAGACCGTGCGCTGGTACCTGGACAACTCCGACTGGGTCGCACGTGTCCAAAGCGGCGCTTATCGCGACTGGGTGACCACCAACTACAACGAACGCAGCGGCGCTTGAGAACGTCATGAAAATCCTGTTACTCGGGAAAAATGGTCAAGTGGGTTGGGAACTGCAACGCGCTCTAGAGCCACTGGGTGAGGTAGTGGCGCTCGGCTCAGACAGCCCGTTCCCGCTGTGCGCCGACTTTTCAAACCCCGAAGCGCTGGCAGCGACCGTACGGGCCGTGGCGCCGCAGATCATCGTCAACGCCGCCGCGCACACTGCTGTGGACCGGGCCGAATCCGAGCCCGGCCATGCACGCGCCCTGAATGCCACGGCCCCTGCCGTGCTGGCTCGTGAAGCAAAGGCACTCGGCGCCTGGTTGATGCACTACAGCACCGATTACGTGTTCGACGGCAGCGGCGCCGCGCCGTGGTCTGAAGACTCCCCCACCGGCCCGCTCAGCGTGTACGGAGCCACCAAACTCGAAGGCGAAAAAGCCATCCGGGACAGCGGCTGCAAGCACCTCATCTTCCGCACCAGTTGGGTTTACGCGGCGCGCGGAGGTAACTTCGCCAAGACGATGTTGCGACTCGCCAAAGAGCGCGAGCGGCTCACCGTCATCGCCGATCAGTTTGGCGCGCCCACCGGGGCCGAACTTTTAGCCGACCTGACCGCCCACGCCCTGCGTAGCGCGACCGCTCGACCCGAGTTGGCCGGCACATACCACGCTGTTGCGCAAGGCGAGACGACTTGGCACGCCTATGCACGTCACGTGATCGAACATGCGCGCGCGATGGGTCAGGTCATCAAGGTCGCGCCTGAGGCAATCGAAGCCGTACCGTCAAGCGCATTCCCGACACCTGCCAAGCGCCCTGGTAACTCACGCCTGGATACCCGGAAACTGCAAAAAGCCTTCCAGGTGGCGTTGCCACCGTGGCAAAACGGAGTCGACCGAATGCTCGACGAAATGCGTGGATACGGTCTCAACGATCAAAAAAATGGCGATTAAGCCAGCGCCAATGCTCGGGTCGGACCGCAGTGCGCTCGTTCCTTTTTATTTGCCGTGGGCATCCCACTCATCACTCAGGAATGACATTCATGTCGCAATCTCGTAAAGGCATCCTCCTTGCCGGCGGCTCCGGCAGCCGCCTGCACCCTGCAACTCTCGCAATGAGCAAGCAACTGCTGCCGGTGTACGACAAGCCGATGGTGTATTACCCGCTGGCCACACTCATGTTGGCCGGCATCCGCGACATCCTTCTGATCAGCACACCGCAAGACATCCCCCGGTTTCAAAGCCTGCTCGGTGATGGCACCAAGTGGGGTGTCAATATCAGCTACTGCGTGCAACCCAGCCCCGACGGTCTGGCGCAAGCCTTCATCCTCGGAAAAAATTTCGTCGGCGGCAAACCCAGCGCGTTGGTGCTTGGCGACAACATCTTCTACGGACACGCATTGCAAGGATTGCTGGAAGGGGCGGCTGGCCGCAATAGCGGTGCCTCTGTGTTCGCTTATCACGTGAACGACCCCGAGCGCTACGGCGTGGTCGAGTTCGACAACGCTCAGCGTGCGCTGAGCATCGAAGAAAAGCCGAAAAAACCAAAGAGCAACTACGCGGTGACCGGCTTGTACTTCTACGACGAACAGGTTTGCGATATCGCTGCCGACATCCAGCCCTCAGCACGCGGGGAATTGGAGATTACCGATGTCAACGCCACCTACCTGCGGCTGGATCAGCTCAGCGTCGAAATCATGGGTCGCGGATACGCTTGGCTCGACACCGGCACCCACGACAGCCTGCTGGAAGCCAGCCAGTTCATCGCGACCCTTGAAAAACGCCAAGGCTTGAAGGTGGCCTGTCCCGAAGAGATCGCATACCGTTCCGGCTGGATCACCGCCGAGCAACTGCAGGCACTGGCACAGCCAATGCTCAAGAACGGGTACGGACAGTACTTGCAGCAAGTTCTGACAGACAAGGTTTACCGATGAAAGTAACGCCCACCACAATTGCCGACGTGCTGATCCTGGAGCCAAAGGTCTTCGGCGACGAGCGCGGTTTCTTCATGGAGAGCTTCAACCACCGCGCCTTCAGCGAAGCCGCAGGCGGGGAGTACAGCTTCGTGCAGGACAATCATTCGCGCTCTGTAAAAGGCGTGCTTCGTGGACTTCACTTTCAGACCGGCGAGCATGCGCAGGGCAAGTTGGTGCGCGTAACGCAAGGCAGCGTATTCGACGTAGCGGTCGATATCCGCCACGATAGCCCGACGTTCGGTCAATGGGTTGGGCTGGAATTAAGTGGTAGCAATCACAAGCAACTCTGGATTCCACCGGGGTTGGCCCATGGCTTTCTCGTCCTCAGCGACTCGGCCGATTTCTTGTACAAGACTACGACCTACTACCAACCGACAGCCGAACGGTCATTGCGTTGGGATGACGCGCATTTGGCCATCGAGTGGCCGAATGTCGGCAAGGCGCCACTGCTGTCCGCAAAAGACGCAGCCGCTCCCGGGCTTGCGGACTTGACCGCAAGTTGAGCGGCAATGCAAACGCAGACATGAGGCGATCCGCCATCTTGAATAGCGCATCGCTAAGCACGGGTGTCACCGACCCATTGAATACAAATAATTGCATTTTCCCCGCCAGAATATCGCTCAAGATCTGCTGCTGCGTGCCGATTCATAGCCAAGACTGCTGACGCTTTGAACTCCAACATTTCGTTGGAATGCCTCAGCGGTCCGGTGTCAGCGCGACCTCCACGCTTTAGCGTCATACCGACCATGTCGGTTCGTTCGCACTCCGCACTTCTCCGTTGCCGACCTCCACGAGACGTCGACGTTCGAAATATTGCCTTGAGTGAGATCCGACCATGCTGAACTACCCTGCGCGCCTCAGGCGCCCAATCAAACTTTGTGCATGCCTGCTCAGCGCCGCAATACTTGCTGCCTGCGGCGGCGGCGACGACGACAGCCTCAACGAGGCCACATTCACCGGTGCATCGCTAGGCTCAACCGACATTCATGTCCAATCCGCACGCCCCTTGGCGGCTGCCCCTGCCGAGTTAACTCAGGAATCCATTGCAGCACTGACCGCCCCGATCGCTGCGCTTGCCGCATCTGCCGTGTCGTCCCAATCCTCGATGGGCAACGGAGTGGACACGCCGATACCTGCCCCGAATGAAACGGCAGCAGCGCCCGACGCAACCGACACCGTCGAAATTGCCGACTTGCCACCAACGTCGGCTGGCGTTGTTTCTGCCAAGTCGGGGCCGATCCCGATGAATTCTCTGGCAACAGGCGTCAAGCCCATAACGCGCCTGGCTGCACGTGTAGCTTTTCCGGCTGCGACTAAGCGTGCACCAGGTCCTGCCACCGTCAATGACACAGCAGCAGCAACCGAATGCGGCGTCGACGTGGGCGGATGGACCATCCCCGTGCCCTCGAAAGCCAGCACGTCTATTGCATTGCGCAACATGCAGCAGCCGGGTTCGCGTCTGTACTACATCAGCGCTGCCAACGGTTCAGACGCGACGGGCGATATTTATTTTTGGGATGGCAATCGCATCATCGATTCCGCCAGCAACCCAGCCAACTCGGCCGGCCTTGCCTACGGCACCGATCCGATGAATCCAAGTGCCGCTGTCAAACGGTTCAAGCGTTGGGCGTATGTGGCACCGCGAGCCGCTCCCAATGCCGATATCGGAAGCACGGGAGCCCAAGGAGGCAGTACGACACCCTCATCGCGCGGTGGCTTTCCGGACTGGTGGATGTTCGCGCGGGGAGAGACATACGATTTGAGCGACGATCTGCTGTCGTTCGAAAGAGAAACCAAACCCACCGCCATATCCGTAAATGCCAGCCTCTCGATCCCTGGGGGCCGCTCTGTGACTGAGCGGCAAATCGTGGGCGCATTCGGAAACCTGTGCCTCCCGCGGCCCCGCTTTGTACATCCACAGCAGGGTTTCGTGACTAGGTTTACCGCATCGTACGCAACAACCTTCAAGAACGTTGCGTACTTGTCGTTGCATTTCGACAACCACGACCGACCGACCGGCGCAATGCAAGACGGAGTTTTCCTGCTGGGTCAAACTACTGCCTCGACCGACATCCTGTTTGAAGACGTCTGGCTTGACGCCGCTACGATCAACATCGGGCAAAAAAACGCAGCCCAGATCACATTTCGTCGCATGTTGCTCACCGACAACTTCGCGACCGATGGATCGCACGTTGAAGGCATCTACTACGACGGCACAAAAGACGGACGACTACGCATAGAAGAGTCCATCTTGCTGCGCAACGGGTTCTCACGCGGTGATCCCAAAACGCTGCCGTGGCCGCCGACAGGTCAACAAACTTGGGACATGTACAGCCGCAACCTCTACATCAACGGTGAGGTCAATTCGATGCAGTCGGGCATGTTTGACAGCGTATCGATGATGGGCGCCTCTGGCGATCAGTTCCGGCCCGGGATGCGGGTGGAACGCAATTTCTTCTATCAAGGTTACGTGTCGATGGGGGCACACGGCGGGTATGCGGACGCAGTAGGTGCAACTGGCTCGATTCTGGACAACGTCGTGCAGCGATTTACGGGCACAGGGACGAACGATAACCGCGGGCATCCCGGATGGGGAATCCAACTCGGCGGTGGAGCATACGCAGTGGAGGTGGCGCGCAATATCGTCACCGGCGCCCAAAGCGCTCCAAAGTCATACGGGTTTCAATTTATGCCGTTTTTCCAGGATTGCTACGCGAGATTCGCCTTCGCTACTCGAGCCAACCGTGTAACCGATAACGTTTTCGACAGTGGTCAAGCTGCTGCAGCCATCTCGGTAAAAGACGGTGCAGATGCCTCGACAACATGCTACGGAATGACAGGCCTCGGTGTTCGCAGTAATACGGTTTCCAACAACGTGCTGATTAACGGCACACTTCGCGAATCCGAATATCTGCCAGTCGGCACAGCTCTTAATTCGGCACCTGACACGGTCTACCAAGGGAACCGCATCTTTGCCACCCGAGCAGCCGCTGCAGCGGCATTGGGAAATAACGGTGGGGATCGAACGCTGAAGACCTATCTCGCCGCAAAAGGAATTACCACGACGTCAGCGGATGGTTTCCCTGAATATTTTGAGCGAGCCATCCAACAACGCCGCGGTCAATGGAACTCAGCCTGGACATCACTTGAGCTCGTGAACCACTTTCGGGCCGGTTTCGGCAAAACCGCGCTTGCAGCTTCGCCCCCCGCAGCACCTCTACCGTAAGTGAGATCCCAGAGATCCCGCATCGCAAACCCCCGGCTTCGTTACCCGGGGGTTTTTTCATTTTATGCAGCTATGATCCGGTCGCCCTGCCCGTCACCCTTCTTTGCACCAAATGTCGAATCCGAATCGATCCACCTCACCGATACCTGACATCTCTATTGTTGTCGTCAGCTACAACACATCCGAATTGCTTATTCCGATGCGCCGCGCAATATTAGCGTCAAAAGGGGATCTAAATCTGCAAACCATTGTTATAGATAACGCATCCAAGGACGAGTCGGTCGCGACGCTCGAACGCGAATTCAGTGAATCCACCCTGATATGCAACAAAAAAAACGTAGGTTTCGGCCGCGCAAACAATCAGGCAGTCCCTTTGGTAACGGGCCGCTACGTCCTGCTTTTGAATACAGATGCTTTTGTAGCATCTGACACGCTATCCGCTACCGTCAAGTATATGGATGAGCATCCCGAATGCGGAATTTTGGGGACTCGACTCGTGGGTCGTGATGGAGATTTGCAACCCGTATGTCGCAACTTTCCTAATCCTTGGAACGTATTTCTTCAGCGGTCGGGACTGACCCGTTTTTTTCCGGCGACGAAAATGGTCGACGAACCTTTCCCGAATGACGATATTCCACGAGAATGTGACTGGGTAGTGGGTTGCTATTTACTGGTACGAAGAAGCGTGATAGAACAGTGCGGTCTGTTTGATCCCCGTTATTTTTTGTATTTCGAAGAAGTGGATTTCTGCAAACGGGCTAAACGTAGTGGATGGAAAGTCATTCATTTTCCCAGCACCACTGTCATACACCTAGGCGGCGAAAGCGCCAAGTCTGAAGGTTCTCTGACCCCGTCTGGCAAACAAATTTCTGCACTGCAAATAGAGAGTGAGCTTCTGTACTACCGAAAGCATTTTGGTTTGACTGGTCTTTTGGCATTTGTTTGCCTTTCGTGGCTAACCGACCTGATACATGGCATCAAGTGGCTTGCTCGCGGGCAAGGCATTGCAGGACTTGATTCCGTGCGCGCTCATGCGACCGCAGTAAGGACAATACTTTTGAACACCCATCTGGGTACCGCTCCAACACGTTAATAGCTTTCATCGCCATGCGATTTTGGCATAATTTGGCTTATTCATCGAACACCTTGAATCTGGGATGAAATCGCATGGAAACAACCCCGATGAACTGGTATCTTGCCGCGCCATTCATCCAGAGAAAATCAGATCAATGGCTCACGCGTTATGTGCCGAACCATGATGAATCTCTCAAGTTTCACTCTGTGCCCGCAGGGTATACGCACGATCGATCCCGCAAGATTACCGGTTTCGATGCGTGGCGTGACTACATGAGACATGGAAATGCAGTGTGGCGCGCGGCTGGGGGGGACACCGGCCCGCGCGGCGTAATCACATGTTTCCCGCAATTGCCAATTACTGTTGGGCTGCGCAAGCGCGTCGCATTCTCTAACATCCCGCTAGTGGCGTGGACATTCAACCTCGGCAAACTTTACCCCGGGTTACGACGTCGGTTGGCCCGACTGGCGCTGCCGGCAGTTGACCGCTTCATCGTTCATTCTCGCCACGAAATTGAGGCCTACAGCGACTGGCTGAATTTGCCGCCAGAGCGCTTCCAGTTCGTACCCTTGCAGCGAGCCACTCGTCCGATCACATTTAATGAAAATAAGGATAAACCTTTCCTGCTTTCAATGGGGTCAGCGCAACGTGACTATCGACTGTTATTCGGTGTGTTGGCAGAATTGGGTTATCCAGCCGTGATTGTTGCAGGTCCGCACGCCGTGGCTGGTTTATCTATCCCGCCCAACGTTGAAGTTCGATCCGGATTGAGCTCTGAACAGTGTTTTGAGTTAGTGCAGCGTGCTCGTATCAGCGTCATACCGATAGCGAACCAACACACAGCGTCGGGACAAGTCACATTACTCGACGCAATGGTATTTGGCCGACCGGTTGTCATCACCGCATGCCCTGCCAGTACCGACTACGTCACCGACCGACACGACGCGTTACTCGTACGGCACGGCAATCATGACGACATGAAAGAAGCCATTTCAAGGCTGTGGGAAGACAGCACGCTCAGGACGGCTATCTCTACGTCGGCGCGAGAAACGGCTATTAATAATTTCTCGGACGAGGCAGTCGGTAAAATAATGGGATCTGTGCTACGCGATGTGAGCGCTAGTTACCACATTAGCTGATTAATATATATTATATAATTCCAATTCGGCCCTTTGGTGACTTTCGGCTCGCGAACTGCCACACGGCGGAATATTTGAAATAACTTCCAGCATGTCCCCATGAAATCTTCCGTACAAATCCCGGGCCGGTTGGCTGTTCTAGATGGCTGGCGAGGCGTCAGCATACTCCTTGTGCTTGCAACTCATCTATTGCCGCTTGGTCCGAAGAACTGGGGCTTGAATGAAATGGCCGGTCCGATGGGCATGGCGCTGTTTTTCACCTTGTCCGGCTTTCTGATGACTCGATTTTTGCTCGATCGCGCCAGTATTTCCGACTTTTTGATCCGACGTTTTTTCCGTGTAGTTCCATTGGCATGGGTGGCAATGGCCATTTCATTCCCGTTAGTCGGCACGGTGGCAGACGACTACTTACCCAACTTTTTCTTCTATGCCAACCTCCCGCCGCAGCACCTGACCGCCATCGCAAGTCATTTTTGGAGCCTGTGCGTGGAGATGCAGTTCTACGTCGGCATTGCCTTAGTGGTTAGCCTCCTGGGCCGGCGCGGGCTGTACTTGCTCCCATTGATCTGCGTTGCCGTCACCGCCTACCGAATCAGCTCCGGTGCGATTGTCGACATCGTGACTTGGCGACGGATCGACGATATTTTGGCTGGCGCCATCTTGGCTTTGATATGTGCAGGCAACTTGGGAAGCACCGCCGCTCGAGTCATTGCGAGAACAAACGCCTATGTATTGCTGGTGTTGCTTGCACTCTCCAGCCATCCCTCGACGGGATTCTTGAACTATCTTCGGCCCTATATCGCGGCTATATTGGTAGGCACGACACTGTTCACTCCGCCACCGCGGTTGCAAGCAATTCTGTGCAGTCGTGCATTGCGCTACATCGCGACAATTTCATTCGCGGTGTATGTCATTCATCACCTGCTGATCTTCTCGTGGCTTGCCAGCGGAGACAAGTGGATAAAGTACCTCAAGCGCCCGCTGTTATTCGCTGCAACCATCGGACTCGCGCATGCGTCGACCTTCTATTTCGAGCAGCGATGGATCGATTGGGGCAAGCGGCTTTCCGCCATGCTAAGAGCCAGTGGAACTCGGGACGTCGCACGTGAAATCAAATAATCTGCCCGTGCCCGGCCATCCGGATACACGCCGCTCGAATATGTTCGGCGTGGTCATCATCGGGCGCAACGAAGGTGAGCGTTTAAAGCGCTGTATCAACTCGGTGTCCGTATCATGCCCAGTGGTTTACGTGGATTCCGGTTCTACCGATGGCTCTGCAGATTGGGCGCGCAGTCAGGGTGCTTGCGTAATCAATCTCGACATGACGCACCCGTTCACGGCCGCGCGCGCCCGTAACGAGGGCTTCCAGCGCTTACAGCAACTGGCACCAAGCCTGCCCTTCGTGCAATTTGTCGATGGCGATTGCGAGTTGGTAGACGATTGGTTCGCCGACGCAGTCTTGTTTATGCGAGAGCATCCCAAGGCAGCGGCCGCATGCGGACGTCGACGCGAGCGGTATCCGCATGCCTCGGTTTACAACCTTCTGTGCGATTTGGAATGGAACACACCGGTGGGTCAAACGCGCAGTTGTGGAGGCGATGTATTCATGCGAGTTGCTGCTCTCGCAGCTTCAGGTGGCTACCGCAATGATCTGATCGCCGGCGAGGAACCCGAACTCTGCTTGCGCCTCCGTAGCGCCGGCTGGGAAGTCTGGAGACTGCCTGCCGACATGACGCTACACGACGCCGCAATCACACGTTTCGGTCAATGGTGGAAACGCACCAAGCGTGCTGGCCACGCATTTGCCGAAAGTGCTCAATTGCACGGCAAACCGCCGGAACGTCATGGCGTCGCGCAAACTTACCGGGCGCTTGTTTGGGGCGTGGCGTTGCCGCTAGCAACCATCGCCCTCGCGCTCGTTCATCCAGCCTGGATGTTGTTGTTGTTGATCCTCCCCTTGCAGGTTTTGCGCTTGTCCCTGCGCTACGGCATCGGGAACGTCGCCATGCGCTGGCGGGCCCTCTTCTATGTCTTGGGTCGCTTTCCAGAAGCGGAAGGTGTGTTGCAGTTTTGGTTCAATCGACTACGACACCGTCGTTCAGCTTTGATCGAATACAAATAGAACGTCAATTACCGCTTAACGAAGTACAACTGTGTCGTTTGCTTCCGCATGAGACTAAGCAGGTGCTTAGATACTGCCTTCCCTATCTTTTGAAGCTGCAAGCGACGCAGCTAACCGGCTTGGTAATCTGTGCAAACCCCAGGCGAGCAGCGAAGCTTTTAAGTGTCTCGGGTGTAAAGCTATTTAGTCGGATCGCGGTAGGGACGCCCATTGCTGAGCGCCCCCCGCACAGATCCCAGCGTGCGCAATTCGCGCACTGGGCTCCTACCTTGGGTGGTTGACGGCAAAGCGCTGGTCCGGCCAGGGATGAAGGATTCGAGGTGACGGGAGC
>JACMQD010000484.1 GCA_014377155.1 Herminiimonas sp.
GAAGCCACGCTGACTTATGTCGCCACCGATGACGATCGCAAGCCGCGTCAACTGCCGCCGCTGGTTGCATGAGACTGGCGCGCGATATCCGGTTGCCTTGCCGGCTCGATATCGTGATCCAACGTGGATAATCACCGACGCCATTTCCTGGCGCAGTCCGCGCGGCTCACCGCGCTGGTCGCACTGGCTGCCGCATTCCCATGGACTGCGCGCGGCAGTGTCGTTGGCTATCCGTTTCAACTCGGTGTCGCATCGGGTTCGCCACGTCCGAGCGGCATGGTCTTATGGACCCGCATCCTGTCCGACCCGCTCAGTCAAGAGCCGCCCGATCCGCGACCCGTTACCGTGCGCTGGGAGATTGCCGAGGATGAGGCATTTCGGCGCATTGCGGCCAAAGGCGACGCCACGGCATTGGCCGAACTCGGGCATAGCGTGCATGTGGACGCCACAGGTTTGCAACCGGATCGCTGGTACTGGTACCGATTCATGGTAGGCGATGCAATCAGTCCGGTCGGCAGAACGCGTACGGCGCCTGCGTCCGATATCATGCCGACGTCGCTGCGGTGTGCGGTGGCGTCATGCCAGCATTGGGAATTCGGCCACTACGCGGCACATCGCCATATCGCTGCGGCAGCACCCGATCTGGTGGCCTTTCTCGGGGATTACATTTACGAGTGGGGCCCCTACCGGCTGACGCATCCCGAGCAGGCGCAACGCAGCAACGAGAGCTATACGCTGACGCAGTATCGCGCTCGCTATGCGCAGTACAAATCGGATCGCGACCTGCAAGCGGCGCATCATGCGGCGCCCTGGATCGTGACTTGGGATGATCACGAAGTGTCCAACGACTATGCTGGCGACCGCGACTTCCTTCTCGACCCGCAATTTCTGGTGCGCCGGGCAGCGGCGTACCAGGCCTTTTACGAACACATGCCGATCCGCCTGCCCAATCTGCAGTCTGGTCCCGATCGGTTCGCGCACATGCGCATTCATGATCGCCTTGACTGGGGTCGGCTGGCGCGTTTCCATGTGCTCGACAGTCGTCAGTATCGGTCCTACCAGGCTTGCCCCAAACCCGACCGCGGCGGCGCCAATTCGGTGACGTCGAGTTGCATCGAACGACTCGATCCGGCACGCAGTCTGCTTGGGCGTGAGCAGGAAACCTGGCTGGCGCAGGGTCTGGCGACGTCTACCACAAGATGGAACGTGCTGGCTCAGCAGACGCTTATGGCACAGTCATCACAGGTGCCGATCGCCGAGCCGGGCGATGGGCGTTTCTGGACAGATGGCTGGGATGGCTATCCGGCCGCGCGCGGCCGTCTGCTCGATGACGTCGCGACCCACCGGCCAGCCAATCCATTGGTGATTTCAGGCGACGTGCACACGTTTTACGCGGCCGACCTTCGGCGCGATTTCGTGCGCGGCGTGTCGGCAGCCAACCCGGTTCTGGCATCTGAATTCTGCGGGACGTCCATCACGTCGGGTTCGCGCTCGCAGGCGCGAACCGACCGGCAAGTAGCCGACAATCCGCATATTCGGTACGGACGCAGCGACCGTCGCGGCTTCATCATGATGACGCTGTCGCCTGCCAGCACCACCGCACGCTTCATGGGACTCGACGACGTGCGCGCGGTCGAGTCCGGCGTCACGGCGCTAGCCGGCTTCGTCGTCAACGATGGCAAGCCGGGCGTGATACAAACCGACTGACGTAAAAAAACCGCCCTGGTAAAAGGCGGTTTTTTCGCTTGCATACCTGCCGTATTCAATCGCTGGTCAGGCGGCTTTCTTTTCATCGCGCAGTTCGCGCCGCAGAATCTTGCCAACATTGGTTTTCGGCAGGTCTTCGCGGAACTCGATGTACTTCGGTTTTTTGTAGGCGGTAAACTGTTCCTTGCAAAAATCCATCAACTGTTCAGCCGTCAGGCTCGGGTCCTTGCGCACCACGAACAGCTTGACCGCCTCACCCGAATTATTATCTGGCACGCCGACGCAGGCGCATTCGAGTACGCCCGGATGGCCGGCGACCACACCTTCGATTTCATTCGGGTAGACGTTGAAACCTGATACCAGAATCATGTCCTTCTTGCGGTCGACGATCTTGGTGAAGCCGCGCTCGTCCATGATGCCGACGTCGCCGGACTTGAAGAAGCCGTCGGCCGTCATTACTTTCGCGGTCTCGTCCGGACGCTGCCAGTAACCTGCCATGACCTGCGGACCGCGGATCGCGATTTCGCCGGCCTGACCGAGCGGTACCGGATTGCCGTCATCATCGAGAATCACGATGTCGGTAGAAGGGAAAGGCAAGCCGATGCTGCCGCTGTATTCGACCGTGTCGGCCGGATTGCAGGTGGCGCAAGGCGACGTCTCCGACAAGCCATAACCTTCGGCGATCGGGCAGCCGGTCAGCTTGAACCAGCGGTCCGCCACCGCTTTTTGTACCGCCATGCCGCCGCCATTGGTAACCTTCAGACCGGAAAAATCGAGCTTGGCAAAGTCGGGGTGATTCATCAGGCCGTTATACAACGTATTGACGGCAGGGAGCATGTTGAACTTGTACTTGGCCAGGTCTTTGATGAACGCGCCGATGTCGCGCGGGTTGGTGATCAGGATGTTCATCGCGCCTGCGCGCGTGCCGAGCAGGCAGCATGCCGTCAGCGCAAAGATATGATAAAGCGGTAATGCGCAAACTATGATCAGCTGCTCGACCTTCGGTTCCTTGTCGAGCACCGGCTGCAGCCATGCTTCGGATTGCAGTACGTTGGCGATGATGTTGCGATGAGTAAGCGTGGCGCCTTTGGACACGCCGGTGGTACCACCGGTGTACTGCAGAAAGGCCACGTCTTCATGACCGAGCTCGACCGGCGTCAGGGTCAATGACGAACCTTCGGCGATCGCGTTCTTGAACGAAATCGCATTCGCCAGAGTATAGGCCGGCACCATCTTCTTTACATTGCGCACGACAAAATTGACTACCATTCCTTTGACACCGCCGAGCAATTCGCCCATGTTGGCGACGACGACGTGCTTGATCTTGGTTTTGGCGACGACGTGTTCGAGCGTCGTGGCAAAATTTTCGAGGATGATGATGGCTTCGGCACCGGAGTCGTTAAGCTGATGCTCCAGCTCACGCGGCGTGTACAGCGGATTGACGTTGACTACCGTGTAGCCGGCTCGAAGAACGGCGGCGATCGCGACCGGGTATTGCAGCACGTTCGGCATCATCAGCGCGACGCGGGCGCCTTTCTGGAGACCTTTGCCCTGCAGCCACGCACCAAGCTTTTTGGAAAGGTCGTCCACCTCCGCATAAGTCAGTTTCTTGTCCATGCAGACATATGCGTCGCGGGCGGCGTACTTGCGGAATGCTTCTTCCAGCAAATGCACCAAGGAACGATATTGCGTGTAATCGATCTCTGCAGGTACGCCCTTGGGGTACGACTTCAGCCAAATCCTGTCCATGCTGTGCCTCTGTTTCTAATTATTTTATGGTTTGCCTACTGTTGCCGACATCATGCCGCCGGTTCTCGATTTTCTATCGAGATGCTATCGGGCAGCGCGCCAGGGTGCAAGCGTTTTGCGCAGTATTTGAGTAACTCCTCTACCGTGACGGAAGTATTGCGATGCAACAAGACGGATGCCCGCAGATGAGGCAGACCTTCCTCATCTGCTTCGCGCGTTACCCGTGCCCACGATACCGTCGGATGCTCGAACAGGATTTCCTCGACATGGCGCGGAAACACCCGCTGGCCGCCGCGTACCAGCATGTGCTCCTTGCGGTCGACGATCGTGAAGAAGCCGTCCTCGTCGACACTGGCGATATCGCCCGTGGCCAGCCAGCCGTTCTGCAGCCGTGCTGCCGTCGCCTTCTGGTGGCGCAAGTCGATGTCGCCATAGCCACCGAAGACTTGCGGGCCGCGTATCCAGAGCTCACCAATGGTATCAGTGGCAGCGGTGCCGCCGCTGTCGAGGTCGACGATCCTGGCTTCAGTGTCCGGCAGCGGCAAGCCCACGACGCCGAACTGACGCCGCGCCGCAACCGGCATCGCCAGTACTGCCGGAGATGCCTCGGTCAAGCCATAGGCTTCGATCAGGCGGCCGCGCGTGATCTTCTCGAACTCCTCGCGAATTTCCTGTGCCAGAGGCGATCCGCTGACGGCGCAGACACGAATCGACGCCAGGCCGAAACGTCGCACCCCCGGCGTATGCGTAAGCTGCCGGATCATGTAAGGCGTGGTCGGGAAATAGGTTGGCCGCATTTTTTTCACGGTCTTCAACAATTTGTTGACATCGCTTCCCGGCACCAGGATCAACGTCGCACCCAGATAGACGCCGAGATGCAGCAGCCCGGTCAGGCCATACGCGCTCGACAGCGGTTGCTGCGCCAGGAAACGCTCGTCACCCGGGCGCGATTCGGGCAGCCAGTGGCGCAACTGCAGCGCATTGGCAGCGAGATTGCGATGCGTCAGGGGTACTGGCAATGGTTTGCCGGTGCTGCCAAACGTATGCGCGATCACAGCCACATCCTCGACATCCGTTGTCACGCCAGGCGGAAAATAAGCGCCACGCAGCAGCACCTTGTTGAACTTGGCGAAGCGCCGTTCGCGTTTGCGATTCTCGTCGTCGCGCCGAAACCATGGTAACCAGTGGCCTTCCTGCACATGATGCAGCAGCGCGAACTTGATCTGTTCGCGCCAGCTGCGGAAGTCGAGCATCGATGCGAATACTACCCGACGCACACCGGCCGCACGCGGATCGGTCTGCAAGATGTCACGCAACTCGTCGTAGCGGTCGGACGTGGTGATCAGCATCGCCGCATCGGTGTCGGCAAGGCGTGCCAGCAACTGCCCGGTATCATCGGTGGCGTCCACCAGCACAGCCACGGCACCGGCTTTCAGAATGGCGAAATAGGCGATTACCCATTGCGGCGTGTTCGGCAATGCCAGCGCGACGCGCTCGCCGCGCTTCAGGCGCATTGCCAGCAAACCGTGCGCAAACCGGTTGGCTAGCCGTTCGAGTTCGCGCCATGAAATCGTCTTGCCGAAGTAATCCAGCGCGGGCGTGCTGCCGAAGCGCCGCGCCGTCGCTTCCAGTAGCCGCGGCAAAGCGACGGTGGGCATGCGTATGCGATACGGCGTGCGCGCGTCGTAGAACTTCAGCCAGGGACGCTCTGCCTCCAGGGCCTTGCGCGCGGCACGACGCTGCGTTTTTTGTTGCAGCTTGCGCTCGGCCAGTTCGACCGGATCGACCAGTGACTGCAAAAAGCGTTCGATCGCGCGGTTAACCGCGTCCGGACGCTCGACCATGACCTGATGCGCCGACACCGGGATGACAACCTGTTCAGCGCCGGGAATCAGACGCGCGACTTCCTTGTAGGAAGCGTCGGAAAACAGGATGTCTTTTTGCCCCAGAATCACCAGCGTCGGCACACGGATGCGACGTAATGCCTCGGCGCCGTTCCAGGGTGACAGGGCGTTGCGGTTTTGCAGATAAACCACGTGCGCGGGAGGATAGACTTTGGCGGCATTGAAACCGAGATACGGCAGGACTTCGCGCAGCCATGTCAGGATCGAAGGCGGCACGCGCAATAGCATGCGCCCGACCAGGCGCAGGCGGAACTCGACCGCCGACGCGATGATCACCAGCGCAATCACGCGTTGCGGATGCTTGCCGATGAAGTACGCCGACAGCGCCCCGCCGAACGAATGGCAAACCAGTGTGAAGCGTTGCGGCACGCCGAGTGCGTCGAGCGCCGCCTCGATGTCGGCTACCAGTTCCGGTACGTCGTAGCGCGCGCCCTCGTCCTCGTCGGGCGCATCGCTGTAGCCATGGCCGCGCAAATCCAGCGCGACAACCCGATAGTCGTCCTGGAATTGTTCGAGCTGATATTCCCAATAAGCGGCGCGGCCGCCGAAGCCATGAAGAAAGACCATGGTGGGCGCCGTTTTACGGTCGCCGCCTTGCGGTCCGGCGTCGACCACACTCATCTCGAACGGCTTGCCGCCGTCGAGTCGATTGTCAAGCTTGAGGGTATGGCGGTGCAGGTCGGTGTCGAATCTCATGTGGTTATTGTAACCATATGATCGCGCTGCTCTGCCGTGTTTTAACGCGCCATGTCAGCTGATGCGCGCTTGTTCGCAGCCAGCGGCGATAATTTGCCCAGACGCGCCAGTTGCTGTTGACGGTCGGTTTTGTCGACGTTCGCCAAGCGCTGTACGGCGGCATAGAATTTCGAAAAACTGCCCTGCTGCTCCAGCAATGCACGAAATGCCGGCACAAAATCATGGTAAGTCGCAACCGAGGCCAGGTGTGCATTGGACAAGGGTTCGGCAAACCAGCGATCGTAGCCGGCATAGCCACCCCACTTTGCCTTGATTGTCTGGTATTCGTTCTTGAGCGCCTCGAAAAGCACTACTTTTTGTGTGCGCTTGTCGGCATCGGTAACCTGGCGTTCGTAATTGGCTTCGAGCTCCTTGCGATATTTCAGCAGCAAGACCAGGAAGTCACGCTTGCGTCCTTCGTATTCGACATAGGTCTGGCGCATGCGGTCATCGCCCTGCACTGCCATCCATCGCTCGAGGCCCACTTCTTCGACCGCCGTGGCGAACGACTCATTAAATTGGGAATCATCCTGCGCATAGGCCACCTGATGAGCCAGTTCATGAAACACCAGCCGCGCCAGTTCGCCGTCCGGATACTGGATGAAAGTCGACAAGATCGGATCATTGAACCAGCCCAGCGTCGAATAGGCCGGCACTCCTGCCACCTGCACGTCGAAGCCCTGCTTGCGCAAGTCGCGGGCATATTCTTGCGCATCGCCCTTGTCATAGTAGCCGCGATAGTTGACGCAACCGGCAACCGGAAAACACCACTGCTCCGGTTTCATCGACAGCTCCGGCGTGGCGACGATATTCCACGAGACGAAAGGCCGCTTCAGGTCGGCATAGCTTTTATAACTTTCGTTGTCGGGCAAGCCGAGTTCGGACGCGGCGAAACGACGCATCTCGCGCACCTTGCGCAATTTTCCCTTTAATTTTTCAGACGCGAGCGGATCTGCCAGCCAGTCGTCGATCGGCCGCGCCTCGGCCATCAGCGAAAACTGGCCATGGGCTGCCTGCGCATAATAGCCAAGCGTACTGATCTGCGCGCAACCTGCAGCGAGCATCGCCACGCCACAAAATATCCCAATGCGCCACTTCATCTGCGTCTTCACTTTACGCCTTTTCGACCTGTACCAGCACGTCATAGAACGTCGGAGCACGTCCCATGTCGGTCAGTCGCTGGCTGGTGACTTCATTGACATTCTTGCCATCGACGGCAAATTTTTTCCACCAGATGGACAGTCCGACCACGAGTCCTTGCCGGGTTTTTTCCGTTACCCGCACCTTTGCCATGAAGCTGCCGCGGTCATTGAAGATGCGCGCCATGTCGCCATTTTCGAGTGTACGTTCGGCGGCGTCGAGCGGGTGCAAGTCGAGATGGGGTTCGCCTTCGGTACTGCGCAGACTCTGAACGTTGACAAAAGTCGAATTGAGAAAATTGCGCGCGGGTGGTGAAATCATCGCCAGCGGATAGCGCTGCGCCAGTTCCGGGTTGCTTGCCTTCGATTCGTAGGGCGCGATATAGGTCGGCAGCGGATCGAGACCATCGGCCTCCATGCTGGCGGAATAGAATTCGCATTTGCCGGAGGGTGTCGCAAACCCGCCTTCGGCAAACGGCGCATCCGGCATGGCGAGCTTTTGCCAGCCTTTTCGCTTCAGCGAATCCCAGTCAAAATGGATTGCATGCGCGTGGCCGGCATCGAACGCCTGCGAGGCAATGCGGTCGTCGTCGTCCTTGAAGCAGTCGTCGTCGAAGCCCATGTGCTGCGCCAGCAGACGGAAGATTTCGGTATTGGCCTTGGCTTCGCCGAGCGGGGCAATGGCGGCATTGTTGGCCATCATGTAAAGGTGGCCATAGGTCGCATGGATATCGACATGCTCAAGCTGGGTCGTGGCCGGCAGCAGAATGTCCGCATAGTCGGCCGTGTCGGTCTGAAAATGTTCCAGCACGACGGTAAAGAGGTCTTCCCGCGCGAAACCCTGTGCGACCTTGACCGAATCGGGCGCCACCGCCACGGGGTTTGAATTGTAGACAATCACGGCCTTGATGGCCGGACCGAACGCCTGCGACGCCTCGGCCGTCAGTGCATCGCCGATGGTGCTCATGTTGATGGTGCGTGGAATGCGCGCGCCCGGCAGCAGGTCCGGTCGCTGCAATGCCTGAGTATTTTTTGGAAACGAGTCGGACGATGACAACTGCATGCCGCCGGCCGCATGCCGCCATGCACCGACCAGTGCCGGCAGACAGGCGATATTTCGCACCGACATGCCGCCGCCGCGCACGCGCTGCAAGCCGTAGTTGGTGCGAATCGCCACGGCGCCGCCCTGTCTGGCCGTTTCGCCGTACAGCCGCGCAAGCTGCGCGACTTCTTCTACCGTGATGCCGCATGTTTCGGCCACGCGCTCGGGCGGCCATTCGGCTGCACGCTGCTGCAGCTGCGCGAAGCCGAGCGTGTGGCGTCCGATGTAATCGTGGTCAAGCAGATCGTCCCGGATCAGCACATGCATCATGCCGAGTGCCAGCGCGGCATCGGTGCCAGGCAGCAGCGCGATATGCTGATGACATTTTTCCGCCGTCAGCGAGCGGTACGGATCGATCGCGATCAACGTCGCGCCGCGCCGTTTTGCTTCTTGTGCGCGCATCCAGAAATGCAGATTCGAGGCAATCGGATTGCCACCCCAGATCAGGATCAGCCTGGCGTTCTGGAACTGCTCGACATCGGTGCCGATGCGCGCACCGATCGTGTACTTGTACCCGGCACCGCCAGCGGACGCGCAGATCGTGCGCTCCAGCAGCGAGGCGCCAATTTTATGGAAAAACCGCGCCGACATCGACTCGCCCTGCACCAGACCCATGGTACCGGCATAGCTGTAGGGCAGGATGCTTTGCGGGTCGTGTGCGGCGAGCGGCTTGAGGCGTGCGGCGATGGTCTGC